>NZ_KB899008.1:0-175079 GCF_000377965.1 Streptomyces sp. CNB091
ATTGCCTACCGGTCACCGAAGTGAACCCGTAGGACTTTCAAAGGAACCACCAACCTGCCGAAGCAGGCCGGGGTATCAACATATCTGGCGTTGACTTTTGGCACGCTGTTGAGTTCTCAAGGAACGGACGCTTCCTTCGGTCCCGTTTCACCGGGGCCCTCCGGGCGCTTCCCTTCGTTTACTTCTTTGTCTTGCTGTCTTGCGTTTCCGACTCTATCAGACTCTTTCTTGTCCGATTCCCGGTCGAAGCGGGTCTCACATCTCGCTTTCCAGGTCCTCCGCTTTCGCGTTCTCCCTTTCCAGCGAGTCCGACTTTACCAGACTCTTTTCCGTTCCGTTTCCGGTTCGAATTCGATTTCTGATGGCCTGCGGAGTGGCCTTACCTTTCGGCGGATCCGACTTTATCAGAGATTCTGAGTCGGAATTCCCGCCCCGTCCGGGGCTTCCCAGGCGCACGAGTGCGCGCGGTGCTTCCCGTTCAGGCGGAGACGTAAACGTACTGGAGCGGGGCTCCCCGATGCAAATCGGGGGCCCCGCTCCAGGTCAGGCGGTCGTGAGGGATCAGACCTCGACGACGACCGGAAGGATCATCGGGCGCCGGCGGTAGGTGTCGGACACCCACTTGCCGACGACCCGGCGGACCATCTGCTGGAGCTGGTGGGGCTCCATCACGCCGTCCTGCGCCGACTTGTCCAGGGCTTCCTGGATCTTCGGCGTGACGGCCACGAAGGCGCCGTCGTCGATACCGGAGCCCCGGGCCTGGATGTGGGGACCGCCCACGATCTTGCCGGAGGAGCTGTCGACCACGATGAACACCGAGATGATGCCCTCGTCGCCGAGGATGCGGCGGTCCTTGAGGGAGGTCTCGGTGACGTCTCCGACGGAGAGGCCGTCGACGTAGACGTACCCGGCCTGGACCTTGCCGACGATCTTCGCCTTGCCGTCGATGAGGTCGACGACCACGCCGTCCTCGGCAATGACGATGTGGTCCTTCGGCACGCCGGTAAGGGCGCCCAGTTCGGCGTTGGCGCGCAGGTGGCGCCATTCGCCGTGGACCGGCATCAGGTTCTTCGGCTTGCAGATGTTGTAGAAGTACAGCAGCTCGCCGGCCGAGGCGTGGCCCGAGACGTGGACCTTGGCGTTGCCCTTGTGGACGACGTTGGCGCCCCAGCGGGTCAGGCCGTTGATCACGCGGTAGACCGCGTTCTCGTTGCCCGGGATCAGGGACGACGCGAGGATCACCGTGTCGCCCGGGACGATCCGGATCTGGTGGTCGCGGTTGGCCATCCGGGAGAGGGCGGCCATCGGCTCGCCCTGCGAACCCGTGCAGACCAGCACGACCTCGTCGTCCGGGAGGTCGTCGAGGGTCTTGACGTCGACGACCAGTCCGGCGGGAACCTTCAGATAGCCCAGGTCGCGGGCGATGCCCATGTTGCGGACCATCGACCGGCCGACGAAGGCGACCCTGCGGCCATACTCGTGTGCGGCGTCCAGGATCTGCTGGATGCGGTGCACATGGCTGGCGAAGCTCGCCACGATGATGCGCTTCTGGGCGTTCGCGAAGACCGTGCGCAGGACGTTGGAGATGTCCCGCTCCGGCGGCACGAAGCCGGGAACCTCGGCGTTCGTGGAGTCGGAGAGGAGGAGGTCGATGCCTTCCTCGCTCAGCCGGGCGAACGCGTGGAGGTCGGTGAGACGGCCGTCCAGCGGAAGCTGGTCCATCTTGAAGTCACCGGTGGCCACGGCCATGCCCGCAGGGGTGCGGATGGCGACGGCGAGAGCGTCCGGGATGGAGTGGTTGACCGCGATGAACTCGCAGTCGAAGACGCCGATGCGCTCGCGCTGGCCCTCGGTGACCTCAAGGGTGTACGGGCGGATCCGGTGCTCCTGGAGCTTCGCCTCGATGAGCGCGAGGGTCAGCTTCGAGCCGATGAGGGGGATGTCCGGCTTCAGGCGCAGCAGGTACGGGACACCACCGATGTGGTCCTCGTGGCCGTGCGTGAGGACGATGCCCTCGACGTCGTCCAGGCGGTCCCGGATCGTGGTGAAGTCCGGAAGGATCAGGTCGATGCCGGGCTGCTCCTCCTCGGGGAAGAGGACGCCGCAGTCGACGATGAGTAGGCGGCCGCCGTACTCGAAGACCGTCATGTTGCGGCCGATCTCGCCCAGGCCGCCGAGCGGGGTGACCCGCAGGGCGCCCTTCGGGAGCTTCGGCGGGGTACCGAGTTCAGGATGCGGATGACTCAAAAGACTCTCCTTACCACGCACGCCACGTACCGCTGAGGCACGTGGCGCGCATGTCATTCGTGCACTTGCTGCTGTCTTGGGGTGGTGCTCGATGCGAGTCGCCTCGCGTGTTCAGTTGTGAAGTCCGTGTTCAAAGAAGTCGGTGCTCAGAGCTGTACCCCGCCGGCGGCGAGATCGATCTTGAGCTGCGCCGTCTCCTGGGCGCTGAGTTCCACCAGCGGCAGGCGCAGCGGTCCGGCCGGGAGTCCCTGGAGGGTCAGGGCGGCCTTCGTGGTGATGACGCCCTGGGTGCGGAACATCCCGGTGAAGACCGGGAGCAGCTTCTGGTGGATCTCGGTGGCCTTCTGGACGTCGCCGCTCACGTACGCGTCGATCAGGGCCCGGAGCTCGGGGGTGACCATGTGGCCGACCACGGAGACGAAGCCGACCGCGCCGACCGAGAGGAGCGGCAGGTTGAGCATGTCGTCGCCGGAGTACCAGGCGAGTCCCGATTCGGCGATGGCCCAGCTGGCGCGGCCCAGGTCGCCCTTGGCGTCCTTGTTCGCGACGATCCGCGGGTGGTCGGCCAGCCGGACGAGGGTCTCCGTGTCGATCGGCACTCCGCTGCGGCCGGGGATGTCGTACAACATCACGGGCAGGCCGGTGGAGTCGGCGATGGCCGTGAAGTGCCGGAGCAGGCCCTCCTGCGGCGGCTTGTTGTAGTACGGCGTCACGGCGAGCAGCCCGTGGGCGCCGGTGCGCTCGGCCGTCCGGGCGAGCTCGACGCTGTGCCGGGTGTCGTTGGTGCCGATGCCGGCGACGACATGCGCTCGGTCGCCGACCGCTTCGAGCACCGCCCGTACGAGCTGGTCCTTCTCCGTGTCACTGGTGGTCGGGGACTCACCGGTGGTGCCGTTGACGATCAGGCCGTCATTGCCTGCGTCCACCAGGTGGGCGGCGAGCCGCTGGGCGCCGTCGAGGTCGAGAGCGCCGTCCGCCGTGAAGGGCGTGACCATAGCGGTGAGGACCCGCCCGAAGGGGGTCTGCGGAGTGGAGATCGGAGCCATGGGTAACACGCTACTCGCTGCTCAGCGCGCGGGGTCCCCTCGGGGGGACGGGGAAGAGGAGCCCGGCACTGCCTGCTCGGGGGTTCAAGCAGTGCCGGGTCCGTTTGATCAGCCTAGATGAACTTCTCGAAACGCCGCAATACGGACACCGCCTACGGGGCTACCCGTCCATTTTTGTTGAAGGCCGCATGAGTGAGCGGCATGAGCTGCTCCCAGTGGGCTTCCATCTGCTCGCCGACCATCTCGATCTCGCGCTGCGGGAAGGACGGAACCTTCGCCAGCTCGTGCTGGGTGCGCAGGCCGAGGAAGTGCATCAGGGAGCGCGCGTTGCAGGTGGCGTACATGGTGGAGAAGAGGCCGACCGGCAGGACCGCGCGGGCGACCTCGCGGGCCACGCCCGCGGCCAGCATCTCCTGGTACGCCGCGTAGGAGGCCCGGTAGGACTCCTCCATGGCGCGGGTCGTCAGGTCGTACTGCTCCTCGGTGCCCTCGACGAACTCGTACTTGCCGGGGCGGCCCTGCTGGACGAGCTTGCGGGAGGTCCCGGGGACGTAGAAGACCGGGTCAAGCTCCCTGTAGCGGCCCGATTCCTCGTTGTACGACCAGCCGACGCGGTGCCGCATGAACTCGCGGAAGACGAAGATCGGGGCGCTGACGAAGAACGTCATCGAGTTGTGCTCGAACGGGCTGCCGTGCCGGTCCCGCATGAGGTAGTTGATGAGCCCCTTGGAGCGCTCGGGGTCCTTGGTGACCTCTTCGAGCGACTGCTCGCCGGCGGTGGAGACCCGGGCGGCGAACAGCACGTCCGCGTCGCGCGCGTCGCTCTTCACCAGCTCGACGGTGACGTCGCTGCGGAAGTGGGGCTTTGCGGGTTCGGGAGTGTCGGTCACCGACAGGGGTCCTTCCAATGGCGTCGCTCTGGCGGCGACCACTTTACGGGCCGTCGGCACGCGTGCACGCGCCGACCTCGGGGCAGCCGTTCGTGGAGTTCCCCCAACAAGTACGGCGATTCGGGCACCGATCCGGTCTCTCGTACGTCTGACTCATTAGCAGCACCCGTCACTGAGATCAAGGAGAGTTTCCTCATGTTCCGCCGGCGTGAAGCCGTCCCGTTCTCGTTCGTCGCCGAGTCCGACCGATTCCGCAGCAATGTCACTCCCCCTCCCTCGGCCCGCGCCACCGTTCCCGAACTTCTGGGACGGTCCCTCGTCGGGCTCACCGTGGTCGCCGGCCTCGTGGGCTCGCTGCTGCTGGGGCTCCCGGGTCTCGAATCCCCGCAGTCCCCGGCGCACGGCAAGCAGTCCGAAGCGTCACAGGGTCGCTGACTCGTACGCCGCTGACTCGTACGGACCCCCTGGGGTGGTCGGGCCGGTGGCACTCTCGGTAGCCTCACCGGGCACAGCAATCGAGCGTGCTTGTGAGTGAGGATGAGTCGTGCCCCTGCCCTTTCTGACGGCCGACCGCGCATTCGACGCGAGCGCGGAGGACGTCGCACTGCCGTTCGACGACCACGACAGCTGGCGGCGGCCCTACCGCCCCGGCCCGTGGCGGGTCGCGGCGGCGGCCACCCTGTTGTTGCTGGCCTCGTTCGTTCTGCTCGCGGCCATGATCATCGGTGTGGCCGGAGCGCCTTCGGGCGCCACCGTGTGCCTGGCTCTGGCCGGCGCGCTGATCGGCGCCGCCCTGCGACTGCTGCGGGTCGGCGCTTGGGTCAGCCGTCACGGAGTGCGGCGCGTCGCGTTCTTCCGGACCACCACGGTGGCCTGGAGCGGCACGTCCGCGGTTCGTACGGTCCAGCAGCCCGTGAAGTGGATGGGTCTTCCCCGTACGGTCCAGGGCCAGGCGCTCGTCGTGGTCCGGCAGAGCGGTGAGACGCTGCCGCCGCTGACCACGGACCACAACGCGGACTTCCTCGGGCGTGAGGAGGCGTTCGAGCGGGCCACGGACGCGGTGGAGGCCTGGGCGGACGAGTACCGCCAGGTGTGAGCCGTCGCTTGTACGTGGATGAGCCCGGGGCCCCTGGTGGGGTCCCGGGCTCATCTGCGTACGCGGGGAGGGATGTCCTCGATCGCCGGACGGGCTTGGTTGGTGTCCTCAAGCGCCGGACGGGCCGGATGGTGCGGTCGGGCTTGGTGGTGCGGTCGGGCTTGGTGGTGCGGGGGCGTCGGACGCACCGGAGGGTGCGGGCTCGTCGGGCGGGGCGGAGGCGGTCGCCGGGCTGGATCGGTGCAGGGCGATGGCCCTCTGCATGGCCTTGCGGGCTCTCGGCGTGTCCCTCGCGTCCTGGTAGGCGACCGCCAGCCTGAACCAGGTGCGCCAGTCGTCCGGGGCGTCCTCCGTCTCCTCGCGGCGCTTGGTGAAGACCGCGTCGGCGGCGTCCCGGTCGATGCGGCCGGACGGCGTGCGGGCCAGGTCGTCGACCGGCAGGCCGCCCTCCGCGTCCAGCTCGGCTGCCAGGGCGTTGGCGCGGCGGACGAACTGGGTGTTCTTCCAGAGGAACCAGACGCCGATCACCGGCAGGATCAGCACGGCGACGCCGAACGTGACCGTGACCAGCGTGCCGTGCCGGATGAGCATCAGGCCGCGGCTGCCGACCAGGACGAAGTAGAAGACCAGGACGGCGGCCGTGACGATGTAGGTGATCTTTGCGCGCATGAGGGGCTCAGTCAGTTCAGGTCGAGGAAGTGTTCCAGGCCGAACGTGAGGCCCGGAGTGGTCACCACGCGGCGGACACCGAGCAGGATGCCCGGCATGAAACTGCTGTGGTGGAGGGAGTCGTGGCGGATGGTGAGGGTCTCGCCCTCGCCGCCGAGGAGCACTTCCTGGTGGGCCAGCAGGCCGCGGAGCCGGATCGCGTGGACCGGGACGCCGTCGACGTCCGCACCGCGCGCGCCGTCCAGCGCGGTGGCGGTGGCGTCCGGCTGGGGTGCGCTGCCCGCCTTGGCGCGGGCCGCCGCGATGAGCTGGGCGGTGCGGGTGGCGGTGCCGGAGGGGGCGTCGACCTTGTTCGGGTGGTGCAGTTCGACGACCTCGACGGACTCGAAGTAGCGGGCGGCCTGCTCCGCGAACTTCATGGTGAGGACGGCGCCGATGGAGAAGTTCGGGGCGATCAGGACGCCCGTTCCCGGGGAGTCGTCCAGCCAGGTGGTCAGCTGCGCGAGCCGTTCGTCGGTCCAGCCCGTGGTGCCGACGACGGCGTGGATGCCGTGCCGGACGCAGAAGTCGAGGTTGCCCATCACCGACGCGGGGGTGGTGAGCTCGACGACTGCCTGGGCGCCGGTGTCGGTGAGGATCTCCAGCTCGTCGCCCCGGCCCAGGGCCGCCACCAGCTCCAGGTCGTCGGCGGCCTCGATCGCGGTGACGGCCTCTGAGCCGATGCGGCCCTTCGCACCGAGAACGGCTACGCGCAGCTTGCTCATCTTGATTCCTTAGGGGATTAGGAGACCGCTTCGTGGAGGCGGTCCGCCTGCTTGTCCTTGAGCGGGCCGATGACCGAGAGCGAGGGGCGTCGGGTGAGGAGCTCGCCCGCCACCTCCCGTACGTCGTCGGGGGTGACCTCCGCGATGCGCGTGAGCATGTCGTCGACGGACATCTGCTCGCCCCAGCACAGCTCGCTCTTGCCGATACGGTTCATCAGCGCGCCGGTGTCCTCCAGGCCGAGGACGGTGGAACCGGATAGCTGCCCGATGGCGCGGGCGACCTCGTCGTCGTCCAGGCCGTGCGTGGCGACCCGGTCCAGCTCGTCGCGGCAGATCTTCAGGACGTCGTGGACCTGGTTCGGGCGGCAGCCCGCGTACACGCCGAAGAGGCCGCAGTCGGCGAAGCCCAAGGTGTACGAGTACACGCTGTAGGCCAGGCCGCGCTTCTCCCGGACCTCCTGGAAGAGGCGGGAGCTCATGCCGCCGCCGAGGGCGGTGTTGAGCACGCCGAGCGCCCAGCGGCGCTCGTCGGTGCGGGCGAGGCCGGGCATGCCGAGGACCACGTGGGCCTGCTCGGTCTTGCGGTTCAGCAGCTCGACCTTGCCGGCGGTGCGCAGGGTGCGGGAGCCCTCGCGGGGCGCCATGGGGGCGGCGTCGTGACGGGAGAGGGCCCCGGCGCGTTCGAAGGCCTTGCGGACCTGTCGTACGACCGTGGCGTGGTCGACGTTGCCGGCGGCGGCGACGACCAGGTGCGTGGGGTCGTAGTGCTTCTTGTAGAAGCGGGCGATCTGGCCGCGGTTCAGCGCGTTGACCGTGTCGACGGTGCCGAGGACGGGGCGGCCGAGGGGGGTGTCGCCGAGCATGGTGTGCGCGAACAGGTCGTGCACGCAGTCGCCCGGGTCGTCCTCCGTCATCGCGATCTCTTCGAGGATGACGCCGCGCTCGGCGTCGACATCCTCGGGGGCGATCAGCGAGCCGGTCAGCATGTCGCAGACGACGTCGATGGCCAGCGGCAGGTCGGTGTCCAGGACCCGCGCGTAGTAGCAGGTGTACTCCTTCGCCGTGAAGGCGTTCATCTCGCCGCCGACCGCGTCGATCGCGGAGGAGATGTCGAGGGCGGTGCGCTTGGCGGTGCCCTTGAAGAGGAGGTGTTCGAGGTAGTGGGTCGCGCCGTTCAGGGTGGGCGTCTCGTCGCGGGAACCGACGTTGGCCCAGATGCCGAAGGTGGCGGACCGGACGGAGGGCAGGGTCTCGGTGACGATCCGCAGACCGCCGGGGAGGACGGTCCGGCGGACGGTGCCGATGCCGTCCTTGCCCTGGAGAAGCGTTTGGGTACGGGCGACGGCCCGCCCCTCCGAAGAGGGGCGGGCCGTCGTCGCGGAACTACGGGACGTCACTTGTCGGTGTCGTCCTTCGTCTCGTCCTCTTCACCCTCGACGACGGGGATGAGGGAGAGCTTGCCGCGGGAGTCGATCTCGGCGATCTCGACCTGGACCTTGGCGCCGACGGCGAGCACGTCCTCGACGTTCTCCACGCGCTTGCCACCGGCGAGCTTGCGGATCTGCGAGATGTGCAGCAGACCGTCCTTGCCCGGCATGAGCGAGACGAACGCACCGAAGGTGGTGGTCTTGACGACCGTACCCAGGTAGCGCTCGCCGACCTCCGGCATGGTCGGGTTGGCGATCGCGTTGATCGTGGCGCGGGCGGCCTCGGCCTGCGAACCCTGCTGGGCACCGATGTAGATGGTGCCGTCGTCCTCGATCGTGATGTCGGCGCCGGTGTCCTCCTGGATCTGGTTGATCATCTTGCCCTTCGGGCCGATGACCTCACCGATCTTGTCCACCGGGATCTTGACGGTGATGATCCGCGGGGCGTTCGGGGACATCTCGTCCGGGACGTCGATGGCCTCGTTCATGACGTCCAGGATGTGCAGACGCGCGTCACGGGCCTGCTTCAGCGCGGCGGCCAGGACCGAGGCGGGGATGCCGTCGAGCTTGGTGTCGAGCTGGAGCGCGGTCACGAACTGCTTCGTGCCGGCGACCTTGAAGTCCATGTCGCCGAAGGCGTCCTCCGCACCGAGGATGTCGGTGAGGGCGACGTAGTGGGTCTTGCCGTCGATCTCCTGCGAGATCAGGCCCATGGCGATACCGGCGACGGCGGCCTTGAGGGGCACACCGGCGTTCAGCAGCGACATGGTGGAGGCGCAGACCGAGCCCATGGACGTCGAGCCGTTGGAGCCCAGCGCCTCGGAGACCTGGCGGATCGCGTAGGGGAACTCCTCGCGCGAGGGGAGGACCGGCACGATGGCGCGCTCGGCGAGCGCTCCGTGGCCGATCTCGCGGCGCTTGGGCGAGCCCACGCGGCCGGTCTCGCCGACGGAGTACGGCGGGAAGTTGTAGTTGTGCATGTAGCGCTTGCGGGTCACCGGGGAGAGGGTGTCCAGCTGCTGCTCCATCCGGAGCATGTTGAGGGTGGTGACGCCCAGGATCTGGGTCTCGCCACGCTCGAACAGCGCCGAGCCGTGCACGCGCGGGATGGCCTCGACCTCGGCGGCGAGCGTACGGATGTCCGTGACGCCACGGCCGTCGATGCGGACCTTGTCCTTGATGACGCGCTCGCGGACCAGCTTCTTGGTCAGCGAGCGGTACGCGGCGGAGATCTCCTTCTCGCGGCCCTCGAACGCCGGGAGGAGCTTCTCCGCGGCGATCTCCTTGACGCGGTCCAGCTCGGCCTCGCGGTCCTGCTTGCCGGCGATGGTGAGCGCCTGCGTCAGGTCGGAGGTGACGGCCTTGGAGAGCGCCTCGAAGACGTCGTCCTGGTAGTCCAGGAAGACCGGGAACTCACCGACCGGCTTGGCGGCCTTGGAGGCCAGGTCGGACTGGGCCTTGCAGAGCGCCTTGATGAAGGGCTTCGCGGCGTCCAGACCGGCGGCGACGATCTCCTCGGTGGGAGCCTCGGCGCCGTCCTTGACGAGCTGGATGGTCTTCTCGGTGGCCTCGGCCTCAACCATCATGATCGCGACGTCGCCGTCCTCCAGGACGCGACCGGCGACGACCATGTCGAAGACGGCGTCCTCGAGCTCGGTGTGCGTCGGGAACGCGACCCACTGGCCCTTGATCAGGGCGACGCGGGTGGCGCCGATCGGGCCGGAGAAGGGCAGGCCCGCCAGGATGGTGGAGCAGGAGGCGGCGTTGATCGCGACCACGTCGTACAGGTGGTCGGGGTTGAGCGCCATGATCGTCTCGACGATCTGGATCTCGTTGCGCAGGCCCTTCTTGAAGGAGGGGCGCAGCGGCCGGTCGATCAGGCGGCAGGTGAGGATCGCGTCCTCGGAGGGCCGGCCCTCACGGCGGAAGAAGGAGCCGGGGATCTTGCCGGCCGCGTACTGCCGCTCCTCGACGTCCACCGTGAGGGGGAAGAAGTCGAGGTTGTCCTTGGGCCGCTTGGAAGCGGTGGTGGCCGACAGCACCATGGTGTCGTCGTCCAGATACGCGACGGCGGAGCCTGCGGCCTGCTTGGCCAGGCGGCCCGTCTCGAAGCGGATGGTGCGGGTGCCGAAGGTTCCGTTGTCGATAACGGCCTCGGCGTAGTGGGTCTCGTTCTCCACTAGTAATTTCTCCATACTCGTCGTCTTTCGTCCTCACGCCCGTGTGGCGGGGGACGGTGCGGGAGAGGCGCACCGTGGATGCGGGCCGGTCTTCGATCGAAGCTCCCGGGCATGTTCCCGGGGGCCACTACCGAGGACCGGCGGCGGCGTCGTCGCGCCTCTCCCTCGTTCCTGCGTTCTTGCGTCCTGCATTTTTTGCTCGCGCGTTCCCGCTGATGCGTTCTCGGGCGAGCGGGTGTCACTGCACCCAGGTTACTGAGCTTGACACCGGTCGTGCACATACGGCAAAGGGAGCGGTCCCCTCAAACGCGGGAACCGCTCCCTTTCCACAGCGTCCTTACTTGGCGCCGCCGGCCGCGCCACGGCGGATGCCGAGGCGGTCGACGAGCGCACGGAAGCGCTGGATGTCCTTCTTGGCCAGGTACTGCAGGAGGCGGCGACGCTGGCCGACCAGGATCAGCAGACCACGACGGGAGTGGTGGTCGTGCTTGTGCGTCTTGAGGTGCTCCGTCAGGTCCGAGATCCGGCGGGAGAGCATGGCGACCTGGACCTCGGGGGATCCGGTGTCACCCTCCTTCTGGGCGAACTCGGACATGATCTGCTTCTTCGTAGCGGCGTCGAGCGGCACGCGTACTCCTCTTGATGTTCGAAGCGCCCACGAGTGCCCCTGGTCTTGATCTCAGGGGAGCTTCCGTGACTCGGAGGCGAAGGTCCGATGAGCGCAGCCCCCAGGATGATCCGAGGACGCGTACACAAACGGCCACTGGACAGAGTACCAGCCATTCGGGTCATGCCTCACCGCTGGTCAGCCGGTGCCCGGCGCTGAACGACCACCGCCCGCCGGTCGCTGATCGACCCGTGCCCTTCGGTGATCATTCGACGCCCTTCGACGCCTTCTGGTGATCAGCTGGTGAGGGCCCGGATCGAGTGGTAGACGTCGAAGACCGCGAGGCAGAGCGGGAGCAGGGTCAGCAGGACGACCGTCTCGGCGATCTCCAGGAAGCGTCCCCAGAACGGGGTCACCCCCTTGCGCGGCACGATCAGGCCGATGGCGGTGATCAGGACGGCGACGCCGGCGACCGCGGCGGCGAGCCACACCGTACGGATGTCGAGTGCGGCGCCGTCTCCCCGCAGCGCGTCGCGCACCAGGGCGACCGGCGGGTTGAGGGACAGCCCCAGGCCCAGCAGGACGAGGGAGCCGAGGCCCGCGGCGAGCGCGCAGCCGACCTGGGCCGTGTAGCGGAACAGATGGGCGCGCATCAGCATGGCGACGCCGGTGGCCAGGGCGAGCAGCTGACCCCAGACGTTGTTCGAGAATCCCAGCACCGCTGCGGCGGCCACGGCGACCAGGGCGCAGCCGCCGACCAGGCCGAGGAGCAGTTCATGGCCGCGCCGCGCCTGGGCGGCGAGGCGTACGGCGTCCACCGGGCCCGTGGACGCGGGCTCGGAGGTCCCGTAGTCACCGACCGTGGTGCGGGGCGGCTCGAACCCGATGGGCAGCCGGGCGAAGCGGGTGGAGAGTCCCGGCAGGAAGGCGAGAGCCCCCACGGCGAGCGGGGAGCACACGGCGGCGGCCTCGATCGGCCTCATGTCGCTCAGGATCGCGATGAAGGTGACCAGGAGGCCGACGGCGCTCGCGAAGACGAACGCGACGAACGGCCCGTCCCCGCCGGGCGCGACGATCATCAGAATGACCGCCACGACCAGGACGGCCGCACAGGCGAGCAGGAACTGAAGCCGTCCGACGCCCTGCCCGGCGCTCAGGGGCAGCAGACCGGAACCGGCCACCGCCGCGTTCACCAGGGCCCCGGTGCCGAGCGCGATGGACGAGGCACGGTCGTCGTACACCCGCGCACGCACACAGGCGAAGGCGAGCAGGAGCAGGGCGACGATGCCCGCCAGGATTCCGGGCAGGCCGTTCATGTCGTGGCGCGGATCGGCGGTCCACAGCACGAAACCGAGCAGTGTCAGCAGGACGGAGCCGCCGAAGAGGCCGGCCCCGCGCATGAGGGCGTCGCCCCAGAGCGTGCGGTCCTTGGCCACGGCGGTGGCGACGGCGTCCGACACGTCGTCGAAGACGGCGGGGGGCAGCGATTCGGAGAAGGGCCGCATCGACAGCAGCTCGCCGTCGAGAATGCGGTGGCCGGCGAGCGTACGGGCGCTGTCCAGGACGGTGCCGTCGCGGCGCACCAGGTGGTAGCCGACGGGTGCGCCGGGAGCGGGGCTCTGTCCGGACAGCCGGAGGATCTCGGGATACAGATCGGCTACGGGGATGTCCTCGGGCAGGGCCACGTCGACACGGCTGTCGGGCGCGACGACCGTGACCCGGCAGAATCCGGTGCCGCTGCCGGACGGGGTCCCGTGACTCTGCCGACCGGATCCGGTGGCTGCCGCTTGGGCCGTCATGGTCACCTGTTGCTCCCCCTACTGGCTTGTCCTGCTGCTGTCTGCGCCGCTTCCGCCGGGTCGCGTCCGCTTCTGCCGGAATCACACCGCCGGGACCACGGATCGCACCGCTCGTCCCGAATGACCGTCTTCTCGGATCAGTTAGCGGATGCGTACATGCGTCGCGACACCCTACCGCCATGGGACCGCCGCTTCGCCAGTAGGATCCTTCCCGCGGATGGAGCCCGTCGCCACGGGGGCGCCGATAGGAACACTTCCGTCCGGCAAGGGAATTGGTGAGCTGTGAGCCAGATCGTCGTCAAGCGCCCGCCGCGGGCCCTGCCCACCGAAGTGCCGGTCGAGCAGGTGCAGTTGCAACCTCCGCCGGAACTCCCCCGGGGCCAGCAGGAGGGGGCGCTGATGCAGCTCCTGCCGATGCTGGGCATGGGTGGTTCCGTCGTCTTCTTCTTCATGACGCCGAACCCGATCATGCGCATCATGGGCATGATCATGATCGCCTCGACGCTGGCCATGGCCATCGCGATGCTCGTGCGGTACCGGCGCGGCACTCAGGGCGAGCTGGCGGACATGCGCCGCGACTACCTGAAGTACCTGACGCAGACCCGGCGCACGGTGCTGAAGACGGCCCGCAAGCAGCGGGACGCGCAGTTCTACCTCCACCCCTCTCCCGAGCAGTTGTGGGCGCTCGTCGCCGAGGGCAGCCGGGTGTGGGAGCGGCGTGCCGGTGACGCGGACTTCGCGCAGGTGCGCATCGGGCTGGGCAGTCAGGAGCTGGCCACGCCGCTCATCGCGCCCGAGACGGCGCCCGTGGACGAACTGGAACCGCTGGCCGCCGGGGCCATGCAGCAGTTCCTGGCGACGCACTCCACGCTGGACGGTCTGCCCATGGCCGTCTCGCTGCGGGCGTTCTACCACCTCACGATCAGCGGCCACGCGGATTCCGCGCGCTCCGCCGCGCGGGCCGTGGTCGGCGGGCTGGCCTCTCTGCACTCCCCCCAGGACCTGGTGATCGCGGTCGCGACCGGCACGGAGGCCGCGCCGCAGTGGGAGTGGGCGAAGTGGCTCCCGCACGCCCAGACCTCCGGGCCCGTGGACGGAGCGGGGAGCCGGCGCCTCATCACCACCAACGCCCTGGCCCTGGAGGAGCTGCTGGCCGGACGCCTGGAGGGCAGGCCCCGCTTCCAGCCGGGCGGTCAGCCGCTCATGGAGCAGCCGCACGTCGTGGTGGTCCTGGACGGCGAGTCGGTGCCCCCCATGTCGGTGCTCGCCTCGGCGGAGGGCCTCCAGGGTGTGACGGTCATCGAAGTGGTGCCGGGTGAGGTCACCGGGTCCCGCGGGGGCCTCTCGATCGTGGTGCAGCCGAAGTCGTTGCAGCTGGAGTCGGGCCAGGGGCTCGTCTACGACGGGGTACCGGACCTGCTGAGCTACGAGGCCGCCGAGGCGCTCGCCCGCCAGCTGGCCCCGCTGCACATGGCCACCGGCGGGGACGACGACGAACCCCTGCTGGCCAACCTGGAGTTCACCGATCTGCTGAACCTGGGGGACGCCGCCTCGATCGAGGTCAGCCGGACCTGGCGGCCGCGGTCGCAGGCGGAGCGGCTGCGAGTGCCGATCGGGGTGGGCGAGGACGGCGCGCCTGTGATGCTGGACCTCAAGGAGGCGGCCCAGGAGGGTATGGGTCCGCACGGTCTGTGCGTCGGCGCCACCGGTTCCGGCAAGTCCGAGCTGCTGCGTACGCTGGTGCTCGGTCTCGCCGTCACCCACACCTCGGAGACGCTCAACTTCGTTCTCGCCGACTTCAAGGGCGGTGCGACCTTCGCCGGTATGGCGCAGATGCCTCACGTCGCGGCTGTGATCACCAACCTCGCGGACGACCTGACGCTGGTCGACCGTATGGGTGACTCCATCAGCGGTGAGCTCAACCGCCGGCAGGAGATGCTGCGCGACGCGGGCAACTACGCCAACATCCACGACTACGAGAAGGCGCGCGCGGCCGGTGCGCCCCTGCAGCCGATCCCCTCGCTCGTCCTGGTCATCGACGAGTTCAGTGAACTTCTCACCGCCAAACCCGACTTCATCGAGATGTTCGTCCAGATCGGCCGTATCGGCCGTTCGCTGGGTGTGCATCTGCTGCTGGCCTCGCAGCGTCTGGAGGAGGGGCGGCTGCGCGGTCTGGAGACGTATCTGTCGTACCGGGTGGGTCTGCGGACGTTCTCGGCGGCCGAGTCCCGGGCCGCGATCGGTGTGCCCGACGCGTACCACCTGCCCAACGTGCCCGGTTCCGGGCTGCTCAAGTTCGGTACGGAGGAGATGGTGCGGTTCAAGGCCGCGTACGTCTCCGGGGTGTACCGCTCGGGCGCGCACCGGGCCGTCGCGCCGGGTGCGCCGCTCCCGGTGGACCGCAGGCCGGTTCCGTTCACGGCCGCTCCGGTTCCGGTGCGGTACGTCCAGCCGGCGGCGCAGCCCGGAGGCGTACCGGATCAACGTGCGACGCAGGACGACGCGCTGGCGGACACGGTGCTCGATGTGATCGTGCGCCGTCTGGAGGGCCGCGGGGCCTCCGCCCACCAGGTGTGGCTGCCGCCACTGGACAATCCGCCGTCGCTGGACGAACTGCTTCCGGGGCTCTCCCCGGTGCAGGGACGGGGGCTGACGCAGCCCGGCTTCGAGGGAGCCGGCCGGCTGGTCGTGCCCCTTGGCGTCATCGACAAGCCGTTCGAGCAGCGGCGCGACACCCTCTACCGGGACTTCTCCGGCGCCGCCGGCCACATGCAGATCACCGGAGGGCCGCAGTCGGGGAAGTCGACGCTGCTGCGGACGCTCATCGCCGGCTTCGCGCTCACCCACACACCGGAGGAGGTCCAGTTCTACGGCCTCGACTTCGGTGGTGGCGGTATGTCCTCGATCGCGGGTCTGCCGCACGTCGGCGGCGTCGCGTCCCGCCTCGACCCCGAGCGGGTACGCCGTACGGTCGCCGAGGTGTACGGCATCATGGCGCGGCGCGAGGAGTACTTCCGCAGTGCCGGGATCGACTCCATCGCCACGTTCCGCAGGCTGCGGGCGCGCGGTGACATCTCGGTGACGGACCAGCCGTGGGGTGACGTGTTCCTGGTCATCGACGGGTGGGGCAGCTTCCGGACGGACTACGAGGGGCTGGAGACGGCGGCCACGGACATCGCGGCCCGCGGGCTGGGTTACGGCATCCACCTGATCGTCACGGCGTCGCGTTCCATGGAGGTGCGGGCCAGTCTGAAGGACCACCTGATGAACCGCCTGGAGCTGCGGCTCGGCGACGTGATGGACTCCGAACTGGACCGCAAGGTGGCGGCCAACGTGCCCGCCGGGGTGCCGGGCCGCGGTCTGACCCCGGAGAAGCTGCACTTCATGGCGGCGGTGCCGCGGATCGACAGCATCAACTCCGACAGCGACCTCTCGGAGGCCACCGCGGCGATGAACCAGGAGGTCGCCCGGCACTGGACGGCCGCGCCCGCCCCGGGGGTGCGTCTGCTGCCGCGCGAGCTGCCGGCGAGCCAGCTCCCGGCCGGCTACGCGGTACCGGAGCGGGGCGTCGCTTTCGGTATCGACGAGAACAATCTGGAGCCGGTGTTCCTGAACTTCGAGCAGGACCCGTTCTTCCTGGCGTTCGGCGAGAGCGAGTCCGGGAAGTCCAACCTGCTGCGGCTGCTGATCAAGCAGCTGACCGAGCGGTACGACGGCGATTCCTGCAAGCTCTTCGTCATCGACAACCGGCGTTCGCTGCTCGATGTGACCCCGCGGTCGCACCTGGCGGAGTACATCCCGATGTCCAACAACATGGAACATCACATGGCGGCGCTGCACGACCTGATGAAGCGCCGCACACCGTCCGCCGACGTCACGGCGCAGGAGTTGCGCGACCAGAGCTGGTGGCAGGGCCCCACGGTGTACGTCGTCATCGACGACTTCGACCTGGTCTCCACGTCGAGCGGCAACCCGCTGTCGGCGATCACGGAGCTGCTGCCGTTCGCCCGTGACGTGGGCGTCCGCTTCATCATCGCCCGCAACACGGCGGGGGCGAGCCGGGCCCTGTACGAGCCCTTCCTCCAGCGCATGATCGAGCTGGGCGCACAGGGCGTGATGCTGTCGGGCGACCCGAACGAGGGCGACATCCTCGGCAACGTACGACCGCGCCCGATGCCTGCGGGCCGGGGCATCTTCGTCACCCGGCGCCGGGGGAACCCGTTGGTGCAGACGGGACTCGTGGAGGGGTAGCGGCGGGCCGCTGAGGCAGGGGCCCGGGGCGGAGCGGGGGCGGGAGGCACGGATGGATCGTGCGTCCCGCCCCCGCCTCCGATCCGACGCTCTTGAGCAGGCCCGGCTCGGCTTCGGGGTACAGCTCAGGGTGGACACCTCCCGCGCGTGTCCACCCTGATGTGATGTGCTGTGCTGCTGTGTAGTGCAGTTTCTGTGGTGCTTTTGGTGCTGTGGTCGAACTTCGTCAGAAGTTCGCTGCCGCCCGCTTGTCACCGCTGCGGTAGATGGGCGACGCCTCGCTGACCTTCCTGGCGATGTCATCGAGGTTGCCGCGGATGGCGTCGGCGTCCGTCCTCCACCTGTCCTGGGCGGCGGTGTAGGCGCGCTTCGCCTCTCCCTCCCACACTTCCGAGACCTTCGCGATCATGGACTGGATCTCCTTGAGGTCCATGTCGAGCTGCTTGGCCTGCTTCCGGATCTCACCGGCCGCGAGATCCAGGCTCGCGTAAGTGACGACCGTCGTACCGTCGTTGTTTCCCATGCGGTCCTCCGCTGCTTTCGAGTTACGGGATAAGGGTCAGAAGCTGTTCAGGCTGGACGACTGTTCCTTGGCGCTGGTGTTGTGGCCCTCGACGACGTCCACACCCGCGAGGGCCTGGCGGATCTCGTCCTCGTTGTCGCCCGAGATGGTACGGGCGGCCTTGATGGACTCCTGGAAGCGGACGAGCTGCTTGGCCAGGCTGACCATGCGGTTGTTGATCTCGGTCTGCTTCTGGTTGAAGTGGTTGGCTCCGATGCCCTTCCACTTGCCTTCGAGGTTGTCGATCGTCGCCTGGAGCTGCCGGAGCTGCCCCTTCACCGAGTCGAACTTGATGCTGAGGTCACCCTCCAGCTTCAGGAGCGCGGCATCTGAGACCTTCTGATCTGCCATGGTTCTCTCTTCCCTTTCGGTTGGTTCTGCAAGGCCGGCACGGGTCGCCGGCCGGTACATGCGGAACGTGCGGTCAAGCGGCCCTACGCCTGCGGACCACGGCGTAGGCCACTCCTCCGAGCACGACCACAGCTGCGGCCACTCCGAGGATCAGGCCCAACTGGCTTTCGTCCCCGGAGGACTTGGCTTCTTCTGCCGCCACGGGCTTGTCGGCCTCCGCGCCGTTCTTGGCGGGCTGCGGCGAGGCGGAGGTCGAGGCGTCGGGCTTCTTGGACGGGTCGGCGGGGCCGGTCGTCCTCTCCTTGGTGAGCGGGCTGATGTCCGGGTCGCCGGGGTCGCCCTTGCCCTTGAGGACGTTCATCGAAGGGCGGATCAGACCGTGACCGAGGTACTTGCTGGTCTCGCCCTTCTTCCAGTCACGGCCAGCCGTGTCGAAGAGGACGTTGAGCACCTGGTTGGCGGTCCAGTCGGGGTGGAGGGACCAGACGAGGGCGGCGGAGGCGGAGGCGATGGCGGTGGCGGCGCTGGTGCCGCCGTCGCCGTCGCAGTAGCTCTTGAAGGAGTTGTCGCACCAGTACGGGACGTCGCTCCCGGGGGACGCTACATCCACCGTGCCCGCGTGCTGCGAATAGAAGGAGACCTTCCCCTTGCGGTCTGCTGAAGCGATACCCACTACCTCAGGGAAAGCGGCTGGATACCCCTGCTTGTTCTTCTTGTGCCCTTCATTCCCTACGGCCGCAAAGAGCAGCTTGCCTTTACTTTCTGCGTACTTGATCGCTTCATGTTCCTGAGGCGAGAAGTAAAAGCCACCGAAGGACATGCTGATGATCCGTGCATCACCGTCGGCCGCAGCACGGATGGCGTTCGCCGTGTCCTGGATCGTGATGGAAGGCTTCTTCTTCTCGAACTCGCCCAGGGCAACGCGCAGAGGAATGATCTTGGCTCCCGGGGCGAGTCCCTTCAGACCGCCTCCCTTGCCTGTCCCGGCGATCAACTCAGCCATCGTCGTACCATGACCGTCATAGTCGTCGGTTTCGTCGCCTGGCGCCTCGGTTGCGTCGACTCCCTTGAGCACTTGTCCCTGCAGCGACGGCGTGGACGAATTCACACCCGAGTCAATGACAGCGACTTTGACGCCTTCGCCCGTTGTGACCTTCCACATGTCCTCAGCCTGCATCGCGCTGAGATACCACTGCTTCGACTGCGTGTCGGCTGCGGCGGGCTGCGCCGCGCCGACGAACAACACACTCCACGAAGCGGCCACAGCCAACGCGCCGAGCCCACGTACGCGCCTCTGAGCTCGGCTCATTCCTGCTGTCATCCCGGCTTCCGTACCTTCCATGGGGCTGCTACTCGACCACCGGCGGCACGGCTCCGCGCCGACCGGCATTCCACGTCTCTTCGTCTTCCGTCAGGTAGTCGGGACGGGTCGAACCGTTGCCGTCCTCTTCCTCCCGGCCGGAATTCCGCCGGCCAGCAGGACCACGGACGAGCCCTGCCCCACCGGCCGTGAAGCCCTTGGCATTCGAGCTGGCTCCCCCAACCTTGCGGGGAGCACCCATGACTCCGTTGGCTCCCGAAGCCTGAGCGGGCCGTCCGCCGGGCCGGGATGCGGCAGCCGCTGCTCCACGTCCTCCGATCACGCCCCGCTGACCGGCAGCTCCGATCCTTCCCTGGGGCGCATTCTGAGGGGTTCCGCCGACGATGCCGGTTCTCCCTCCCCCACGAGGACCTCCGACTGTGGACGTTCCTCCTTGGCCGGTAACCGGTCGTCCACCGGTCGGAGTGGAACTGCCAGTGATCGGCGCCTGCGGCCCGACCGGTGGACGGGTGGACGTCCCTCCACCTCCCATGGGGCTGGGACGGCCGACCGGGGGCCCACCCGGGCCCTTGGCCACGGGCCCTCCCCCGGTGGGCTGCGCCTTACCCAAGCTCGGGCCTGCCGGGTTCACCGTCCGTTGCGTTGCAGGCCCTGTCGTACGCGGCGGGTTCCCCTGCGTGGTGGTCATGAAGGGCGGCGGAACGAGCGAGGGCTGCGGAACAGTGGGCCCCGTCGTGGGCGTGGGCGACGGGAGCGGAGGCGTGCCGGTAATCGTCGTCGGAGCAGGCGGCGTTTTGACGCTATTGATCTCCGTAGCTGTGCTCCCGTCCGGCAAGGGTGCCGAGCCGAGAACCTGAGCTGGTGGCCTACTGGTTGTGGCTACCGGAGCGGGGTCCCCCGCCGTAGAGCGTCCTGAAGAGTCTGGCACTGGACTGTTGCCGAGACTCTCGGAGCGCTCGCCGGAAGTACCGGAGGTCGGGGTGCCCCAACGATCCCTCGGCGGAGGCATATAGATACCCAGCGGTTTATCGAACCGCGGCGGCTCCTGCCCCGCCAGCACTTCCTCGGAGACCGAGTAGTACGACGCCAACCGGTTGATCTGGTTGATCGCCTCCTGGCGGTTCTTCTCCACCTCAAGCGCAGCCGCGTACTGCGGGTTCGTCTCGGTCCGGGCCGGGAACAGGATGTCCTTCACGTCTGTCTGGATCATCCGACTGTCACGCGGCGGCATAGCGCTCTTCACTGACGCCAGGCCGGTGCCCGCAACCGTGATCTGGGTGCCGGCCGCGTCCGCGAAGTCGCCCAGCTTCTCGGCGTGGGCGACCAGGCCCGTGCCGAAGGCTCGGAAGGCCGTGCCCGACTCGCCTTCCCAGTCGACTCCCTTGAGGTGGTCCTTCAGCTCCTTCGCCGCGCGCCGGATGGCGTCCCTGGCCTTCCAGAGGGCTTCGCCGGCGCTCTCCAGGTGTTCCGGGTTGGAGTTCTCCACCATGTCGATGAGCGCGTTGAGCTGGTGTCCCTCGAAAGAGGTACGGCCCCCGGTGCGGGGGTTACCGAAGCCGAAGGATTCCATGACCCGGCCGACCGTCTCGGTCATGTCCGTGACGACGATCTGGGTCTGGACCCGTCCCTCGTCCTGCTCCGACTGCTCGGCGGGGGTCAGGTTCGGCTGCTTCTCGTCGCTCATTCCGCTGCCCACCCGGCGTCCGACTGCTGGTCGTTGTTGGTCTGTTCAGGCTTCGCCTGCTCGGCCTTCGCGTGCTTCTCGCGTTCCTGTTCCATGCGCGTCTGGATCTCGTAGAACCGCCGCCTGATGTCGTCCTCGACGTTGTCGAAGCCGACGGCTGCCGCGTGCACGCCCAGGCTCAGGTACTCGATCTGGTCGCCGAGCGACTTGGAGAGCGAGACGAGGGAGGAGTGGACCCGGTTGTACTGGGTGTAGAGGCCGTCCGCCTCGGCGAAGCGTGCGTTCGGGCCGCTCAGTGAGGCCCGCGAGACCTTCTGGTCGGCGACCTTCGTCTTGCTGGCCGCCGAGCCCTCGAAGTCCGCCAGCAGGGCGTCTACACGACTCTTGAACTTCTCCAGCGCACCCACTCCGCGCCTGAGGTCACCCGTACCGCCACCGCCACCTGGATCGGTCACAATGCCGTCCTCCCCGTTCCGCATCCCCGTTTGCTCGGATCGTCCCGCGTTGCTATCGCACTGACGCGGTCCGATCCGATCTCATCCCGACAACTCTAGTCACTGCGTACGACAGCGCCAATCGACTTGCGAGTCACGTGACTTGTCTCATGACCGACTCTTCGCTCTTGGTCACCGTTCCCGTCGTCATGCCTCCCCCGCCAGGCGCCCCGCGCGTCTCCGGTTGTCCCGTACCGCCACAGCCGTACCCGCGATGGCCGCCACCAGGACGCCGCCGCCGACCATGACATACGTCGCCAGGCGCGCGTTCCGCTCGTCGGCCGATTCGCCCAGGTGGAGTTCGGCGGGAGTGGGGGCTTTGCCCTTGCTCATCCCTTCGCTCGCGACCGGGCGGTCGATCGGCTTGTCGTCCTCGGTGAGGGCGCGAACCGGGTCGACCACGCCCCAGCCGACCAGGATGTCGTGGCCCGCGACCGAGCGTTCCGCCGTCTGCTGCATCTGCGCGACGATCTGCTCCTGCGTCCAGTCGGGGTGCTTCGCCTTGATCAGGGCGGCGACTCCCGCGACGTACGGGGCGGAGAAACTGGTTCCGTTGTCGGCGCAGTGTCCGCCTCCGGGAACCGTGGAGACCATGTCCACCCCGGGGGCGGCGATGCCGACGAAGTCGCCGGACTGGGAGAAGGCCGCCCTTTCGTTGTTCCGGTCCGAGGAGGCGACGGCGAGCACGCCCTTGAAGGACGCCGGGTAGGTCTCCTTGACGTTGCCGCCGAGGCCGTCGTTGCCGGCCGAGGCGACGACCACGACGTCCCGGGCGAGAGCGTTGTCCACGGCCTGCCGCAGTTCCGCGGACGGCTTCACGGCGTCGGCGGTGTCCTGCGAGATGTTGATGATGTCCGCGTCCGCGTCGTTGACCGCGTACTGGATCGCTCGGGCGAGGCTGTCGGCCGTTCCGTGGCCCTCGGCGTCGTTCTGCTGGATCGGGATGATCGTCGCGTCGGGGGCCAGACCGCTGAAGCCCGTGCCCTTCATCTCGCGCGCGGCGATGATGCCGGCGACCTTGGTGCCGTGGCCCACGGTGTCCGTGGTGCCGTTCTCCTTGCCGCGTTCGATCTTCGTTCCGTCGTCGTTCTTGAGGTTCTTCGGCAGGAAGTTGCGGCCCGCCCCGGTGTCCACGGCCGGCTTGAGCTGTTTGTTCCTGACGTCGACTCCGGTGTCGATGACCGCTACGCGTACGCCCTTGCCGGTGGACTGCTTCCACACCTCGTCCAACAGGACACGCTGCAACGCCCAAGGCCGGCCCGGGTAGTTCTTCGAGGGGAACGTGCACTGGGTCGAGTCGTCCGCGGCCGCCGGTAGCGCCGGCAGGGTGACGACGAGGACGGCCGCCGCCGCCGTGGCGATGAGCAGGCGGCGGGCCGGCCCGTGGAGGTCGTGGTCGTGGATCGCCATGTCTGTGCCCCGCTCACGAACCCTGCGGCTGGCTGGCCGCGCCGGTGGAGAGCCGGGGGCCGGTCGGCAGAAGGGCGGACCAGACCGCCGGTACGGGGTTGGGGTCGACGCCCTTGTAGCCCAGCCGGTTCTGCGCCTGCTGCGCCTCCTCCTGCTGGGACTCCCGCTCCTTCTTCGAGCCGGATTCGCCGATGCCGGAGTCGCCCTGGCCGCTGTCGCTGTTGGACTGCATCGCGTAGCGCAGGCCGGTGTCGGTGACCAGGAACAGGAAGCCGGCGCTGGTCGAGGAGCCCTTGAACTGGCGGAAGAACTCGCCCGATCCCGGCGTGACGTAGGCGCTGCTGGAGCCGGTGGGGAGCGTCGCGGGGAAGCTCGTACCCACCCAGGTGCTCAGCGTGGTGGCGCCGCTGTCCGCGTCGACGCCGCGCAGTACGTTGCACACGGTGTTCCGGCTGCCCTTCTTGACGTCAGGGGAGTTGACGGGCTCGGGCTTGCTGACCGGCCAGTCCCTCTTCTGGTTGAAGGGGGCGCCCGGCTCGAGTTCGGCGGCGCTGACCGGTTGGGCGTTGCCCGCCTGCTTGAGGTCCACCAGCTGCCGGCTGCTGAGCAGGAGCTTGGCGGTGAAGTCCGAGACGGGGGCGACCCTGCCCGGCAGGACGACGTAACTCTGGGTCTTGGTTCCCGCTGTGGCGGTCAGGACCATGCCGACCCGGTTCGTCCGGTCGTCGAGCGTGCCGGGGGCGCCCGCGGGGGACCCGGGGGTGCCGTCCACGGTCGGGAAGGTGATCGGGTCCCCGGTGTGGAGCGTGGCGAGCCAGGCGGCCGAGACCCGCTGGGGCTTGGGGTTCTGGTCGACCAGGGTGCGCAGGAGCAGTTCGTCCTTCTGGACGGGGTAGGCCTTGCCTGCGGCGTCCACGATGTAGCGGGTCCGGTCCGGTCCCTCGACGTACATCAGCTGACCGCCCCGCAGGGCGTTCTTGCCCCCGGTCTTCTTCTCCTCGCGCTCGGCGAAGATGAAGGTCGCCTTCTGGATGGCCCTGCCGCCCTCGCCGGGCCGTTCGCAGACCGCCCAGCGCTTGGCCGCGCCCGCTTCCTTGGCGTCGGGCAGCCGGTCGGGGGCGTACGGGATGCCGAGCGTCGCACCGTGCGGAATCTTGCCGCTGTCCAGGACCGACTCGTTGACGTTGACGACGGTGCCCTTGTCCGGGGCGAGCAGGAGCTTGGCGGAGGCCATGTTCAGGACGGGGTGCAACTGCTTCTTGCCGTCGGTCTCCAGCACCACGTACCGGGTAGTCGACTTGCTGGCGATGATGACGTGTTCCTTGGCGACGTTCCACTTCTGGGGGGCCACCGGCTTGAACATGCCCCAGGCGCCGAAAACGGCGAGAACGACCACGGCGACGATGGCCCCGGGAAGTACCGCGCGCAGCGGTTTGGGGGCGCCTTCCTCGGAACCGGTGGGGTTGGGTTGCAGGAACTGTGCGATCAACCTCCGCTTCGCAAAGGTATAGGCGTTGAGCTCATCCCGCCGTGATGCCATGTGTCCGCTGACCCTTCTCCCCAGTGATCGAACAGGGTCCCACACGCACCGTCGGCCCCCGCTGCCGTACCGCGCCCCTACTATGCCTGCTGGGGTTCCGCTCCCTGTGCTCAGGTAGGGTGACGAGCCGATCAACACCCGTGTAAAAAGCGGTGAATACGGACACGAGGGGGCAACGCGGCGATGGGTGCAGCTACGCGCGAGCGTACCGGGCGGGCCGGCCGTCGAACCTCCGGGACTTCCCGGAGGCAACGTAGCAACGAGTCGCCCGCGACGCCTCCCGCCCAGCCCTCGGGCACCCCCGGTCCGAACGCCCCCGCCGCGACGACACTGCGTTCGATCTCGCGGACCGACCGGGTGCGCCCCGTGCTGCGGCAGCTGGTCATCGTCGAGGTGGGCCTCGTGATCGCCGCCGTGGGCGCGGCTCTCGGTGGCGCCTGGCTGATCCCGTCGCTCGTGGTGCTCTGTCTGCTGGTCGCTCTCGCGGTGGTACGCCGGCGGGGCCGCGCGCTCCAGGACTGGGTGTCGAGCGCGCTGGGGCTCCGGGCCCGCCGCCGGTCCGCGGCCACGCCGCCCTCGGACGCGGAGCCGATGCTGGCGCCGGTCGCCGAGAACGTGCCCGGCTTCGGCCCGCAGGTGTATGTGGACCGGGCTCACCGGACGGTCGGCATGCTCGGCGACGGCACGTTCCTGACGGCCGTGGTGCGGGTGGAGGCGAGCGGCGAGTCGCTGAGGCCCGCGTTCGGCGCCCGGTCGCTCCCGCTGTCGCTGCTGGGCGACGCCCTCCAGGTCGACGACATCGTGCTGGAGTCGGCGCAGTTGGTGCAGCAGGTGCGGTGCGCGCCGGCCCCTCATCTGCCGCAGCAGTCGGTGGCCCGGCTCAGTTACGCTCCGTTGCAGGACCAGACCGGTGCGCCCGCCCTGCGGATGACGTGGGTGGCGGTGAAGCTGGATCCCGAGCTGTGCCGTGAGGCCATCGAGGCGCGCGGCGGCGGGCTGGAGGGTGCGCAGCGCTGCCTGGTGCGGGTCGCGGACCATGTGGCGAGCCGGGTCACGGGCGCCGGTTTCCAGGCGGCTGTGCTCGACCAGGACGAGCTGAACTCCGCCGTGGCGACCTCCGCGTGCGCCAATCCCATCCTGTCGGGGCGGGCGGGCCGGCCGGACGCCGCTCCGCAGCGGCGCACGATGGAGACGTCCCGGGTCTGGCGGTGCGACGACCGCTGGCACACCACGTACGCGGTGGACCGCTGGCCCGAGTTGGGCCGGGGCGCGACGCCGCTGCCGCAGTTGGTCGCGCTGCTGACCTCGGTTCCGGCCTACGCGACGACGTTCAGCCTCACCGTGCGCCGCGGGGTACGCCAGGGCTCGACGAGCGTGGCCGGGCATGTGCGGGTCACCGGCGGTTCGGACACCGAACTGATCGGTGTGAGAAGGACGTTGGAGCAGGCGGCCCGGCACGCCAAGGTGGGGCTGGCACGACTGGACCGCGAGCAGTTGCCGGGCGTCCTGGCCACGCTCCCGCTGGGAGGCGCACAGTGAGCAACCGGACCGATCCCCGGCGCGGGCTGCGCGGCCCCCGTCATGCGGGTCACACCGTGGCCGCGGACCATCTGGGGGCGTTGTCCCTGCCGGTCGGCGACGACGGCGTGATCATCGGCAACGACGCGAACAACAAGCCGCAGCTGATCGGCTTCCACCGCCCGGTGCCGTACGACGTCACGCTGATCGGCGGGCTGTGGACGGCACAGGTCCTGGCGTTGCGGGCGGCGGGCACCGGCGCCCGGGTGGCGGTCGAGACCGGTCGCGTCCAGGCCTGGACCACGCTCGCCCAGGCGGCGGGCGCCGGGCTTGAGTGTGTCTCCCTGTACGACGTGGGCCGTGTTCCGCCGACGGGAGCGACCGTGGGCAGCCCCGTGGTCGTCGTGCGGGACTGTGGCATGCGACCGCCGCGCGGCCGGGTGGTGTCCTCGCCGTGGCAGTCCGTGCTGACGCTGCTTCCTTATCTGAGCCCTGTCGCACCGCGTTTGATGCGGTCGTCCGCGCTGGTGGGCATCCAGCGGGTGTCGCCCGGCGAGGCCGAGCAGATCGGCCGGATCCTGGGGCTGGCGCGCGCCGAGTACGAGGCGCTGCCCACCCTGGCGGACGGTGTCACCCTCTGGGTGGCGGGGGGCGAACACCATTGGGTGATGACGAACGCGACGGACGCCGAGACCGGACTGCTGGGCACAGCTCGCCGGATGGACTGATTCCTGCACCGTTCTGCCCACGAACACCCCTCCCTCCGGGGAACATGGACCACGCACCGAATCCGTTCGATCGAAGGGACGCCGTCATGGGCACCCAGCAGGAAAAGGACGAGCTCTACGCTCTCGACATCTCGGATGTGACGTGGCTCAGCGCGCCCGGCACCGAGGAGGCGGAGGAGCGGGTCGAGATCGCTCATCTGCCGGGCGGCGCCGTCGCCATGCGCTCCTCGCTGGACCCGGACACCGTCCTGCGGTACACGGAGGCGGAGTGGACGGCGTTCGTCCTGGGCGCTCGCGACGGTGAGTTCGACCTCACATAGGTCGTCCCCTCACACCAGTCCCATCGGGTAGGTCCTCTTGCACGGGTCCGGCGTCACGCGGGTCCGGCGTCGCACGGGTCCGGCGTCACGCGGACCGGTCTCGCGGACCGGTCTCGCGGAGGCGCTGAGCGCCGCGAAGAGCGGCCGCGGGAGTGAGCTTTCCCGTTTCACCCTGTACGCGTATGGCACGGATTGACCGTCTCGTTGTGCCCTTTCCTTCGCACGTCGTTCACCGGGGTGTGACACCTGGCCCGTGGGGCGGGGTTTGCCGTGCCCCACGCCCTGCCTGAGTTCACCGGATGGCGATTAGGGTGGGTGGGGCGCGGCAGAAGAAACCTGCGAGCAGGTGATGCGCGTCGCAAGGGGGAGAGCCGGGCGTACCGGCACATCGGGAACGGTCGCCCCCACCCACCACGGCACAAGGGTGCTCGACCACACCAGGAGGCAAAGTGAACGGCGATCGGGACGAGATCCGCGGCGGATGGGACATGCCCGTCGACGAGTCGTCCGACGCGGATCCCGCCGAGATGACGGGTGAGTTCACCATCGACTACACCCCTCCCGCCTGGTACACGCAGAACGCGGCGGGGGACTCGTCGGGAGGAGCGGGCTCACACCTGGCGCCGCCTCCGCCGCCGGTCGGGGCGCCCCTGCCCTCGCCCGACCTGTCGACGACGCCGGGTGGCTTCGACCCCAACTGGGCGCCCGCCCCTCCGGTGCCCGCCGAGCCGGCCGTCCCCGCGGCTCCGGAGGCCCCGGTCTCCCCCGCCGTGCCGCAGACGCCGTACGCTCCCGCTCCGCACACGCAGGCCCCGCACACTCGTGCTCCGGACGCTCCCGCTCCGCACACGCAGGCGCAGGACGCTCCGGCTGCTGCTCCTGCGGCCGCCGGCGGCGATGCCGGTCCGTTCGGCGGCGGCGATGTGGAGAGCGGCTCGACGATGCGGTTCTCGCCCGCCGCGCTCAAGCGGGAGATCGCGGAGCGCGACGCGGAAGCCGCGGCCGGATCCGCCGGAGGGACGGGTTCCGGGGCGGCCGGGGACGGCCTGTCCGGTGCCGGATCGACGACGGGCGACGGGAAGCCCGACGCTTTCACCTCCGGTTCGGGCTCCGAGGACACTTCCCCGTCCGTTACATCCTCTACGCCCTCTACATCCCCTACGTCCTCCGAGTCGGCCGCCTCCGCCCCTCCTTCGTCCGCCGACACGGACTCCGAGGCCGCCTCCCGTACGGACGCGGGCTCCACTGATTCCGAGGGCGGCGGCACGGCCGGAGCGAGCACCGACGAGGCCCCGGGCCCCGAGGGCGTACCCGCCCCTGACGCCGTTACGAACGCCGGCGCGGACGCGCAGGACGTCGTTTCGCAGCACGCGGGTCCCCAGGACGCCGCGCCCCAGGACGTACCGCCTCCCGCCCCAGACGCCCCGCAGGCCGCCGCCGCACCGGTGCCGTGGTCGCCGCCCGCCCAGGGAGGCGCGCTGCCGCCGCTGCCGCCCACCTTCCAGCCGGCCGCTCCGGCGCCCTCGGCGCCGCAGCCCGCGGCGCAGTGGCCCGGTTCCGCCCCGGCGAACGAGGCGCCCGGCGGTTACGGCTTCCCGCAGACGGGACAGCCGCCGCAAGCACCTCAGGCTCCCCAGGCCCAGCAGCCGCACCAGCGACAGCCGTTCCCCGGTCAGCACGGCCAGCACGGCCCCGGCGCACCGCTGCCGCCTCAGGCGCACCCGCAGGCGCCCCAGGGCGCGGGCGGGTACGGCTTCCCGCCGCAGGGCGGCTACGGCTTCCCGCAGCCCGGCCACCCGGGTCAGCCGGGTCAGGCGCCCAACGCGCCGCAGCCGCACGCGCCCTTCCCCGCCCAGGGCACCCCCAACCTCCCCGCCCCGCAGCAGCCGGAGGCATACGGACAGCAGCCCCAGGCCGCCCAGCCCCAGCCGCCTCAGCAGCCGCACCAGCCGCACCAGCCGCCGGTCGACCCGCGTACGGGCGGAGCCTGGCCCACCCCGGTCGCGCACGACCAGCGCGAGCGGTCGGTGCCCGGCGCCCCGCTCGGGTACACGGCGGCCGTCGAACTCTCCTCCGACCGGCTGGTGCGGGGCAAGCAGAAGGCCAAGAGCAGCCGTAACCCCTCCGCGGCCTCCCGGTTCAAGCTGGGCGGCAAGAAGGAAGAGGCCGAGCGGCTGCGCAAGCTGGAGCTGATCCGCACACCGGTGCTGTCCTGCTACCGGATCGCCGTCATCAGCCTCAAGGGCGGTGTCGGCAAGACCACCACGACGACCGCGCTGGGTTCGACGCTGGCCACCGAGCGGCAGGACAAGATCCTCGCCATCGACGCCAACCCGGACGCCGGCACGCTGGGCCGACGGGTGCGCCGCGAGACCGGGGCCACCATCCGCGACCTGGTCCAGGCGATCCCGTACCTCAACTCGTACATGGACATCCGACGGTTCACCTCGCAGGCGCCCTCCGGCCTGGAGATCATCGCCAACGACGTGGACCCCGCGGTCTCCACGACCTTCAACGACGAGGACTACCGGCGCGCGATCGAGGTGCTCGGCAAGCAGTACCCGATCATCCTCACCGACTCGGGCACCGGACTGCTCTACAGCGCGATGCGCGGGGTGCTCGACCTCGCGGACCAGCTGATCATCATCTCGACGCCCTCGGTCGACGGCGCGTCCAGCGCGTCGACGACGCTGGACTGGCTCTCGGCGCACGGCTACGCCGACCTGGTGCAGCGTTCGCTGACCGTCATCTCCGGCGTCCGCGAGACCGGCAAGATGATCAAGGTGGACGACATCGTCCAGCACTTCGAGACGCGCTGCCGCGGAGTCGTCGTCGTGCCGTTCGACGAACACCTGGCGGCGGGCGCCGAGGTCGACCTCGACATGATGCGGCCCAAGACCCGTGAGGCGTACTTCCACCTCTCGGCGCTGGTGGCCGAGGACTTCGCGCGCGCCCAGCAGCAGCAGGGGCTGTGGACGGGGGACGGCCAGAACCCGCCGCCGCAGTTCGCCCCGCCGATGCCCGGCCAGCAGGGCTACCCGGCGCCGGGACAGCCCATGCCGGGACAGCAGGGCGCCCCCGGTCAGCACGCTCCCGGTCAGCAGGTCCCCGGTCAGCAGTTCCCCGGTCAGCAGATCCCTGGCCAGCAGCCGTACGCACCGCAGCAGCCCGGCCCCGGCCAGCCTTACCCGCAACAGCAGCCGCAGCAGCACCCCGCGCACCCCCTGCCGGGACACCCGGGACACCCGGGGCAGCCAGGACAGCCGGGCCGGCAAGGGCAGCAGGCCGGACAGGCGCAGCCGGGGCACCAGCAGCCGTACGCCCAGCAGCAGCCCTACGGTGGACAGCCGCCGTACGGGGGATATCAGGCGGCCGGTCAGCCCGGTGGCCCCTACGCCCAGCAGGGGGCGGCGGGGGGACCGCAGAACGGATGGGGTCAGGCCCCTCCCCCGCAGGCCGGGCCGGGTGCGCCCGGGGCCGGTGCGCCGCAGCAGCCGCAGCCGGAGCAGCCGGGTGAGCACGCCAACCCGGCAGGCCAGCCCGAGTTGCAGGGTCCGGTGCCTCCCGCCGGCTGGCAGCAGACGCCTCCGCAACCACCGCCGGCGCCGCAGCAGTAGGGCCGAAGTGGTTGAGACCAATGAGGGCCAGAGAAGGGCCGACGAAGGGCCCGTACCGCTCGCGCGGTGCGGGTCCTTCCGCTATTCCCGCAGCCCACACGCTGTTTGACTGACCGTTGACGAGCCTCGACCACCGCTGATAAACCTTCGCTTCACCAACTGGCGAACCAGAGATCTACCCGCCTTCTTCAGCGAGTGATGACGCGAGGTCCCCGTCCATGGTCACTAGAGTTCCCCACCACTCCACCCGGCCACGCCGACGCCTGCGCCTCCTGCTGGCCTCCGGCGTGGCCGCCCTGGCACTCACCGCCGGATCCGTCGTACCCGGAAACCTGCTCGCGCCCGCCCCCTCCGAGGCGCGCGCGGACGACGGGAAGACGACGCTCACGGTCGCCGTCGCGCAGAGCGTCGACTCGCTCAGCCCGTTCCTGGCGCAGCGGCTGCTCAGCACGAGCGTCCTGCGGCTGATGTACGACTTCCTCACCAACTACGACCCCAAGGACAACAAGGCGATCCCGGGCCTCGCCACCGCGTGGGAGCCCTCCGCGGACAAGCTGACGTGGACGTACACGATCCGCTCGGACTCGAAGTGGTCCGACGGGCAGCAGGCCACCGCCGAGGACGCGGCCTGGACGTTCAACAAGATGATGACGGACGAGGCCGCCGCGACCTCCAACGGCAGCTTCGTCGGCAACTTCGAGAAGGTGACCGCCCCCAGCAAGGACAAGCTGGTCATCAAGCTGAAGGAGCCGCAGGCCACGATGGCCGCGCTCGACGTTCCGATCGTCCCGAAGCACCTCTGGGAGAAGGTCGGCGACTTCTCGAAGTTCAACAACGACAAGGAGTTCCCCATCGTGGGGAACGGTCCCTTCATCGTGACGGACTACAAGGTCGACAGCTACGTGAAGCTGAAGGCCAACAAGGACTTCTGGCGCGGGTCCCCCAAGTTCGACGAACTGGTCTTCCGCTACTACAAGGACCAGGACGCGGCGGTGGCCGCCCTGCGCAAGGGCGAGGTGTCCTTCGTCGCCGGCAGCCCCAGCCTGACCCCGGCCCAGTCCGCCTCGCTGGAGAGCGCCCCGGACATCAAGGTGAACGACGCCCCGGGCCGCCGCTTCTTCGCGCTCGCCGTCAACCCCGGCGCCCGGACCAAGGACGGACAGAAGTTCGGCGACGGGCACCCGGCGCTGCTGGACCAGAAGGTGCGGCACGCGCTGTTCATGGCGGTCGACCGCAAGACCATCATCGACAAGGTCTTCCAGGGCCATGCCGTCGAGGGCGAGGGCTACATCCCGCCGCGCTTCGGCGACTACTTCTGGAAGCCGTCGGCGGACCAGAAGCTGGCCTACGACCCGGCGAAGGCCGCGGCCCTGCTGGACGAGGCCGGGTACAAGAAGAACGGCGCGGGCAAGCGCGTCGGCAAGGACGGCAAGCCGCTCGACTTCCGCATCCTCTGCCACGCCACCGACCCCAACGACAAGGCGATCGGCAAGTACCTCCAGGAGTGGTGGGGCGAGCAGGGCATCGGACTGAAGGTCGACTGCCTCGACAACGTTTCCGACCCCTGGTACGCCGGTGAGTACGACCTCGCCTTCGACGGCTGGTCCGTCAACCCCGACCCCGACTTCGTCCTGTCGATCCACACCTGCGACGCCCTGCCGACGAGGGCGAAGGAGACGGCCTCGACCGACAACTTCATCTGCGACAAGCAGTACGACGAGCTCTACAAGAAGCAACTGGCCGAGTACGACCCCGCCAAGCGGGCGGATCTGGTCAAGCAACTGGAGTCGCGGCTGTACGACACCGGGTACATGAACGTCATGGCGTACCCGAATGCCGTCGAGGCCTACCGCACCGACCACATCGAGTCCATCACCACCATGCCGTCGGCCGCGGGCAACATCTACGGCCAGGACGGCTACTGGAGCTGGTGGTCGGCGGTCCCGGCCGCCGGGGCCTCCTCGTCCGGTTCCTCCGATTCCGGTGGCAGCTCCACCGGGGTGCTCATCGGGGTCGGGATCGCCGTCGTCGTCCTCGCCGGTGGCGGACTCCTGTTCGCCATGCGTCGCCGCTCCACCGCGGAAGACCGTGAATAGTCCATGAGCTCAGAAAGCACTCCCGCCCTGCTGAAGGGCGCGGCGGGCGTGGAGAGCACCGAATCCGGCGGCCCGGCTCCGGCCGGGCCGTCGGCCCGCTCCCCGCGCTCCCGCTCCACCGCCGCCTACGCCCGCTACGCGGCGGGCAAGCTCGCCGGGGCGGCCGTCTCCCTCTTCGCCGTCCTCGTCACCAGCTTCTTCCTCTTCCGGCTGATCCCCGGCGACCCGGTCAAGCAGATGACCGGCGGCCGTCAGGTGTCGACCGAGCAGATCGCGGCGATGCGCCGTGAGTTCGGCCTCGACCTGCCGCTGTGGGAGCAGTTCACGCAGTACTGCGGCAAGGCGCTGACCGGCGACTTCGGTACGTCGTACCAGTTCCGCGCCCCGGTCGTCGACAAGATCACCGAGGCGCTGCCCGCCACCCTGCTGCTGACCGGCACCGCCTTCGTGATCTACACGTTGCTCGGCATCTGGCTGGGCGCCCGCTCCGCGTGGCGCAACGGCTCTGCCGGGGACCGTGCCAACACCGCGTTCGCGCTGACGCTGTACTCGGTGCCCTCGTTCTGGCTCGGCCTGCTCCTCATCATCACCCTGTCGGTGGGCATCGGACCGATCCCCGGGCTCTTCCCGACCGGCGGCATGGAGTCCGGTGACACCGAGGGCTTCGACCGGGTGCTGGACATCGCCCACCACATGGTGCTGCCCGTCATCACGCTCGTCGCCGTGGAGTACGCGCGCACCCTGCTGGTGATGCGCTCCTCTCTGCTGGACGAGATGGGCAGCGACTATCTGACGACCGCCCGCGCCAAGGGGCTGCGCGACGACCTGGTCCGCCGGAAGCACGCCGTGCCGAACGCGATGCTGCCGACCGTGACGCTGCTCTTCGTGAACCTCGGCACGACGGTCGCCGGGGCGATCCTGGTGGAGACGGTGTTCTCCTGGCCGGGGCTCGGCGGCCTCTTCTACCAGGCGCTGAGCGTGCCCGACCTGCCGTTGGTGCAGGCGCTGTTCTTCGTGTTCGCCGCCGCGGTGATCCTGATGAACACGCTGGCCGATGTGATCTATCCGCTGCTCGATCCCCGGGTGGGCCGATGACGACGTCGATGGAGAAGCCCTCCGAACAGCCGGAGGTGAAGGCGGAGCAGGCGGTCCCGCTGCCGGGCCCGCGCGCCCTCACCCGGGCCCGGCGGCGGCAGGCGGTGGCCCGCTTCTGGCGGCAGTACCGCACGCACCGCGCCGGACTCGTCGGGCTCGCCGTGCTCGCGGTGATCGCCCTGCTCGCGCTGACCGCCCCGCTGCTGGTCGGAGCCGACTCGCAGAGCGTGACCAACGCTCCGGGCGGCCCGATGGAGGAGCCGAGCGGCGAATTCCCGCTCGGGACCGACCAGTTCGGCCGCAGCCTGCTGGCCCTGATGCTCTGGGGCACCCGGGTCTCGCTGACGGTCGGCCTGCTCGCCGCCTTCCTGTCCGTGGCGATCGGCACCCTCATCGGGATCACCGCGGGCCACTTCAAGGGCTGGTACGCCACCGTCATCATGCGGGTCACCGACTGGTTCCTGGTGATGCCGACCCTGGTGCTTGCCATCGCCCTGGCGACCGTCCTGTCCCGGTCGGTGTGGACGACGATCCTGGCGATCGGCGTGACGACCTGGCCGACGACCGCACGTCTGGTCCGCGCCCAGACGCTGTCGGTCGAGTCCCGACCGTACATCGAACGCTCCCGGGCGCTCGGCGGCGGACACCGCCACATCATGTCCCGTCACGTCCTGCCCAATGTGATGCCGCTGGTGCTGGCCCAGACCACGCTCGTGATCTCCACCGCCATCCTCACCGAGGCGACCCTCGCCTTCCTCGGGCTCAGCGATCCCACGATCGTCTCCTGGGGCGGTCTGCTCCAGGACGCCCGCGAGGCCGGCGCGGTCAGCTCCGGCAACTGGTGGTACCTCGCTCCGCCCGGACTCGCCATCGCCGTCGTCGCCCTCGCCTTCACGCTGTGCGGCCGCGCCATCGAGTCCGTGCTCAACCCCAAGCTGGGGGTGTCCCGTTGACCGCCACGACCACGACCACCACGCCGAATCCGGACCCGGCCGGCTCCTCCGACCTGTCGAAGCCGGTCGGCGATCCGCCGCTCCTGGAGGTGCGGAATCTGACGGTCACCTACGGGGGCGGGGCCGACGCCGTCCCCGCCGTGCGGGGGGTCGATCTGCGGGTCGAGGCCGGGCAGAAGCTCGGCATCGCCGGGGAGTCCGGCTGCGGCAAGTCGACGCTGGCCCTCGCGCTGCTGCGGCTGCTGCCCGCGACGGCCACGCTCACCGGCGAGATCCTCCTCGACGGCGAGGACGTCCTGACCATGAAGTGGGGGCGGCTGCGGGCCGTCCGCTGGGCGGGCGCGTCGATCGTCTTCCAGGGCGCGATGCACTCGCTGAACGCCGTGCACCGGGTCGGGGACCAGATCGCCGAGCCGATCCTGCTCCACAGCAGGGCCACCCCCGCCACCGCCCGCAAACGGGCCGGTGAACTGCTGGAGCAGGTGGGGCTGCCCGCCGCCCGGGCCCAGGCCTACCCGCACGAACTGTCCGGCGGTCAGCGACAGCGCGTGATGATCGCCATGGCACTGGCCTGCGATCCGCGGCTGATCGTCGCGGACGAGCCGACCACCGCCCTCGACGTGATGATCCAGGCGCAGATCCTGCGGCTGATCGAGGCGCTCGTCGCGGACCAGGGCGTCGGGCTCATCATGATCAGCCACGACCTCGCGGTGCTCGCCGACACCTGTGACCGGCTCTCGGTGATGTACGCGGGCCGGGTCGTCGAGGAGGGCCCCGCCCGGCAGGTGTACACGGACGCCCGCCACCCGTACGGCAAGGCGCTCTCCGCCGCGTTCCCCAGGATCGGGGACCTCTCCTCCCGGCACGCCCCGCGCGGTCTGCCGGGAGACCCGCCGGACCCCTCGGCGCTGCCCGGCGGCTGCACCTTCCATCCGCGGTGCCCGGTGGCGCTCGACTCCTGCGCCACCGAGGACCAGGAGCTGCGGGAGGCCGGGGCCGAGCACCGGGCCGCCTGCGTCCTGGTGGACGCGCCCGCTGCCGCCGGGGCCGACGACACGAGGAGCACCACATGAGCACCCCCCTTCCGCTCGCCACCCCCCTGCTCAGCGCCGAGACGCTGAAGGTCGCCTTCCCCGGCCGGCGCGGGGCGGCCGCCGCCCGCGCCGTCGACGGCGTCGACCTCGACATCCGGCCCGGCGAGATCGTCGCGCTGGTGGGCGAGTCCGGCTGCGGCAAGACGACGCTCGCCCGTTCCCTGCTCGGCCTGGTCGCGCCCACCTCGGGCCGGGTCACCTTCGGCGGCGCACCGCTCGACTACAGCGGCCGGGCGCTCAAGGCGTACCGAAAACGCGTGCAGCTGGTCCTCCAGGACCCCAGCGGCTCGCTCAACCCCCGGCACACGGTGTACGACGCGGTGGCCGAGGGGCTGCGCATCCACGGGTACGCGGGCGACGAGCGGGCGGCCGTCTCGGAAGCCCTCTCCCGGGCCGGGCTGCGACCGCCGGAGCGGTTCTTCCTGCGCTTCCCGCACGAGCTGTCGGGCGGTCAGCGCCAGCGCGTGGTGATCGCCGGGGCCCTGGTGCTGGAGCCGGAGCTGATCGTGGCCGACGAGCCGGTGGCCTCGCTGGACGCGTCGGTACGGGGCGAGATCCTGGCGCTGCTGCTGCGCCTGCGGGACGAGCTGGGCCTCTCGGCGCTGGTGGTCACCCACGACCTGGGGCTCGCCTGGAACATCGCGGACCGGGTGGCGGTGATGTATCTGGGCCGGATCGTCGAGACGGGCCCGGTCGAGCAGCTGCTCACGACCCCTCGACACCCGTATACGCGGGCCCTGTTGTCCGTGCTTCCGGAGGCGGAGGGCGAACCGGTCGTGCTGGCCGGGGAGCCGCCGGACCCCTCGAAGGTGCCCGGCGGCTGCCGGTTCCACGTCCGCTGCCAGGTCCTGGCCTCGGGCGAGGCGGAGCGGGCGGGCGTGGCGGAGGCGTGCCGCACGGTGGATCTGCCGGTGCTGAGCGGCGGCGGGGACGTCCAGGTGGCGTGCCACTGGGCGGCGGCGTGCGGCGGGGAGGGCCGGGGCGGGCCCGCCGAGCCGCCTGCCTGAGGCAGGTGCTGTTCAGCGGGTCCGGTAGCGGGCGTAGATCAGTCCGCTGGCGAAGGCGCGCTCCTCGACCAGTTCGAGGTCGAGGCGCACGCCGTCGGGGAAGAACCGCTTGCCGCCTCGACGTAGCCGTCGAGCGAGGTGAGCATGGAGTAAATGAGCTTGGCCACGGTTTCTCCTTCGGGTGCGAACGCTTGCCTGCCGGTGGTCCCACAGGTGATGACCCCCGTCCGGCCCGGAACTCATCGGCCGGACCCCTCGGGAAAAACCGCAAAGAATTCTTCGCGAAGAACTCTTTGCGGTTTAGGCTGTGACGTATGACAACAGATGACGCGTCGGACCGGTCGGACGCCCCGGCCGCCGGAGAAGGATCGGTCGTCCTGGACGCCAAGGGGCTGCGTGCTCTGGCTCATCCGGTACGCGTGCAATTGGTCGGGCTGCTGGGGAAGCACGGCCCGTCGACAGCCACCCGCCTCGCGGAACGGCTGGGGGTGAACTCCGGGACGGCCAGCTACCACCTGCGTCAGCTCGGCGCGGCCGGTTTCGTCGAGGAGGACACGGAGCGCGGCAACGCACGCGAGCGCTGGTGGCGTCCGGTGCACCGGACGATCTGGTTCAGCGATCCTGAGCTGACCGAGCAGGAGCCCGAGGCCGCACTCGCCTACCAGCAGTCCGTCGCTGCCCTCCACACCCTGCGCACCCAGCAGACCCTGAACGGGCTGCAGACGATGGACCGCGCCTGGCGGAACGCCTTCGACATGAGCGACTGGGCCCTACGGCTCACGCCCGACGAAACCACCACCCTGTACGAAGAGTTGGCGGAGGTCATCACGCGCTACCGGCGGGACACCCCCGAGGCAGCGGCAAGCGCCCCCGAGGGCGCCGAGCGGGTCGGCGTCATCACCCACATCCTGCCCGAGCCCGACGCCCCCGCTCCGGAAACGGAGACGCGGTGACCACGGACGCTTCCGGCGGCGTCGGCGGAGCATCAGCGAAGCGGTCCTTACGGCCGCTGGTCGGGGTACTGGCGGCCATCGCCGTGTCCGTGACCGGCACACGGATCTCGCTGGTGGCCCTGCCCTGGTTCGTGCTCGTCACCACGGGCAGCGCCGCCATGACCGGGCTGGTCGCCTTCTGCGAGATGACGCCTTATGTGGTGGTCAAGGCGTTCACCGGCCCTGTGGTGGATCGGATCGGGCCGCGGGTCGTCTCCTGGACCACGGACCTGGCGAGCGCGGCCGCCGCCGCGGCGATCCCGCTGCTCCACAGTCTGGACCTGCTGTCCTTCCCCGTCCTGCTGGGCCTGGTCGCTGTGATCGGCGCGGCACGCGGCCCCGGCGATCTGGCCAAGGAAGTCATGGTCCCGGAGGCCGCCGAGCGCTGCGGTACACCCCTGGTGCGGGCCACCGGCCTGTCCGGCGTGATCGAACGACTCGCCTCCACGATCGGTCCGGCGGCGGGCGGCGCCCTGGTGGCACTGCTCGGCCCCATGACGGGCTTGGTCGTCAACGCGGGCTGCTTCGCCCTCGGTTCGGTGATCGTCGCCGTCGCGCTGCCGCGCGGCATGGGGCATCCGGTCGTGGACCCCTCGGCACTGGCCGGCGGAGAGGAGGCGGGCTACTGGCGTCGGTTCGGGGAGGGCTGCACCTTCCTCCGGCACGAGCCTCTGCTGCTCGCCGTGATCGTCATGGTCGGGATCACCAACCTCCTGGACGCGGCGATGACCACCCTGTTGGTTCCCGTCTGGGCGGGGGAATCCGGAAACGGCCCGGCGGCGATCGGCCTGATCGGCAGTGTGATGGGGGCGTCCGCGGTGGGCGGGAGCCTCATCGCCGCGATGGCCGCGCACCGGCTCCGCCGCAGGTTGGTGGTCCTCGGCGGATTCCTGCTGGCCGGAGCGCCGAGATTCCTGGTCCTCGCCGCCGACGCCCCCTTGGGCGCTGTGCTGGCCGTCTTCGCCGTGAGCGGGTTCGGCGCCGGGTTCATCAACCCCGTGCTGGGGGCCGTCCTCGTGGAACGGGTGCCGCGCCGGATGCTGGGCCGGGTCAACGCGCTCGGTGACTCACTGTCCTGGTCCGGAATCCCGCTCGGTGGGCTGCTCGCCGGGGTGGCGGTGTCCGCGGTCGGACTGACTCCAGTGCTCCTCGCCTGCGGGGCCGCGTACTTCCTCACCACGAATCTGGCGGGGTTGCGGCCGGAATGGCGCGCGATGGACCGCCCGAGTGAGGGCCGTGGCGGCCTGTCGCCGCAGGCGGAGGAGAGCACGGCGCGAGGTGGTGCGACGGTGCCCTGACTACTCCTGGACGTCCGGTCCGGCGTGGTGGATCGCCCCCGTCAGTTCGCCGAGCGGGCGGCCCGTGCCGCCCCAGCGGTGCTGGATGATCTCGGCGGCGATGGAGACCGCCGTCTCCTCCGGCGTACGGGCTCCGAGGTCGAGGCCCACGGGTGAGGCGAGGCGCGCTAGATGGGTCTCGTCCACCCCGGCCGCGCGCAGGCGGGCCAGCCGGTCGTGGTGGGTGCGGCGGCTGCCCATCACCCCGATGTACGCGGCGGGCGTGCGCAGGGCCGCGACGAGCAGCGGCACGTCGAACTTGGGATCGTGGGTGAGCACGCAGATCGCGGTGCGGGCGTCGACCTCGGTGGACTCCAGGTAGGTGTGCGGCCAGGCGCGGACGACCTCGTCCGCCGTGGGGAAGCGCTCCCGGGTGGCGAAGGCGGGGCGGGCGTCGCAGACGGTGACCCGGTAGCCGAGGAACGAGCCGATGCGGGCGGTGGCCGCCGCGTGGTCGATCGCGCCGAAGACGAGCATGCGGGGCGGCGGGGCGTACGTCCGGACGAAGACGGCGACCTCCTGCATCCGGCGCTGGCCGTGCGCCCCGTACCACTGGATCGCGGTGTGTCCCTGGGCCAGCAGGCCCCGGGCGTCGTCGGTGACGGCGGCGTCCAGCCCTGCGGAACCGAGAGTGCCGGGGCTGCCAGGAGTGTCGGCGGGCCGGACGACCAGGCGGGCTCCGGTCTCCGCCGCGCCGGACAGGACCGTGGCCTCGGCCACCGGCAGACCGGCGGCGATCAGGTCCAGCACGGCCCCGAGATCCTCGCGCTCGGAGGGGGTCGCGTAGGCGCGCACCAGGATGTCGATCGTGCCGCCGCAGGTCAGGCCGGTTCCGAACGCCTCGTCGTCGCTGATCCCGTACGACACCACGCGCGTCCCGGCCCCGGCGAGCACCTCACGGGCGACCTCGTACACATCGCCCTCGACACAGCCTCCGGAGACGCTGCCGACCACCGTCCCCGCCGCGTCGACGGCCAGCACGGCGCCGGGGTCGCGGGGCGCGCTGCCGTGGACGGCGACGACGGTCGCCAGGGCGAAGGGGATGCCGTCGGCGCACCGGGCACGGAGGGCGGGCAGGATGTCGCGCACTCTGTCAGCATCCGTCGTCCGCGGGCGGATCGCACGGTGGGGGTGGGGCCTGTCGTCACATGGGGGAGTGCGTGCCAGGCGTCGCCCGGCAGACGGGAATGTGACGACGGGCCCCGACGTCAGTGGGTGAGGTCGTACGCGGCGGTCAGCTCGCCGGCGCGCTTCACATCGGCGGCCATGGCGACCAGGAGGTCGTCGATCGAGTCGAACTTCAGCATGCCCCGGACGTAGGCGAGGAAGTCGACGGCCACGTGCAGCCCGTACAGGTCCAGGTCGACGCGGCCGATGGCGTACGCCTCGACGGTCCGCTCCGTACCGTCGAACTGCGGGTTCGTGCCGACCGAGATCGCGGCGGGCATCGACTCCCCGTCCACCTCCAGCCAGCCGGCGTAGACACCGTCGGCGGGGATCGCCGTGTGCGGGAGGGTCTCGACGTTGGCCGTCGGGAAGCCCAGCTCCCGGCCGCGCTGCGCGCCGCGCACCACGATGCCCTCGACCCGGTGCGGTCGGCCGAGGATCTCGGCGGCCCCGGCGACGTCGCCCTCGGCGATCAGCCGCCGGGTGAGTGTGGAGGAGAACGGCTGTCCGCCGCCCGCCTCGCCGGTGACGTACAGGTCGATGACCTCGACGGTGTAGTCGTAGGTGGCGCCCAGATCGGTCAGGAGCGCGACGTTCCCCGCGGCCTTGTGGCCGAAGCGGAAGTTGGGGCCCTCGATGACGGCCTTGGCGTGCAGCCGGTCGACGAGGACCTTCGCGATGAAGTCGGCGGGCGACAGCTGGGAGAACTCGGCGGTGAACGGCAGGATCAGCAGGGCGTCCACGCCCAGCTCGGCCATCAGCTCGGCGCGACGGTGGTGCGGGGCGAGCAGCGGCGGGTGGCTGCCGGGGCGGACGACCTCGCTGGGGTGCGGGTCGAAGGTGACGACGACGGACGGGACGCCCAGCTCACGGGCGCGCTCGACGGCCCGGCCGATGATCAGCTGGTGTCCGCGGTGCACGCCGTCGTAGGAGCCGATGGTGACGACGCTGCGCCCCCAGTCCTGGGGGATGTCCTCCAAGCCACGCCAGCGCTGCACTGTGACCGCTCCTCGCCCGAACCTGTGTACGTGTGTATGTCGATTACGCAGGTCTAAGACTGCCATGCGCACGTCCCGCAGCCTGCATCGGCATCGGCATCGACGGGCGTGACGTCTCCAACGCCTCGACCGTGCGCCGGGCGCTCGGCCCCACGACCGCCGCCCACTCCTGCGGGGCGTCGGCCAGCCAGCGGGTGACGAGCGCGGCGAATCCGGGCACGTCGCGGGCGAGCTCGACCAGCCCCCGGTCGAAACGGGCGGCGCCCTCGGGGGTACGCACCATCAGCATCCCGGTCCGGTGGACGAGCGCGCGCGTACGGATCTCCGGGCGGCGCCCCGAGCCCTCGGCGGCGGCCCGGAGCAGGGCCTCCAGCACATCCGGGTCCCGGCCGGTGACCTGCTCGAACTCCAGCAGGACCTCCAGCAGCTCCGCCCGCAGCGGCCGGGACGCGGCGCTTCCGGCCCCGGCCAGCACCCGGGCGAGCGCGGCGCGGACCGGCGGCGGTGCGGGGCGGTCCCGCAGCAGTCCGGTCACCAGGGGCAGAAGAAGGGCCCGGGCGGCCGGACCGTGCTCCAGGCGGAGGTCTACGTATTCGGCGGCGTGCGTGCCGTCCTCGGGGTGGGCGTCGATGTACTCCCGTACGAGTCCGGCGGCGTGCAGCGCGAGCGCGGGCGTGTCGAGTCCGGCCAGCGCCCGCAGCACCGCTCCCCCGCCGTCCCCGGGGCGGGCCAGACGGGCGCGGAGGGCGGCGAGGACCGGCTCCTGGTGGTCCGGGAACACCTCGGCGAGCAGTTCGACGGGCAGCCGGGGGTCTCCGGCTGCGAACGCCCGCAGCGCCCCGGGGAGGTGGGTTCTCCTGGCCACCGGGTCGCGGACGAGGAGGGTGAGGGCGGCGGCGTGCAGGGCGGCGTCCTCGGGGCGGTCCAGCAGCACGAGGGCGGCGGAGCGCAGCAGGGCCCGGTCGCCCTCGGCGGTGACCCGCTGCTGGAGGAGGCCGGCGTAGCGGGCGGCGGCGGAGCGGCGGGCCGGGCGGTCCTCGTCGCGGGCCCAGCGCTCCACGGCCCGGCAGAGCGCGGTGGGCTCGTCCTCGGCGAGGGCCAGCAGCAGCTCCCCGGCCCGCTGGTGCGGGGTGGCGATCAGCGCGTCGGCCAGTTCGTCGGGGGCGAGGTCGCGGCGGGCGTACAGCAGGGCCTGCGCGGCGGCGGCGACCGTGGGGCGCAGCGGGACGTCCGGCGCGTCGGGGCCCACGAGCAGCGGGCGTTCGTCGGTGAACCAGCGGCACAGCAGCGGCTGGACGGCCGGGGCGTCCAGGGCGAGGCGGCGGGCGACCGCGTCCAGATAGCGTTCGTCGCCGTCGGTGCGGGGCAGTCCGTCGGCGGGCACGAGGCGGCGGAGCAGATCGATCCGGTTCTCCTCGGGCAGCCTCAGCCGCCGCCAGAACCAGGGCCCGAACTCCCCGTACGCCCCGAGGTCCCCGGGTCCTTCGGGGGCGGCGGAGCGCCGGGTGATGCGTCCGGCGAGGACCCGCAGGACGCCCAGATAGGGGCGCGCGTCGGGCACGCGCAGCAGGCTGCCGTTCAACAGGTGGGCCGCCCACCAGGCGGCGTCCTCGTCGCGCGGGCCCGTGTCGGTCCACAGCCGGTCCAGCGCCTCGATCAGGTCGGCCATCCGGTGCGCGAGCGCGGCGGTGCCCTGGCGGCGGCCGAGGAGCACCATCGCCTGGATCACCGGTCCGATGCGGTGCCGGGGCACGGGCAGGCTGCGGGGTTCGCCGGCGGTGCGGGGGTGCGGCACCCGGTCCGGGCCGCCGCTCCCCCGGTGCCAGCGGTGCACCAGGGAGCGCAGGGCCGCGTCCAGGTCGAGGTGGGCGCCCTGCACCCAGTCGCCGAGCTCCTCGTGCGCGAAGCGGTAGCCCGCACCGGCGGGGACCAGAAGGCCCTCGGTCAGGACGGCGGAGGCCCAGCCGGTGCGCCAGGGGAAGATCTCCTCGAACGCCGCCCGGTCCAGCTCGCCCTGGCCCGGACCCAGGCAGCGGCGGGCCGCCTCGTGGACCTGGCCCGCCACGCGCGCGGCGAGGCGGCGCACGGCGGCGCCGCGGGGCTGTTCGTCGGCGGCGGCCGCGATCCGGACGGCGACGCGTACGCACAGCAGGTCGAGGTGGGCGCCGAAGACGTCCTCGGTGTCGGGGCGGCCCGGCACCCCGGGCGGCAGCGCGGCGCGGACCTCGGCGAGGAGTCGCAGGGTGAGCGGGTGCCGGTCGTGGCCGGGGGCGAGGGCGGCGGGCGGGATGCCGTAGGCCTCCTTGGCCCGCCCTGCCTGCTCGGGGGTGAGGTCGCCCAGGCGCAGGGCGGACGGCAGCCTGCGGGCGGGGCGGTCCGGGCGGTGCAGGGCGTCCGGTGGGTAGAGGCCGCCGGCGGTCTCCCAGTGCTCGGGGCGGCAGGCCACGACGAGCCGGACGTCCTGCTCGCGCAGCCAGGCGGCGGTGTCCGCCGTCCAGCCCGCCAGCCGGTGGGCCAGCAGCGGGGGCATCTCCTCGGGGCCGTCGAGGACCACCAGGAGCGGCTGCCCGGCGTCGGCGGCGAGCCGGGCGACGCGCTCCGGGGTGGCCGTGCTCATGTCGCCGCGGGCGCCCGCCGCGGTGACGATCCGGGCGGCGCGGGCGAGGGCCCTGCTCGCGGCGTCCGCGATCGAGGTGTCCTCGGCCAGCAGGTCCGCGCCGCGCAGCCAGAGCGTGGGGGCGGGCGCGCCGCCGTCGGCGCGGCGGGCGGCGAGGGCGGCCAGCTCGGTGGTGCGGCCGGTGCCGGGCGCGCCGACGAGGCCGAGGACCAGGCCCGTGCCCGCTGCGAAGGCGGCGAGCTCGGCGTGGACGTCGGCGCGCGGGACGGGGGCGGTGCGGGCTCGCGGGCCGTCCGCCGAGCCGACGGAGGTGGCGGTGAGCTGGAGGGCCCCGGCGAGGTTGAGATCGGGACCGTAGGCGGGGGCGGCGGTGGCGTTGCGGCGCAGCAGGGCGTCCAGCGTGCCGTCCGCGCCCCGGGTGATCGGGAGGGCCAGGCCGGCCGCCTCGTGCGGGGCGGTGAGGGCGGTGCAGAGGATGCCGACGACGGCACCGGTGGCCGGGTCGGTGACGGGCCCGCCGATGGCCGCGCCCCCGGAGCGCAGGGCGTCGCGGCCGTCGGTGCCCAGCGCGAGCTCCAGGGCGGCGGGGACCGGGTGCCCGATGCCGTCCGGCGCGGTGTAGGTGGCGGGGGTGGTGCCGAGCACCCGGGCCTCGCGCCGCCCGTGGGCGGCGATGTCCACGTAGCCGCCGGGCTCGGCGCGGTCGCGTCCGGCGATGGGCAGGGGTTCCGCGTCGAGGGCGTCGGGGCCGCCGGTGCGCAGGAGGGCGAGGCCCAGGGCGGGCAGGGCGGTGATGTCGTCGGGGGCGACGGTGCAGGTGCGGCCGTCGGTGCCGTGGAGGAGGAGCGGGCCGGGGGAGGTCACGGCCTGATGGGCGGTGACGACCGTGCCGCGGTCGTCCGCGACGAATCCCGTCCCTCGCGGCCGGCCGGCCTGATCACAGATTCTTACCAGTTTCGACCGGTCCCCACTGCCCATGGTGCGACGTTAGGCCGCCGGTGATCTCCTGGGGCGCGCGGACGGGGAAAGCGCCCCCCACGCCCCCGGTATTCACTCCGAGCGCCCGTCCGATGGGGTGAATAAGCGTGTCCCCCGGGGAGCAGGAATGGTGCCGGGGAGGGGAACGTGGAGCGGGCACCGGGTTGGGGGGGTGGGTGCCCGCTCCACGCATGACCCGCCGAAGCGAGGGGGCGGCCCGGACGCGGGGGCGGCCCGGACGCGGGGGCGGCCCGGACGCGGGGCGCGCCAGGTTCGAGGCGCGCCAGGTGCGAGGTGCGGCTCAGGCGAAGACGGCGAGGCTCTTGGCCTTGCCCTTCTCCTCCTCGACGAGCACGAGGAACGCGCCGTCGGGCCCGAAGACCGCGACCGGCCCCGGCGGATGGGCGGGCATGTCCAGCCGTACGCCGTTGAGGAGCAGCTTGGCGCGCTTCTCGTCCACGTCCCAGCGGGAGAACGCGGAGGCGGCCGCCTCGGCGACCGGCATCACGGTCAGCTCCTCCTGGTGCTGGTCGAGCGTCCGCGCCGCGTCCAGTCCGTACGGACCGACCCGGGTGCGGCGCAGCGCGGTCAGGTGGCCGCCGACGCCGAGTCCGGCGCCGAGGTCGCGGGCGATGGCGCGGATGTAGGTCCCCGAGGAGCAGACGACGGAGACGACCAGGTCGAGGACGGGGGTGCCGTCCTCCGCGACGGCCTCACGGACGTCGTAGACGCGGAAGGAGGAGACGGTCACCGGACGGGCCGGGATCTCGAACTCCTCGCCGCCGCGCACCCGCGCGTAGGACCGCTTGCCGTCGATCTTGATGGCGCTGACCTTGGACGGGACCTGCATGATCCGGCCGGTGAGTGCGGCCACCCCGGCGTCGATGCCCTCGCGGCTCACGCCGGAGGCGTCGGTGGACGAGGTGATCTCGCCCTCGGCGTCGTCGGTGACGGTGTCCTGGCCGAGCCGGATCGTACCGAGGTACTCCTTCTCGGTCAGGGCGAGGTGGCCCAGCAGCTTGGTGGCCCGCTGGACCCCGAGCACGAGGACTCCGGTCGCCATCGGGTCCAGCGTGCCCGCGTGGCCGACCCGCCGGGTGCGGGCGATGCCGCGCATCTTGGCGACGACGTCGTGCGAAGTGAAGCCGGACGGCTTGTCGACGATGACAAGGCCGTCCGGCGTGGTGGTCTGCTCGGTCATGCGGAGGCCGGGCCCTCGTTCTTCTCGGAGGATTCGTCGGTCCCGGTCCCGGTCCCGGTCTCGTCGTCCTCGTCCTCGGGCTTGCGGTACGGGTCGGCGTCGCCGGCGTACTGCGCGCCCGTGGAGACCTGGCGCACCTCCGCGTCCTTGGCCCGCGCCTTGTCGAGGAGGTCCTCGATGGTACGGGCGTTGTCCGGGAGGGCGTCCGGGACGAAGGCCAGGCTCGGCGTGAACCTGACCCCGGTCTGCCGGCCGACCTCGGTGCGGAGGACGCCCTTGGCGCTCTCCAGCGCCGCGGCGGAGGCCGCGCGCTCCTCGTCGTCGCCGTAGACCGTGTAGAAGACCGTGGCCTCCCGCAGGTCGCCGGTGACCCGGGCGTCCGTGATCGTCACGAATCCCAGCCGCGGATCCTTGATTCGCCGGTCCAGGGTCTCCGCGACCACGACCTGGATGCGATCGGCCAGCTTGCGGGCCCGCGCGTTGTCGGTCACCGGTCCGTCACTCTTCCTTCTGATTTCGCTCGACTGTCAGTCTTCGTCACTGTGCAGCCGCCGTCTCACCGACAGCAGCTCCACCTCGGGACGTCCCGCGACCAGCCGTTCGCAGCGGTCCAGTACGTCCGTGAGGTGTCCGGTGTCACCGGAGACCACGGCAAGGCCGATCTCGGCCCTGCGGTGGAGATTCTGTCCGCCGGTCTCGGCCGCGCTCACCGCGTACTTGCGCTGGAGCTCGGCGACGATCGGGCGGACGACGGAACGCTTCTCCTTCAACGACCGTACGTCGCCGAGGAGCAGATCGAAGGACAGGGTCCCCACATACATGTGTGTCCGGATGTCCCGCCGGTTCGGGTTCGTGCCCCGCCAGAGCTTGCCGGGGACATCAGAACCGTACCGGAACGGCCGGAGCCGATCGACGGAAATACGACCCGTCGACCGGCCCCGACCTTGGTGGAGGGGGGCCGGGAGCGAACTCCCGGACCCCTTCCGAATCCCCGCGGATCCTCGCGGACCCGAGAGTTGATCAGCCTCGCGGCTTCTCGCGCATCTCGTACGTCGCGATGACGTCGTCGATCTTGATGTCGTTGAAGTTTCCGAGGTTGATACCGCCCTCGAAGCCTTCGCGGATCTCGGTGACGTCGTCCTTGAAGCGGCGCAGACCGGAGATGTTGAGGCTCTCCGCGATGACCTTGCCATCGCGCAGCAGGCGCGCCTTGGTGTTGCGCTTGACCTCGCCGGAGCGGACCAGCACACCGGCGATGTTGCCCAGCTTGGACGAGCGGAAGATCTCGCGGATCTCCGCCGTGCCGAGCTCGACCTCTTCGTACTCGGGCTTGAGCAGACCCTTGAGGGCCGCTTCGATCTCTTCGATCGCCTGGTAGATGACCGAGTAGTACCGGACGTCCACGCCTTCGCGCTCGGCCATCTGCTCGGCACGCCCCGCGGCGCGCACGTTGAAGCCGATCACGATGGCGTCGGAGCCGGTCGCCAGGTTGATGTCCGACTCGGTGACCGCACCCACACCGCGGTGCAGGATCCGGATGTCGACCTCTTCGCCGACGTCGAGCTGGAGCAGCGAGGACTCGAGAGCCTCCACCGAACCGGACGCGTCGCCCTTGATGATGAGGTTGAGCTCCTGGACCAGACCGGCCTTGAGCGCCTCGTCCAGGTTCTCCAGGGAGAACCGGACGCCCTTGCGGGCGAAGTTGGCGTTGCGCTCACGGGCGGCACGCTTCTCGGCGATCTGACGGGCCGTACGGTCCTCGTCGACCACCAGGAGGTTGTCGCCGGCGCCCGGGACGTTGGTGAGACCGAGTACCAGGACGGGGGTCGAGGGACCCGCTTCCTGGACGTTCTGACCGCTGTCGTCGAGCATGGCGCGGACTCGGCCGTAGGCGTCGCCCACGACCACCGTGTCACCGATGCGCAGCGTTCCGCGCTGGACCAGGACGGTCGAGACGGCGCCGCGACCGCGGTCGAGGTGGGACTCGATCGCAATACCCTGCGCGTCCTGCTCCGGGTTGGCCCGCAGGTCGAGCGAGGCGTCGGCGGTGAGGACGACGGCCTCCAGGAGCGCCTCGATGTTGAGGCCCTGCTTGGCGGAGATGTCGACGAACATGGTGTCGCCGCCGTACTCCTCGGCCACCAGACCGAACTCGGTGAGCTGACCGCGCACCTTGGTCGGGTCGGCGCCCTCGACGTCGATCTTGTTGACCGCGACCACGATCGGCACCTCGGCCGCCTTGGCGTGGTTCAGCGCCTCGATCGTCTGGGGCATCACACCGTCGTTGGCCGCCACCACGAGGATCGCGATGTCGGTCGACTTCGCACCACGGGCACGCATGGCGGTGAACGCCTCGTGACCCGGGGTGTCGATGAAGGTGATCTTGCGGTCCTCGCCGTTGACCTCGGAGGAGACCTGGTACGCACCGATGTGCTGCGTGATGCCGCCGGCCTCGCCCGCGACGACGTTCGTCTTGCGGATCGCGTCCAGCAGCCGGGTCTTACCGTGGTCGACGTGACCCATGACGGTCACGACCGGCGGACGCGAGACCAGAGCCTCTTCGCCGCCCTCGTCCTCGCCGAACTCGATGTCGAAGGACTCGAGCAGCTCGCGGTCCTCCTCCTCGGGGCTGACGATCTCCAGGACGTAGTTCATCTCCTCGGCGAGAAGCCGGAGCGTCTCGTCGGAAACGGACTGCGTGGCGGTGACCATCTCGCCGAGGTTCATCATCACGGCGACGAGCGACGCCGGGTTGGCGTTGATCTTCTCCGCGAAGTCGGTGAGCGAGGCGCCGCGCGACAGCCGGACGGGCTGTCCGTTGCCGCGAGGCAGCATGACGCCGCCGACCGACGGGGCCTGCATGGCCTCGTACTCCTGGCGCCTCTGCCGCTTCGACTTACGGCCACGACGCGCCGGACCGCCGGGACGGCCGAACGCACCCTGTGTGCCACCACGGGCACCGGGGCCACCGGGACGGCCACCGAAGCCGGGACGGCCGCCGAAGCCGCCGCCGCCACCGGGACGACCGGCACCGCCGCCGCCACCGGGACCGGCCGGACGGCCGGCGAAGCCGCCGCCACCGCCGCCGGGGCGACCGGCGAAGCCGCCGCCGCCACCGGGACGACCGCCGCCGCCACCGGCACCGCCGGGACGACCGCCACCGCCACCGGGACCACGGCCACCGCCGGGGCCACCGCCGGGACGCGGGCCCGCTGCGGGACGCTGCGGCATCATGCCCGGGTTCGGGCGGTTACCGGCGGGGCCGCCGCCGGGACGCGGAGCCTGCGGGCGGGGCATGCCGCCCGGAGTGGGACGGGCACCGCCCTGACCCTGACCGCCCTGGGGGCGCGGGGCGCCGCCGGGGCCACTGCCCTGGGGACGCGGGGCGCCGGGGCGCTCCGAGCCGCCACCGGGGCGCGGGGCGCCACCCGGACGGGGCGCGCCGGGGCGCGCCATGCCGGTGGAACCGCCGGAGGTGAAGGGGTTGTTGCCCGGACGGGGACCGGCCGGACGGGCGCCGCCGGGGCGCGGGGCGCCCTGGCCCGCGGGACGTGCGGGGCGGTCGCCGCCACGCTCGCCACCACGGCCGCCGTCGCGCTGGCCACCGTCACGGCCGCCGTCGCGCTGGCCGCCGTCACGCTGACCGCCGGCCGGAGCCGGACGGGCGGGTGCGGGACGGGGGCCGGGGGTGGCACCCGCGGGACGCGGGGCCTGGGGCTGCTGCGGGGCAGCCGGCTGGGCCGGAGCCGGAGCCGAGAACTCGGCGGCCGGGACCGGGGTCACCGGGGCCGCCTTCGGCGCGGGCTTCGGACCCGGACGGGGTCCCGCCGACGGCGCGGAGGGCGCCGCCGGGGTGCTGCTGGGGGTCTCGGCCTCGGCGGCCGGCTTGGGAGCCGGTGCGCCGGGCTTCGGGGCCCCGGGGCGTGCCGCAGCTGCCGGGGAGGGCGCTGCGGGCTTCACGGGCGCCGCCTTGCGGGGCGCACCGGGCTTGGCAGCGGACTTGCCGGCGTTGCCGCCGGGCCCCTGCAGTGCGTCGGTCAACTTACGTACAACCGGCGCCTCGATCGTCGAGGACGCCGAACGGACGAATTCACCGAGTTCTTGGAGCTTGGCCATGACGACCTTGCTCTCGACGCCGAACTCCTTGGCGAGTTCGTATACCCGGACCTTAGCCACTTCGCTCCTTTTAGGTCCGGGTTACCGCCGGACCGTCGCTACTTCATGGGCGTACTCATCGCGTACTCATCGAGTGCTGCTCATCGCAATCTCGACCTACTTCCAACTCGCGAGGTACCTGACCGCACGGGGACCCGTGCCGTTCACTTTTCTTACGGTGCAACCCGCTCGACGAACCGCGTCAGTGCCGCGGTGTCGAACGGCCCCTTGGCCTTGAAGGCCCGGGAGAACGCCCGGCGGCGGACCGCCAGGTCGAGGCAGACGGAGACGGGGTGCACATAAGCACCCCGGCCGGGCAGCGTACCGCGTGGATCGGGGGCGCAGGCGCCCTCGTCCACCACGATGCGCAGCAGCTCGCTCTTGGTCGCTCGCTCCCGGCATCCCACACAGGTTCGCTCGGGGCAAGCGCGGGCTTGCGTCCGGCCAGACACGTTTAAGTCTACCTCCCCGTACCGACCTCGCCGCTTTGGGGCAAAAATCGAACGGATGTTGTCGTGATCTCAGCGGCGTACTGCTCAGATCTATTCCCTGGAGCCCCTCCGGGTCAACGCCTTTCCGAGCGCTCCCGGGCCCGCTCGGCCCGCTCGCGGTCGGCGTTCTCGCGCTCCTCGTCCGTCTCGGTGTCCGGACGGATGTCGATGCGCCAGCCGGTGAGGCGGGCGGCGAGGCGGGCGTTCTGGCCCTCCTTGCCGATCGCCAGCGACAGCTGGTAGTCCGGCACGGTGACGCGGGCGGAGCGGGCGCCGAGGTCGACGACCTCGACCTTGCTCACCCGGGCGGGCGACAGGGCGTTGGCGACCATCTCGGCCGGGTCGTCGGACCAGTCCACGATGTCGATCTTCTCGCCGTGCAGCTCGGCCATGACATTACGCACACGGCTGCCCATCGGGCCGATGCAGGCGCCCTTGGGGTTCAGGCCGGCCCGGGTGGAGCGCACGGCGATCTTGGTGCGGTGGCCGGCCTCGCGGGCGATGGCCTCGATGACCACCGAGCCGTCCGCGATCTCCGGGACCTCCAGCGCGAAGAGCTTCTTCACCAGGTTCGGGTGGGTGCGCGAGAGCGTCACCGACGGACCGCGGACGCCCTTGGCGACCCGTACGACATACGTACGAAGGCGCAGGCCGTGCACGTACTCCTCGCCCGGGACCTGCTCCTGGACCGGCAGCATGGCTTCCATCTTGCCGATGTCGACCAGGACGTTCTTGGGGTCCTTGCCCTGCTGGACGAGGCCCGTGACGACATCGCCCTCGTGGCCCGCGTACTCCCCGAAGGTGCGGTCGTCCTCGGCGTCGCGCAGCCGCTGCAGGATGACCTGCTTGGCGGTGGTCGCGGCGATCCGGCCGAAGCCGGACGGGGTGTCGTCGAACTCCTTGGGCTCCTGGCCCTCTTCGAGGTCGGCCGGGTCCTCCTTGGCCCACACCGTGACGTGGCCGTTCGCGTCGAGCTCCACGCGGGCCCGGCGGTGGCTGCCGTCGGTGCGGTGGTACGCGATGAGGAGGGCCGACTCGATCGCCCCGACGAGCACGTCGAAGGGGATCTCCTTGTCCTGCGCCAAGCCCTTCAGAAGCTTCACATCGATGTCCACGGCTACGCCTCCTCTTCCTTCTTGTCCTTGCGGTTGAATTCGATCTCCACGCGCGCCTTGGCGATCTCGTCGAAGTCGAGGCGGCGGGCGGTGGGCTTGCGGCCCTTGACGCCGGGCACTTCGAGGTCGAGCCCGTCCTCGTCGACGGAGAGGATGCGGGCGACCAGCTCACCGGAGCCGTCGCCGGCCAGGTGGAACCTGGCCAGCCGGCCGATGGCGCGTACGTAGTGGCGGTGCTCGGTCAGCGGGCGGTCCGCGCCGGGGGAGCTGACTTCGAGGACGTACTCGCCCTCGCCCATCGCGTCGGTCTCGTCCAGCTTCTCGGAGATCGCGCGGCTCAGCTCCGCACAGGCGTCCAGCTCCACGCCCTCTTCGGAGTCCACGATGATCCGCAGCACTCCTCGGCGGCCGGCCCGGGACACCTCGATCTCCTCGAGGTCCAGCTGCTGCGCGCTGACGAGCGGTTCCAGCAACCCGCGCAGCCTCTCGCTCTGGGTGGTGCTCATCCGGGTGACTCCTCGGCCGCGTGTGCTGTTGTGGGGATCGTCGTGCGTCAGGTCAAAGGGTATCCGGTCGCCAGGGGTGTTGCCGTCCGCCGGCCGCTCGGCCGCGGGTACGCTCGCCTGCGGTGATCACATCAGGACAGATCCTGTCAGGATCGGTCCCGGCCCGAAGGAGAAACGTGCGGCGCACGGGGACGACGCGCAGGGGGGCGCTCACCGCTACGGGAGCCCTCGCCCTGGGTGCGGTGCTGACCGGCTGCGGGGGCGGCGACGAGGCGGCGGACAGTGGGGAGCCCGCGCACTCCGGCGCGCGGGCCGCCGCCGCGAAGGCCGGGAGGACCGTGCGCGAGAAGGCGGCGCGCGACGGCGCCCTCCTGCTCGCCCGGTACGACCTGGTGGCCGAGGCGCATCCGGCGACGGCCGCGGGTCTGGCGCCCCTGCGGGCCGCTGTGCGGGAGCACGGGAAGGCGCTGGCGCCGCCGCGCGCGAAGGGCGACCCGAAGGCCGACGCCCCTCCGGCCGCGCCCGGCCCGGTGTCCGCCGTCCCGAAGGCCGCGGTGCGGGAGCTGGCCGCCGACGAGCGCCGTCGGGCCGACGCGTATGCCCAGGCCCTGCTGAACGTCGAGCCGGAGCTGGCCCGGCTGCTGGCCTCGGTGGCGGCGGCCGCGGCGGCGCACGCGTATCTGCTGACCGAACTGGCCGAGGAGACAGCCGCATGAGCACCCGTTCCGCCCGCCCGTCCGAGGAGGACGCGGACTCCCCCGAGCTGACCGCGGTCCAGGCGGCCCTGGCCGCCGAGCACGCCGCGGTGTACGGCTACGGGCTGCTGGGCGGCCGCCTCGACGGGAAGCGGGGCGACGCGGCCCGCGCGGCGTACGACGGGCACCGGGCCCGCCGGGACGCCCTGGCGCGCACCGTACGGGACCGGGGCGGGCGGCCGGTGGCCTCGGACGCCGCGTACGCTCTGCCGTTCGCCGTCGCGGACTCCTCGTCGGCGGTACGGCTGGCCGCGGTGCTGGAGGACCGGATCGCGGGCGCCTACGCCGATCTCGTACGGGCCACCGAGGGCGCTCGCCGCGAGGAGGCCGCGGGCGCGCTGCGGGAGGCCGCGGTGCGGTCGGCCCGCTGGCGGGGCGGCAACGTAGCCTTTCCGGGGCTAGCCGAGCGGGCCGCCGGTGCGGATCCGGCCGCGACGGGCCCGGTGGAGGCCGCCGGCGCGGACGGCGCGCGCTGACACGGAGAACGCGCGCTGCTACCAAGAACCGGAAAGGGAACACACGACGTATGGGTTGCGAACCGCCGCAGCGCCTGGTGCGCGCGCTCGGTGAGATGTACGGGGACGCCGCGGCGGCCGACTGGCTGGACGCGCTCCCCGCGCTGACCGAGCAGGCGCTCTCCGCCGGGGACGGCCTCACCGTGGAGCGGGTGGCCGCCCCCGGCGGCCGCAGCTCCCTGGTGGTTCTGGTGCGGCGGGCCGACGGGACCCCGGCAGCGCTGAAGATCGCCCCGCCGGTCGCCGGTCCCGGTCTTGAGCGGGCGGCCCTGGAGCACTGGAACGGGTGGGGCGCGGTGAAGCCGCTGGACGCGCCGGAGCTCGACGCGTCCGGCGCGCTGCTGCTGGAGCGGCTGCACCACGAGGTGTCGCTGCGCTCGCTGCCGGAGGCCAAGGCGCTGCTGGAGGCGGCGGGCACGCTGCGGCGGCTGTGGGTGGAGCCGCCGACGGGGCACGCCTTCGAGAGCGTTGCCGGGCGGACCGATCGGCAGAGCGCCGGGATGCGGGCGGCCGCCGAGGCCGATCCGGAGCTGGCGCCGCTGGTGGACGCGGCGCTCGCGGCGCGGGCGGAGCTGGTCGAGGGATCACCCGAGCTCCTGCTGCTGCACGGCAACTTCCGGCAGAGCAAGGTGTTCTCCGGGGAGCGGGCGCCGTGGCTGACGGTGGGTCCGGAGCCGCTGGTGGGCGAGCGCGCCTATGACCTGGCGCGGCTGGTGCGGGACCGGGTGGAGGATCTGATCGCCTCGCCCGGTGGTCCGGTGACGGCCCGGCGACGGGTCAAGCGGCTGGCGGAGTCGCTGGAGGTGGAGCAGGCGCGGCTGCACGGCTGGACGCTGTTCCGGGCGGTCGAGTCGGGCACCCGCGCCCTGGCCGAGGGACGGCGGCAGATGGGCGAGGTCAACCTGGAGTTCGCGGGCTGGCTGTAGTCCGGCGTACGTACGAGGAGGGCCCCCGCGCCACGGTGCGCGGGGGCCCTCCTCGCAGGCGGTGTGCGTGATCAGGCCAGGTCGGCCGTCAGGCGGGCGATCGCCTCGTCGACGGTCAGCTCCTCGCGCTCGCCGGTGCGGCGGTCCTTGAGCTCCAGGACGCCGTCGGCGGAGCGGCGGCCGGCGACCAGGATCTTGGGTACGCCGAGCAGCTCGGAGTCGGTGAACTTCACGCCGGGCGAGACGCCGGGGCGGTCGTCGACCAGGACCCGCAGGCCCGCCGCGTTGAGCTTCTCCGAGATGTCGAGGGCCAGCTCCGTCTGGAGGGCCTTGCCGGCGGCGACGACGTGGACGTCGGCCGGGGCGATCTCGCGGGGCCAGCACAGGCCCTTGTCGTCGGCGGTCTGCTCGGCGAGGGCGGCGACGGCGCGGGAGACGCCGATGCCGTACGAGCCCATGGTGACCCGGACGGGCTTGCCCTGCTGGCCGAGGACGTCGAGCTGGAAGGTGTCGGCGTACTTGCGGCCGAGCTGGAAGATGTGGCCGATCTCGATGGCGCGGTCCAGGGTGAGGCCGGTGCCGCACTCGGGGCAGGGGTCGCCCTCCTCGACCACGACGACGTCGAGGTACTGGTCGACCTCGAAGTCGCGGCCCGCGACGACGTTCCTCGCGTGCTTGCCGTCCTGGTTCGCGCCGGTGACCCAGGAGGTGCCGGGGGCGACGCGGGGGTCGGCGAGGTAACGGACCTTCTCCAGGCCCTGGGGGCCGACGTAACCGCGTACGAGGTCGTCGCGGCCGACGAAGTCCTCGGCGGTGACCAGCTCGACGACGGCCGGGGCCAGGTGCTCGCCGAGCTTGCCGAGGTCGACCTCGCGGTGGCCGGGGACGCCGACGGCCACGATCTCGCCGTCCACCTTGACCAGCAGGTTCTTCAGGGTGGCGGAGGCGGGGACGCCGAGGTGCGCGGCGAGCGTCTCGATGGTCGGGGTGTCGGGGGTGTCCAGCTCCTCGACCGCGCCGTGCGCCGAGCCGTCGACCGGGGCGAGCGCGAAGGTCACGGCCTCGGTGTTGGCGGCGTAGTCGCAGTTCGGGCAGTCGGCGAAGGTGTCCTCACCGGCGGCGGCGGGGGCGAGGAACTCCTCGGAGGCCGAGCCGCCCATCGCGCCGGAGACGGCGGAGACGATGCGGTGGTCGAGGCCGAGGCGCTCGAAGATCTTGATGTACGCGGCCCGGTGCAGGGCGTAGGAGTGCGCGAGGCCCTCGTCGGTGGTGTCGAAGCTGTACGAGTCCTTCATATGGAACTCGCGGCCGCGGAGCACGCCGGAGCGGGGGCGGGCCTCGTCACGGTACTTCGTCTGGATCTGGTAGAGCATCACCGGCAGGTCCTTGTAGGACGTGCACTGGTCCTTGACGGTCTGGGTGAAGATCTCCTCGTGGGTGGGGCCGAGGAGGTAGTCGCCGCCCTTGCGGTCCTTGAGGCGGAAGAGCAGGTCGCCGTACTCCTCCCAGCGGCCGGACGCCTCGTAGGGCTCCTTGGGCAGCAGGGCGGGCAGCAGGACTTCCTGGGCGCCGATGGCGTCCATCTCCTCGCGGACCACGCCTGAGATGTTGTCCAGGACCTTCTTGCCGAGGGGCAGCCAGGACCAGATGCCGGCCGCGTTGCGGCGGACGTACCCGGCGCGGACCAGCAGCTTGTGGCTGAGCGTCTCGGCGTCCGCCGGGTCGTCGCGCAGTGTCTTGACCATCAATCGGGACATGCGCTGGACCTGGGCCATGATGAACTCCTGCTCGCAAGGGTGGTGAGCCCGAGGTTAGCCGGGCGGTGCGGGCTGGCGGAAATCCATTCAGGCCCCGGGCCTCGCGCGCAGCAGCGGCAGGGACGCGCCCATGACCGCGTAGGGCTGCGGGGCGCTCGGGAAGACGACCTGGCGGGCCAGATCGCGGTAGCCCAGCGAGCGGTACAGGGTGCGGGCCGGGCTGTCCTTGTCGATCGCCGAGAGGATCGACCGGGGGTGGCCGACGGCGTCGGTGATGGCGGTGATCAGGGTGCGCCCGATGCCGCGCCGCTGGTGGTCCGGGTGGACGTGGAGTTCGGTGATGACGAAGGAGTCCTCCAGCCAGCCGTCGGAGCCGGTGGCCCGCAGATAGGGCTCGACGACGGTGGACCACCACTGGGCGCGGTCGTTGGGCAGCCCGTAGACGAAGCCGACAAGCCGTCCGTCGGGGGTGGTGGCGCCGAGTGCGCGGGCGTGGGGGTGTTCCAGGTGACGGAGGACGATGTGGCGGCGTACGTCGATCTCGTCCTGGCTCAGTCCGAAGGCGGCCGCCTGGACGCGCAGGGCTTCGTCGACGCGGGCGGCCAGGTCGACGGGGCCGATCTCGGCGTCGGGTGCCGCGGAGCCTTCTTGGGGGACTGCTGCTGCCATGCGGGAACCCTACTGGCCGGGGCGGGCGGTCAGAACCGTGCGTACCCGGGGCGGGCGGTCAGAACCATGCGTTCCCCGGGCGGGCGGTCAGAACCGTTCCTGCGGCGGGGGCGCGTGAGTGTTCAGAACAGGACGCTCATGAACGCGCCGACCTCGCGGAAGCCGACACGGCGGTAGGCCTTGCGGGCGGGAGTGTTGTAGTCGTTGACGTACAGGCTGACAAGGGGGGCGACGTCGGCGAGTGCGTAGCGCAGGACGGCGGCCATGCCCGTTTCGGAGAGGCCCTTGCCCCGGTGTTCGGGGGCGACCCAGACGCCCTGGATCTGGCAGGCCTGTGGGGTGACCGCGCCGATCTCGGCCTTGAAGACGACCTTGCCGTCGTCGATGCGGGCGAAGGAGCGGCCGGTGCCGATGAGTTCGGCGATGCGGGCCTGGTAGAGGAGTCCGCCGTCGCCGGCGAGCGGGGAGATGCCGACCTCCTCGGTGAACATCGCCACGCAGGCCGGCATCAGGACCTCGGTCTCGTCCTTGCGGATGCGGCGGACGAGCGGGTCGGGGGTGACGTCGGCGGAGAGGCTCTCGGTGACCATGAGGGGCTGGTTGGCGCGGACCTCGCGGGCGGGGCCCCAGCTGGGTTCGAGGAGCCGCCAGAGCTGGGTGGTGGGTTCGGCGGGGCCGACGATGGAGGAGCAGCGGCGGCCGGCCCTGCGGGCCCGATCGGCGAAGGCGCGGACGGCCTCGGGGCCGGCGCAGATGGGGACGAGGTTGGCGCCGGAGTAGCACAGGGAGCGGAGCATCCCGTCGGCGTACCAACCCCACATCTCGCCGCCGAGGCGCCAGGGGTCGAGTCCCGCGACCTGCACGCGGGACGTCACGAAGGCGTTGGCCACGGGCGCGCTCTCCAGGATGGCGAGCGCTGCTTGGAGGTCGCTGGGTTCGAGGACCCGGGTGGTGGTCTGCGTCAACACGAGGGGGCCTCACCATGCGGTCTGCTGATTTCCGCACTTTAACCGACGAGCCTGTCGAACGCCGCTCGAGTCCGGAAGACGGTCTCCGGGCAGGGCGGTGGGGCGGGCGGGGCCGATCCCCGGACGCACCGCCGCCCCACAGGGCGCGGGGCCCGGCGGGGCGGTGATGGCGTGGAAGGGCGCGGGTCAGGCGCCGATGGAGACCTGGGGTTCGCCGGACGCGATGCCGTCCTTCTCCATCTGTTCGGCGATCTTCATGGCCTCTTCGATGAGGGTCTCGACGATCTTCGACTCGGGGACGGTCTTGATGACCTCGCCCTTCACGAAGATCTGGCCCTTGCCGTTGCCGGAGGCGACGCCGAGGTCGGCCTCGCGGGCCTCGCCGGGGCCGTTGACGACGCAGCCCATGACGGCGACGCGGAGCGGGACCTCCATGCCCTCCAGGCCGGCGCTGACCTGGTCGGCGAGCTTGTAGACGTCGACCTGCGCGCGGCCGCAGGACGGGCAGGAGACGATCTCCAGGCGGCGCTGCTTGAGGTTGAGCGCCTCAAGGATCTGGAGGCCGACCTTGACCTCCTCGGCCGGCGGGGCCGAGAGGGAGACGCGGATGGTGTCGCCGATGCCCTCGGAGAGCAGCGCGCCGAACGCGACGGCCGACTTGATGGTGCCCTGGAACGCAGGTCCGGCCTCGGTGACGCCGAGGTGCAGCGGGTAGTCGCTCTGGGCGGCGAGCTGGCGGTAGGCGTTGACCATGACGACCGGGTCGTTGTGCTTGACCGAGATCTTGATGTCGCCGAAGCCGTGCTCCTCGAAGAGGGACGCCTCCCACAGGGCCGACTCGACGAGGGCCTCGGGGGTGGCCTTGCCGTACTTCTTCAGGAGCCGCGCGTCCAGGGAGCCGGCGTTGACGCCGATCCGGATCGGGGTGCGGGTCTCGGCGGCCGCCTTGGCGATCTCCTTGACCTTGTCGTCGAACTGCTTGATGTTGCCCGGGTTGACCCGGACCGCGGCGCAGCCGGCGTCGATCGCGGCGAAGACGTACTTCGGCTGGAAGTGGATGTCGGCGATCACCGGGATCTGCGACTTCCGGGCGATCGTGGCGAGCGCGTCGGCGTCGTCCTGCGTCGGGCACGCGACGCGGACGATCTGGCAGCCGGACGCCGTCAGCTCGGCGATCTGCTGGAGCGTGGCGCCGATGTCGGACGTGCGTGTCGTCGTCATCGACTGCACGGATACGGGCGCGTCGCCGCCGACCGCGACCGTGCCGACCTGGATCTGTCGGCTGACCCTTCGGTCGGCGAGCTTGGTCGGAACGGCCGGCATTCCGAGAGAAATCGCAGTCATGCGCTGAGCATCCCCAAGGTGTGGATCAAGGTCCCGAGATCGGCGGGCTCCAGCCTTCGAGGTTACGGCACCGGAGGCGGGACGGACGCACCCTGTCGACAAGTCCACCCGTTGGTGAGCGGCCGGACACGCGGTGTGTGCCCGGCCGACACCTGGGGGCGGTCCGGCCGCTCAGGAGATCTTGACGGGGTTCACGATGTCGGCCACCAGGACCAGCAGCGTGAAGCAGATGAAGAGTCCGGCGACCACGTAGGCGACCGGCATGAGCCGGGCCACGTCGAACGGGCCGGGGTCGGGGCGGCGGAAGACCTTGGCCAGATTGCGCCGCAGGGACTCCCAGAGCGCGCCCGCGATGTGCCCGCCGTCCAGCGGGAGGAGCGGCAGCATGTTGAAGAGGAACAGGGACAGGTTGAAGCCCGCGAGCAGGAACAGCATCATCGCGACCTGGTTCTGCGCCGGGATGTCGAGGTTCATCACCTCGCCGCCGATCCGGGCCGCGCCCACCACGCCGACCGGCGAGTCGTCGGCCCGTTGGCCGTCGCTGAAGGCCGCGTCCCAGAGGGCCGGGATCTTGGACGGCAGCGCGATGATCGAGTCGACGCCGTTCTCGATCATGTCGCCCATGCGGACGGTGGAGTCGGCGAAGGAGAGCGGCACGATCTCGGTCCGGGCGGCGAAGCCCAGATAGCCCGCCTTGATGAACTGGTCCGGGACGACCTGGCCGTTGCCGTCCTTCTTCGCGACGGCGTTCTCGCGCAGGACGGCGTCGAGGGTCACTTCCCTGCCGTCGCGCTCGACGACGAGGGTGGCGGGGCCGATGGTCTCGCGGATGCGGTCCGAGAGCGTCGCCCAGTCGTCGACCTTCTTCCCGTCGAAGGCGACGATGCGGTCGCCCTCCTGGAGGCCGGCGGCCTTGGCGGGCGAGACCGGGTCGCCGTCCTCGCAGGTCTCGCGCTTGTCGCTCTGCGAGATCACGCACTGCTGGACGCCGGCGACCTCGGTGGTCTGGGTCTGGAAGCCGAAGGTCATCGCGACGCCCATGAAGATGGCGACCGCGAGGATCAGGTTCATGAAGGGGCCGGCGAACATCACGATGACGCGCTTCCACGGCTTGCGCGTGTAGAAGAGCCGCTTCTCGTCGCCCGGCTCCAGCTCCTCGTAGGCGGCGGAGCGGGCGTCCTCGATCATGCCGCGCCAGGGCGAGGTGGAGCGGGCTTCGAGCCGGCCGTCGGGGCCCGGCGGGAACATCCCGATCATGCGGATGTAGCCGCCGGCCGGGATGGCCTTGATGCCGTACTCCGTGTCGCCCTTCTTCTTCGACCAGAGCGTCGGGCCGAAGCCGACCATGTACTGCGGGACCCGGATGCCGAACATCTTGGCCGTGGAGAGGTGGCCCAGCTCGTGCCAGGCGATGGAGAAGAGCAGGCCCACGACGAAGACGGCGATCCCCAGGACCGTCAGCAGGACCGAGGTCAGACTCATGCGCGCGCCTCCGCTGTCGCTTTCGCCGAGAGTTCCCGGGCCCGTGCGCGGGCCCACGTTTCCGCTTCGAGGACGTCCGCGACGCTGAGCGAGGTTCCCGGGGCGGGGGTGCCGTGTTCGGACACCACAGCGGTGACCGTATCCATGATTCCGTTGAAGGGCAGCTGTCCGGCGAGGAAAGCGTCCACGCACTCCTCGTTCGCGGCGTTGAAGACGGCCGGCGCGGTGCCGCCGAGCCCGCCCACGTGCCGGGCGAGGCCGACCGAGGGGAAGGCCTCGGTGTCCAGCGGGAAGAACTCCCAGCTGGAGGCCTTCGTCCAGTCGAAGGCGGGGGCGGCGTCCGGGACGCGCTGGGGCCAGCCGAGGCCGATGGCGATGGGGCCTCCCATGTCCGGCGGGGTGGCCTGGGCGAGCGTGGAGCCGTCGCTGAACTCGACCATGGAGTGCACGTAGGACTGCGGGTGGACCACGACCTCGATCCGGTCGAACGGAATGTCGTAGAGGAGGTGCGCCTCGATGACCTCCAGGCCCTTGTTGACCAGGGTCGCGGAGTTGATCGTGATGACCGGTCCCATCGCCCAGGTCGGGTGGGCGAGCGCCTGCTCCCGGGTGACGTCGGCCAGCTCCTCGCGCGTACGGCCCCGGAAGGGTCCTCCGGAGGCGGTGACGACGAGCTTGCGGACGTCGGCGCGGGTGCCGGCGGCCAGCGCCTGGAAGAGCGCGGCGTGCTCGGAGTCGACCGGGATGATCTGGCCGGGGGCGGCGAGCGCCTTCACCAGCGGGCCGCCGACGATCAGCGACTCCTTGTTGGCGAGGGCGAGCGTGCGGCCCGCCTTGAGCGCGGCCAGGGTGGGGGCGAGCCCGATGGAGCCGGTGATGCCGTTGAGCACGGTGTGGCAGGCGCTCGCGGCGAGGGTGGTGGCGGCGTCGGGTCCGGCCAGGATCTCGGGGAGCGGCTCGCCGGGCCCGTAGCTCTCCCGCAGCGCCGTGCGCAGGGCGGGGACCGCGTCCTCGACGGCGACGGCGACCGTGTCGACCCGGAGCCGGCGGGCCTGCTCGGCCAGCAGGGCGACCCGGCCGCCGGCGGCCGAGAGCGCCGTGACCCGGAAGCGGTCGGGGTTGCGCAGGACCAGGTCGATGGCCTGGGTGCCGATGGACCCGGTGGAGCCGAGGATCACGAGATCCCGGCGGCCGTCCACGGCGTCGAAGACGAGATGCGGGTCGGCGAGGGGGGCGGGGCTGTCGCTCATGCCCCCATTGTTGCCGCTCCGGCTGTGTGCGGGGACAGCGCGTCCCGTGTGGGCCGCGCCGCCCCTCCCGTCAGCGCGCCACCAGGCCGTCCGCGAAGCCCTGGAACACCTCGTGGAAGCGCGGGAACGTCTTGCGTACGCAGCCGGGGTCGTCGTACGTCAGTCCTGGGGTGCGCAGTCCGGCGACGGCGAAGGACATCACGATGCGGTGGTCGCCGTGGGTGGCGATCCGGGTCGGCTTCGGTGTCCCGGGGTGGATCTCGATCCAGTCGGGCCCGGTGTGGACGGTGATGCCCATGGCGCGCAGGTTCCCGGCGCACGCCTCCAGTCGGTCGCACTCCTTGACCCGGGTGTTGGCGACGTCCTCGATCCGCACGGGTCCGTCCGCGTAGGGGGCGATGGCGGCGAGGGTCGGCATGGTGTCGGAGATGTCGCGCATGTTGACGGTGAGGCCGCGGAGCCGGCCGGTGGAGCGGACGGTGGTGGCGTCGGCACCCACCTCCACCTCGGCGCCCATGTCCCGCAGGACGTCGACGAAGCGCAGGTCACCCTGGAGCGCGCCGGTGCCGAGGCCGGGGACGGTGACCTCGCGGCCGGTGAGGGCGGCGGCGGCGAAGAAGTAGCTCGCGGTGGAGGCGTCGGGCTCGACGGCGTACGCGGTGGCCCGGTAGCCGCCGACGGAGCCTCCCCTGTTCGGGCGAAGCCGAGAACTCGGGGAAGGGACGGCGAAGGTGTTCCCCTCCCGCAGTACCTCCACGCCGAAGTCGCGCATCATCGCGAGGGTGATCTCGACGTACGGCGCGGAGACCAGCTCGGTGACCTCGATCCGCAGCCCCTTCGCGGTGAGCGGTCCGAGCATCAGCAGTGCGGTGAGGTACTGGGACGACTCCCCCGCGTCCAGGGCGATCTCGCCGCCCTCGATCCCGGCGGCCCGGACGGTCAGCGGGTGGTGCCCCTCGGCCGCCTCGTGGCGCAGGTCGACGCCGAGGGCGGTGAGGGCGCGGGTGAGCGGGGCGAGCGGGCGGCGGCGCATCTGGGCGGAGGCGTCGAAGCGGTACGTGCCGGAGGCGGCTGCCGCGACGAGGGTGGGCAGGAAGCGGGCGGTGGTCGCGCCGTCGCGGCAGAAGACGTCGGCGTCGGGTACGCCCGGCCCGGCGGGGCGGCCCTCGACGTGCCAGCGGTCGGCCTCCCGGTCGACCCTGTAGCCGAGGCTCTTCAGGCCTTCGGCGAAGCCCTCGGTGTCGTCCGAGCGCAGCGGCCGCAGCAGGGTGGTGGTGCCGTCCGCCGCGGCGGCCAGGAAGAGGGCGCGGGCGGTGACGGACTTGGAGCCGGGGATGTCGATGACGGTCACGGCCCTCATCCTGCCCGGCAGCGGGCGGGGCGTACGGGGTGCGTCCGGTGCGTGGACGGGGTGGACGCACCCCGGTCGGCCTCGGGGCTCAGCGCACCGGTCGGTGCTGGTTCTCCCGGGCGGAGGGCCCCGGGGTGGCGTCCGCGATCCAGGGGCCCTCGCCGCTGGGGTCGACGACACCCTCCTCCAGCCAGGTGTACGTCCCCGCCAGGACGCCGTCGACGACGTGCCGGTCGAGGTCGTCGGTGTTGGACCACAGGCGGGTGAACAGCTCCTCGACCCGGATGCGGGCCTGCCGGCAGAAGGCGTCCGCGAGCTGGTAGGCCTCGCGGCCGTGCTCCCCGGTCCCGCGCAGGTGCTCGGCGCGGACGCAGGCGGCGCTCATCGCGAAGAGTTCGGCCCCGATGTCGACGATCCGGCCGAGGAAGCCCTGCTTGGTCTCCATCCGCCCCTGCCAGCGGGACATGGCGTAGAAGGTGGACCGGGCCAGCTTGCGCGAGGACCGTTCGACGTACCGGAGGTGACCGGAGAGGTCGCGGTGCCCGGCGGGGTGGAACTCGGCGTACGTACGCGGCAGTTGTCCCGGCCCGGCGACGAGTTTGGGCAGCCAGCGGGCATAGAACCCGGCGGCGTTCGCGCCCGCCTTCGCCTTGGCGGAGAGCGGCTTGTCGGGGTCGATGATGTCGCCCGCGACCTTGAGGTGGGCGTCGACGGCCTCGCGGGCGATCAGCAGGTGCATGATCTCGGTGGAGCCCTCGAAGATCCGGTTGATCCGCATGTCCCGGAGCATCTGCTCGGCGGGCACGGCGCGTTCGCCGCGGGCGGCCAGCGACTCGGCGGTCTCGAAACCCCGGCCGCCGCGGATCTGGACCAGTTCGTCGGCGATCAGCCAGCCCATCTCGGAGCCGTACAGCTTGGCGAGGGCGGCCTCGATGCGGATGTCGTTGCGGTCCTCGTCGGCCATCTGCGAGGAGAGGTCGACGATGGCCTCCAGGGCGAAGGTGGTGGCCGCGATGAACGAGATCTTCGCGCCGACCGCCTCGTGCTTGGCGACGGGCCTGCCCCACTGTTCCCGGACGCCCGACCATTCGCGGGCGATTTTCAGGGACCACTTGCCGACGCCCACGCACATCGCGGGCAGCGAGAGGCGGCCGGTGTTGAGGGTGGTCAGGGCGATCTTCAGGCCGGCGCCCTCCGGCCCGATCCGGCAGGCGCCGGGCACCCGGACCCGGTGGAAGCGGGTGACGCCGTTCTCGATGCCGCGCAGCCCCATGAAGGCGTTGCGGTGCTCGACGGTGACGCCCGGGGCGTCGGCCTCGACGACGAACGCGGTGATGCCGCCGGGGTGGCCCTCGGAGGCGGGAACCCTGGCCATGACGACGAGGAGGTCGGCGACGACGCCGTTGGTGGTCCAGAGCTTCACGCCGTCGAGGACGTAGTCCGGCCCGTCGGGCACCGCGGAGGTGGCGAGGCGGGCCGGGTCGGAGCCGACGTCCGGCTCGGTCAGCAGGAAGGCGGAGACGTCGGTGGTGGCCAGCCGGGGCAGGTAGACGTCCTTCTGCTCCTGGGTGCCGAAGATCTTCAGGGGCTGCGGTACGCCGATCGACTGATGCGCGGAGAGCAGCGCGCCGATCGCGGGGCTGGCCGAGCCGGCCAGGGCGAGCGCCTTGTTGTAGTACACCTGGGTGAGGCCGAGCCCGCCGTACTTGGTCTCGATCTTCATCCCGAGCGCGCCGAGCTCCTTGAGACCGGCGATCACCTCGTCGGGGATCTTCGCCTCGCGTTCGATCCGCGCGCTGTCCACACGCGTCTCGCAGAACGTGCGCAGCCGCGCCAGGAACTCCTCGCCGCGCCGGATGTCGTCGGGCGGCGGCAGGGGGTGCGGATGGATCAGATCCAGACGGAAGCGCCCCAGGAACAGCTCCTTGGCGAAGCTGGGCTTGCGCCAGTCCTGCTCCCGGGCGGCCTCGGCGACCCGGCGCGCCTCGCGTTCGGTGACCTTGGGCGCCCTGGGGGCCTGAGGGGTGTCGTGTGGTGCGGACATGAGGGACCTCACCTCGCCGCGCGCCACCGGACGGATGGACCCCTGAACCTGGACGCACGGACTGCTAGTCGCTGCTGCTACTGGGCTGCTCCTGGTCCGTATGTAACCCGTGTACCCGTGGTTCGGCACCCGCACGAGTGCCCGCGCGCGGATAACGCGGACGGCCCGAACCCCCGCACAGTGGGTTCGGGCCGTCCGTTTCGCGCCCCCCGCCCGCACCCGCTGTCCAGGCGGGGGCGCGGGCGGGGTCGTCCGGGGTGTTACAGGGCGAGGCCGGTGAGGACCAGGACGCGCTCGTAGGTGTAGTCGTCCATGGCGTAGCGGACGCCCTCGCGGCCGACGCCGGACTGCTTGGCCCCGCCGTACGGCATCTGGTCGGCGCGGTACGAGGGGACGTCGCCGATGATCACGCCGCCGACCTCCAGGGCGCGGTGGGCGCGGAAGGCGGTCTGGAGGTCGTGGGTGAAGACGCCGGCCTGGAGGCCGTACTCGGAGGAGTTGACGGCGGCGAACGCCTCCGCCTCGCCGTCCACCTTCTGGAGGGACATGACCGGGCCGAAGACCTCTTCGCAGGAGAGCTTCACACCGTCGGGGAGGCCGGCGACGACGGTCGGGGCGTAGGTGGCCCCGTCGCGCTTGCCGCCGGTGAGCAGCTGGGCGCCGCCCTGGACGGCCTCGTCGACCCAGGACTCGACGCGCTTGGCCGCGTCCTCGCTGACGAGGGGGCCGACGTCGGTGGCGGCGTCGGCCGGGTCACCGGTGACCAGGGCCTCGACGGCGGCGACGATCTTGGGGACGAGCCGGTCGTAGACGGCGGCGTCGGCGATGACGCGCTGCACGGAGATGCAGGACTGGCCGCCCTGGTAGTTGGAGAACGTGGCGATCCGGGTGGCGGCCCAGTCGAGGTCGGCCTCGGACGCGTAGTCGCCGAGGACGACGGCCGCGCCGTTGCCGCCGAGCTCCAGGGTGCAGTGCTTGCGGGGCGCCGACTCCATGATCGCGTAGCCGACCGGGCCCGAGCCGGTGAAGGAGATGACCGGCAGCCGCTCGTCCTGGACGACTGCGGGCATCTTGTCGTTGGGGACCGTCAGGACGGACCAGGAGCCGGCCGGCAGGTCGGTCTCGGCGAGCAGCTCGCCCAGGACGAGGGCCGAGATCGGGGTGGCCGGGGCCGGCTTGAGGATGATCGGGGCGCCGACGGCGATGGCCGGGGCGACCTTGTGGGCGCTGAGGTTCAGCGGGAAGTTGAAGGGCGCGATGCCGAGGACGGCCCCGCGCGGGAAGCGCCGGGTCAGCCCGAGCCGGCCGGTGCCGCCGAGGTCGGTGTCGAGCCGCTGGGCCTCGCCACCGTTGAAGCGGCGGGCCTCCTCGGCGGCGAACCGGAACACGGACACGGCCCGGCCGACCTCGCCGCGGGCCCACTTGATCGGCTTGCCGTTCTCCGCCGAGATCAGCTGGGCGATCTCCTCGGTGCGCTCCGTCAGCCGCCGTACGACGTGGTCGAGGGCCGCGGCCCGGACGTGCGCCGGGGTGGCGGCGAACTCGTCGCGCACCGCGTGGGCGGCGGCGACGGCCTCCTCGACCTGGGCGTCGGTCGGCACGCTGACGGTGCCGACGAGGCGTCCGTCGTACGGGTTGGTGACGTCGAAGCTGTCGGCACCGGTGGCCTGGCGGCCGGCCACCCAGAAGGCGTGGGGCGAAGTCATGGAGGTTCCGGCCCTTCGGAGGTCGTGAGCAGTCGTGAGGAGGTCGCGACCGAAGTCGTGACGAAGGTCGTGGGCGCCCGGGAGGCTTCCCGCTGTGGTCCCACGGTAGGGCGGGGAGGGCGCGATCGTGTTTGTCCGGGGTGGAGTGGACTGGGCGTCCGCTGCTCCGATTTGGCCAGAGGATTACGGGTGGGCCGACGCCCGCCGGGAGTAGCCCCCGGGCTACTCCCCGGCGGGCGTCGCCGCCTCGGTCGTCTTGAGGGCGAGCCACAGCTCCATGCGCACGTCCGGGTCGTCCAGCGAGCGCCCCAGGATCTCCTCCACACGGCGCATCCGGTAGCGCAGGGTGTGCCGGTGCACGCCCAGGTCGGCGGCGGCGGCGTCCCACTGGCCGTGGCGGGAGAGCCAGGCGCGCAGGGAGGCCACGAGGTCGCCGCGGCCCTTGGCGTCGTGCTCGTACAGCGCGCGGAGCATGCCGTCGGCGAAGGCCCGTACCGCGTCGTCGGCGAGCAGCGGCAGCACCGAGCCGGTGGCCAGCTCCTCGTGCTCGACCAGCGCCCTGCCGCGCCTACGGGCGACGGAGAGGGCCTGTTCGGCCTGCTTGTACGCGGCGGAGACGGCGATCGGGCCCGAGGGGGCGGAGAGGCCGACCACGACGTCGCTGTCCTCGGCGCCGCCCTCGCGCGGGGCGCGGTCGTCCTGGGCCTCGGCGTAGGCGGCGCAGGCGGCGACGGCGGAGCCGCCGTCCGCGGCGAGCACGACGACGCGCTCGCCCTCGGGGACCAGGAGCAGCGCCTCGCCGGAGCGGGCGGCGGCGGCCTCCATCGTCTCGGTGAGCAGCTCGGACCCGGCGGGGGCGGCGGTCTCGGCGATGAGCAGCCGGAACGGGGCGTCGAGCAGCCCGCCGTAGAGGTCGCCGGCGACCGCCCGCGCATGGTCGGGCTGTCCGGCGAGGAGCATGCGCAGGACGGCGGCGCCCAGGCGCTGTTCGGCGCCCTGGAGGGAGCGGGATCGGGCGGTGGTCAGGGTGAGCAGGGCGACGGCGGAGTGCACGGCGTAGCGCTCGGCGGTCCCGAGCGCCGCTCCCGTGCCGACGGCCAGCGCGCCGCGGGCCCGACGGCCGGAGCCCAGCGACTGGAGCTCGACCCGGTCCTCGCTGTCCCCGACGACGACGCTTGCGGGGGCGGGGCGGTCCCGGAGGCGTTCGACGTCGGGGGTGAGGCGGGCGGCCCGGCGGGCGGCCCAGTCGGGGGCGGCGGCGAGGACCGCGCCCGAGGTGTCGTACAGCGCGGCCCAGCCGTCGATGTGGGCGGCGAGCCGGGCGAGGAGGTCGGCGGGCCCGTCCCCGGCGAGCGCGGCCTTCGTCAGCTCGCGCTGGGCCTCGAAGCCGGCGGTGACCGCGCGGTACTGGTCGGCGGCGATGGCCGCGGAGACGGCCTTGCTGATGGCGAGGAACGGGGTGCGGCGGGGAACTTCGAGGAGCGGCAGCCCGGCCTCCTCGGCGGCCTCCACGAGGGCGGCCGGGATGTCGTCGTAGTTCACCCCGACCGCGAACCCCACCCCGGCGACCCCGGCCCCGGCCAGCCGCCGCACATAGCGCCGCATGGACTCGGGGTCGTCGGCGTCGAGATTGGTGGCGGTCACGAGGAGGAGTTCGCCGCCGTCCATGTACGGGACGGGGTCGGCCAGCTCGCTGGCGTGGGCCCAGCGCACGGGGGTGCCGAGCCGGTCCGCGCCCGCGCGCACCGTGAGCTTGAGCGCCGAGTGCTGGACGAGCGAGGCGAGCGTGGGGGGCATGGGCCGAGAACCCTCAAGGTCGGGGACGAGGTCGCGGCGCCACCCTGCGGACGGCCGGATCGCCGGCCGGATCGGTGACACCGAAGTTCGCCGTCGCGTATGAACGGCTGTCTCCGATTCTGCCAGGGCGGCAGAGTGCCGGTAACCGCTCTCAGCCGCTGCTCCCAGCCGTCTTTCGCGCCACTTCCCGGTACTCGTTCTCCGCTACTCGCTCCCGGCAGGTGTCTCAGCCGTCGAGGTGGACGAGGAGGGGGGGTGCGTGTTCGCCCTGAACGGTGGTGAGCGAGAGGACGGCGTGCCCGGCCGGCACCGCGTACGCCAGCTCCGAGGCGGACCAGCGCTCCCGCTCGACCTGACGTACGGTCACCGCGTCCGTGGTCACGGCCTTGCCGGTGACGAGTTTGCGCAGGGCGTGCAGGGCGCGGGTGAACGGCTGGTCGGCGAAGACGGTGTGCTGGGCGACCTCGCGGGTCTCGACCCATTCCTTGCCCCAGGCCTCGGCGAAGCGTGTGCCTTCCCAGGTGGTGATGCCGGGGAACGTCATCAGGCAGCCGACCGCGCCGAGCAGCGCCGCGTGCAGATGCGGCCCCACGTCGTCGAGGGACCGTACGGCCAGGACCGCCCCGGCGTTCAGCTGCCGCAGACGCTGCACCGCCCGGACGGAGTCGGTGGTCATCGCGCTCGCGGCATCGTCCAGTACGAGCGCGGCGAAGAGAGAGGCGTCCCGACGCGCACCGACGCTGGAGACGAACTGGGCGAAGACCAGACGGGTGAGAATGCGCGAGGCCTCGGGGTGGCTTCGCTCCGGCAGCACGATCTTGACGCGCACCGGATGTTCCAGGGCGCGCAGGGAGAAGGGCCTCGACCGGCCCCGGGTGTCGAAGAAGGTACTGAAGGCGGGCCTGTCGAGAAAGGCGATCCGGTCCGCCAGCACTCCGCTGAGGTCCGCGGACGTACCCAGCTGGCGCTCGCGTGCGTCGACCTCCCGCAGATAGGAACGATGTTCCTCCGGCTGGAGGTCAGCGCGGAGCAGGTCCAGCACCTGACGGCCGCCGTCGAGCAGTTCCCGCAGCTCCGGCAGCGACGGGAAGCGGCCACGGGCGGCGTTGAACGGGCCGATGAGCTGGCCCAGCGTGACGGCGGCCCGACGGCTGTCCACATCCGGCAGATCGCCGGTGAAGGCCTCCGACAGGAGCATCGCGGCCTCGTCCGGGTCGGTGATCCCGCCGTAGAGGTCGAGGTCGTACACCGAGTCGGCGTCGCCGATCTTCACCACGACGTCGTAGGAAGCCTCGGGCCCCAGCTCGGCGCCTTCGGCGGAGACGACGACCACGGCCGCCCGCCCGGCCAGTGCCTGGAGGGAGAGCGACTCCACCACCGGCCTCACCAGGCGTCGCGTCCGGTCGGAGCCGTGGGGGCCGACTGCCAGAAGCGAGGTACCGAGGACGGAAGGGTCGAGAGCCGCTCCCGCCCCCCTCCGGGCGGAGGGATTGCGCGGGTGTTCGGCGTAGGCGCCCATCCGCACCTGCGCGGTCAGCAGATCGTGGGTGGCGGCGCGGACCGGGAGATCGCGGTCGCCCGAGGGATGCAGACAGGCCGCCGCCCCGCGCTTCACCACTCCGTCGACGAAGACGCCGGGCGGAAGAGCCCCGGCCTCCACCCGCGACCACGCGTGGCCGATCCTGGCGCAGTCGACATCGTTCATGCGCCGGGCGGCGACCTCGGCGGCAAGCCGGTCGGCGGCCCCGGGCTGCCCCGCGGCCCTCAGCCGCGGCCACACCGCGGGATCCTCACCCGTCTCGGGCTCGGTTTCCGGAGGGGCGCCGACGGGGCCGGGCTTCCGGAAGAACTCCAGCCATCCGCCGGTCCGGGCGAACGGCCACAGCAGAGCCGCCCCGATCAGGACGTAGACGGCCACCCCCATGACGGCAGCCGTCTCCGGATCGCCGCGGAACACGGACACCGGCACCAGCGCGTGAAGGACGGCGTAGAAGAACGGAAGCAGGCTCGTGCCCAGGACGATCCACACCACCAGGAGACCCGCGAGCGCGGCGGCAAGCGCCCTGGCGGGTTGGGGCCGGTCCATGACCAGCCTCCGGTACAGCGCCGGCCAGTTGCCGAGCCGTCCGCAGAAATAGATCAGGAGGGCGGCGAAGAGACTGTTGTAGACGGCGCTGGCCGTCCGCGCGGACTGCCCTGGTTCGCCGCGCCACCAGTCGGAGGGGGTGAACAGTTTCAGGGGGAGCCGCTGCACGGCGATGTAGTCGGTGCGCCAGACGGCCCACGCGAAGATCCCACAGGCGATCGAGATGAGCACACCCACGACCAGAGCGCGGGTGGGCACCTCGGCCGAGTCTCCCGCCGGCCTCGGCCGGTGCCCGTACCGCCAGAGGCCGGGCTCGGCGTCCGCGCGATGCGCCCGGAGCCACTGCCGAACATCGAGGACCGCGGCGGGCGAACGGGGCGGAAGCGGGGGCAGGGGAGGCGGAGGCGGCGTGGGACGAGGCACCCTGACGGCGCCGGGCCCGCCCCCGTAGGAGCCGCCGAGCCACCGCGCGCCGGGATCGTCCGCACCCTGCCCGCCCTGCTCACGCTGCGAGTCGTACGTGCCCTCGGTGCCCATTGCCACTGCTCCCCTGACGTGCCAAGGCGGTATCTCGGTGCAGTCGCTCAATCTAGTACCCGGAATCAGAACCTCATGGTCATTCCCGGCACCCAGGTCACTTCATCCCACCATCTGTCCGCCGAGGACAAGGACACGTTCCCACCACTCCCGATCGGAGCATGCCCGCACCCCTCCCCCGCCCCTAGCCTGCGAGAAGAAGAGCGTCCGAAACACCCCCCAGGAGCCCCTCATGACCGCAATTCCGCAGGAGCGCCGCGTCGTCACCGCCATCCCCGGCCCGAAGTCGGTGGAGCTGCAGGCTCGCCGTCTCGCCGCCGTCGCCGCAGGTGTGGGCTCCACCCTGCCGGTGTTCACCGCCCGTGCGGGCGGGGGGATCATCGAGGACGTGGACGGCAACCGGCTGATCGACTTCGGGTCCGGGATCGCCGTGACCTCCGTGGGCGCCTCCGCCGAGGCCGTGGTGCGGCGGGCCTCCGCGCAGCTCGCGGAGTTCACCCACACCTGTTTCATGGTCACGCCGTACGAGGGGTACGTCGAGGTCTGCGAGCAGCTCGCCGAGCTGACGCCGGGCGACCACGCGAAGAAGTCCGCGCTGTTCAACTCGGGCGCCGAGGCCGTCGAGAACGCGGTGAAGATCGCCCGCGCATACACCAAGCGCACCGCCGTCGTCGTCTTCGACCACGGCTACCACGGCCGCACCAACCTCACCATGGGCATGACGGCGAAGAACATGCCGTACAAGCAGGGCTTCGGCCCGTTCGCGCCCGAGGTCTACCGCGTCCCGGTCGCCTACGGCTACCGCTGGCCGACCGGGCCCGAGAACGCCGGCGCCGAGGCGTCCGCGCAGGCCATCGACGAGATCACCAAGCAGATCGGCGCGGACAACGTCGCCGCGATCATCATCGAGCCGGTACTCGGCGAGGGCGGCTTCATCGAGCCGGCCAAGGGCTTCCTCCCGGCGATCGCGCGGTTCGCGAAAAACCACGGCATCGTGTTCGTCGCGGACGAGATCCAGTCCGGCTTCTGCCGTACCGGCCAGTGGTTCGCCTGCGAGGACGAGGGCATCGTCCCGGACCTGATCACCACCGCCAAGGGCATCGCCGGCGGTCTGCCGCTGTCCGCCGTGACGGGCCGGGCCGAGATCATGGACGCCGCGCACGCGGGCGGCCTGGGCGGTACGTACGGCGGTAACCCGGTGGCCTGCGCCGGAGCGCTCGGCGCCATCGAGACGATGCGCGAGCTGGACCTGAACGGGAAGGCCAGGCGGATCGAGGAGGTCATGAAGGGCCGCCTCGCCGAGATGCGGGCCAAGCTGCCGAACGGCGACATCATCGGCGACATCCGCGGTCGCGGCGCGATGATCGCGATCGAGCTGGTGAGGTCCGGCTCGAAGGACCCGAACCCGGAGGCGGCCGGCGCGCTCGCGAAGGCCTGTCACGCCGAGGGCGTCCTGGTGCTCACCTGCGGCACGTACGGCAACGTCCTGCGCTTCCTGCCGCCGTTGGTGATCGGCGAGGACCTGCTGAACGAGGGCCTCGACGTGATCGAGCAGGCGTTCGGCACGCTCTGATCCTTCGAACCCGGGGCCGGGCGGGGGCGGCCTTTCACCGCTTCCGTCCGCCATCCGGGTGAGGGCCTGTGAAGAACGTGTGCGGGGGCGATGGCGGGAGGCGGTGTCGACTGTCGGCCGCCCCTCCGCTGCCGTACGGTTTCTGCAGATGAGAGAAACACCTCGGTCGCGGGAAACCGCGGCCGACGCCGGGCCGGGGCTCCCCCCGCGCCGTCCCGGGCGTGCGTTCGCGCACACCGGAGCCTCCGGCTCCGGGACTCCTCACCGATCGGACGGCCGCCCGCCCCACACCCCCCGGGGCGCGCGGCGAACCGATCCCGCCGGCCATCCCGGAACAACCCCCCCTGTTCCCGGGTGGCCGGCCCCTCTCGTTCTCCGCTTCCTCGGCCTCGGTCTGCTCGCGGTTCTCTTCTCGCTGATCACCTGGCAGGTCGCCCTCCAGGGTCCGCTGCTGCGGCTCGACGAGCGCGTGGGCGGGGAGCTGTTCGGTCGCGGCCCGGCTCCGCTGACGCAGGTGCTCTCCGATCTCGGCGGGATGCCGGTGGCGCTTCCGGTGCTGAGCTGCGCGGTCGGGTACGCGCTGTGGCGCGGCGCCCGGCGGCTCGCCGTGTACGCGGCCCTCACCATGGCGGCGGTGCCCGCGCTGGTGATCCCGCTGAAGGTGGCGACGGCCCGGCAGGGGCCGCTGACCGAGGCGGTCAACTACTACCCGTCCGGTCATACGGCGACGGCCGCCGTGGCGTACGGGGCGTCGGCCCTGGTGCTGCTGGCCCTCCCGCGTCCGTCGTGGCTCCGGGAGGCTTCCTGGCCCCGGGCGTGGATGATGCCCGTCGCCGCGATCCTGTTGACCACGGCGACGGGCATCGGTCTGGTGCTGCACGGCTACCACTGGCCTCTGGACGTGCTGGCCAGTTGGTGCCTGGGGCCTGTCGTGCTCGCGCCCCTGTGGTGGGTCAGTTGCCGAAGTAGGCGTCGAAGTTCCGGCTGAACTCCCAGTTGTTGAAGCGGTCCCAGTTGATCGACCAGGTCATCAGGCCGCGCAGGTCGGACCAGGTCCCGTGGGTCTGGTAGGAGCCGCAGTCGGTCTTCTTGGTCAGGCAGTTGAGCGCCTTGTTGACCTCGGCCGGTGAGGTGTGGCCGTTGGCCGCCTGGGTGGAGGCCGGGAGGCCGATGGCGACCTGGTCGGGGCGCAGGCCGGGGAAGACCTTGCCGGTGTCGCCCGCCACGGGGAAGCCCGCGAGCAGCATGTCGGTCATCGCGATGTGGAAGTCCGCGCCGCCCATCGAGTGGTACTGGTTGTCCAGGCCCATGATCGGACCCGAGTTGTAGTCCTGGACGTGCAGCAGGGTCAGGTCGTCGCGCAGTGCGTGGATGACCGGCAGGTAGGAGCCGGCGCGCGGGTCCTGACCGCCCCAGGGGCCGGAACCGTAGAACTGGTAGCCGAGCTGCACGAAGAAGGTCTCGGGCGCCATGGTGAGGACGAAGTCCGGGCCGTACTTCGCCTTGAGGGACTTCACCGCGGAGATCAGGTTGACGATCACCGGTGTGGTGGGGCTGCGGAAGTCGGTGTCGCCGGTGTTGAGGGAGAGGGAGTGCCCCTCGAAGTCGATGTCCAGGCCGTCCAGGCCGTAGGTGTCGATGATCTTCGAGACGGAGGTGACGAAGGCGTCCCGGGCCGCGGTGGAGCCGAGCTGCACCTGTCCGTTCTGGCCGCCGATCGAGATCAGCACCTTCTTGCCCGCGGCCTGCTTGGCCTTGATCGCGGCCTTGAACTCCGCCTCGGACTCGACGTTCGGGCACTCGGCGACCGGGCAGAGCGCGAAGCGGATGTCGCCGGAGGTGACGGAGGTGGGCTCACCGAAGGCGAGGTTGATGACGTCCCAGGAGGCGGGCACGTCCGCCAGCCGGGTGTAGCCGGAGCCGTTGGCGAAGCTGGAGTGCAGGTAGCCGACGAGGGCGCGGGGCGGGAGCTTGGTGTCGCCTCCCCCTCCGCCCGCCGTGGTGGTCGCGGTGATGGCGGCCGACTTCGCGGACTCTCCGGCCGCGTTGGCGGCGGTGACCTGGAAGCTGTACGCGGTGGAGGCGGTCAGGCCGGTCACGGTGGCGGAGGGACCGGTGGCCGTGGCGACCTTCGTACCGCCGCGGTAGACGTGGTAGCCGCTCGCGCCGGAGACGGCGTTCCAGGAGAGCGCGACCGAGGAGGAGGTGATCGCCGTGGTCTTCAGGCCGGCGGGGACGGCCGGGATCACGACGGGCTCGCCGCCGGGGCCGACGAGGGTGAGGTCGTCGGCGTAGTAGGCCGGGGTGCCGTACCAGCCGTGGGTGTAGACGCTCACGGAGGTGGTGGAGGGGCCCGTCTTGAAGGTGGTGGTGAGCTGCTTCCACGCACCGGGGGACTGGGTCCAGGTGGAGACGTCGGTGGTGCCGGTGCCGGTCGCGCCGAGGTAGACGTGGCTGCCCTGCACCCAGGCGCTCAGCGTGTACGAGGAGTTGGGCTTGACCGTGATGCTCTGCGAGCACTTGGCGTGGTCGTTGCCGGCCGGGGTCGCCTTGAGCGCGGAGACGCCGCTGCGGGTGGGCGTGGAGACGGCCGCGCCGCTGGAGGCCGCGCAGTTCCAGCCGTCCAGGCCCGCCTCGAAGCCGCCGTTGCGTGCCAGGTCCACATCGGCGGCGCCTGCCGCCGGGGCCGAGGCGACCAGGGCTCCGGCGGCGAGCAGGCCGGCCGAGCAGACGGCCAGAAGTCTGGAGAATCTGACAGTTGGTCCGGTGCGTTCCACAACAGCCTCCGCGCAGGGGGGAATTCGGGTTGGCGTGCGCACAACATGGTCCAGACCAATCAGGTTGTCAAGACCTCTGGCGGCCCTCCCAGCCCTCCGGACGCTCCCCGCGGGCGTCCCGGGCGGCCGCGCCCGCCGCCTCGTGCATCGCGAGTTCGAGGAGTCCGGCGTCCGTGAGGGTCCCTGAACCGTCCGGCGGGACCAGCCAGCGCACTCCCCCGGTGACCCGCCCCGGGTAGGGGACGACGATCCAGGTGCCCCGGCCGCAGCCCCTGATCCCGGTGCCGATCCAGCGGGAGGCGGTGCCCGGCGGGACGAAGAAGCCCATGCGCGACTCGCCGAAGTCGGCGAGAACGGGGCCCGGACGGTCGATCAGGCGGGTGAGTACGTCGAGCGTCGGGTAGCCCAGTTCGCCCGGGAGGATCAGGACGTCCCAGCGCCTGCCGGCCGGAAGGAGCGCGATCCCCTGCGGATTGCGCTCCCACTCCCACCGGCAGGCGGCCGGGTCCGGTGCCACCGATGTGAGCCACTCGACCGCGGCTTTCGTTTCCGAGCCCGTCATGACCAGCCTCCCGTCGACGTGAGCACCGGCGGGGTTCCGCCGGTGCGTACACATGCGAGAGAGGGTTCGGTGCCGACTATGACGCGGGTTGGTGCTACTGATCAGTAGTGAGCTGGGTCACAGCATCTGACCTGGGCCGGAAGCGGCTCAGCTGTCGAAGCCGAGGCCCAGCCGGTCCATGGCCCTCAGCCAGAGATTGCGGTGCCCGCCGTTGCTGTCGGCGCGGGCCAGGGACCGCTTGGTGATCTCGATCCCGGCCCAGGCGAAGGGCTCCGGCGGGAACGGCATCGGCTTGGAACGGACCATGTCCAGCCGGGTCCGTGCCGTCTCCTCGCCGGAGAGCAGATCGAGCATCACGTCGGCCCCGAAACGGGTCGATCCGACACCGAGACCGGTGTATCCGGCGGCGTACGCGACCCGGCCCTGATGGGCCGTTCCGAAGAACGCCGTAAAGCGGGAACAGGTGTCGATCGCACCGCCCCAGGCGTGCGAGAAATGCAGTCCGGAAAGCTGCGGGAAGCAGGTGAAGAACTGCTCCGCGAGTTTCAGGAACGTCTCCGGCCGCTGGTCGAGATCGGCGCTGAGCCGGCCTCCGTACGGGTAGATCGCGTCGTATCCGCCCCACAGGATCCGGTTGTCCGCGGAAAGCCGGAAGTAGTGGAACTGATGGGCGCTGTCGCCCAGTCCCTGGCGCCCCTTCCAGCCGATGGAGTCGAGCTGCTCCGGGGTGAGCGGGTCGGTCATCAGCGCGTAGTCGTAGACGGGCACGGTGTACGGGCGGATCCGCTTGACGAGCGACGGGAAGATGTTGGTGCCCAGCGCGACGCGGCGCGCGAAGACCCGTCCGTACGGGGTGCGGACCGCCATTCCCGATCCGGAGCGGACCAGGTCCAGGCCCCGGGTGTGCTCGTGAATCCGTACGCCCAGCTCCAGGCAGGCCCGCTTCAGGCCCCAGGCGAGCTTCGCCGGGTGCAGCATCGCGACGCCGCGCCGGTCCCAGAGCCCGCCGAGGAAGGTGGGCGAGTCGACCTCCGCGCGGAGGGCCTCACGGTCCAGGAAGTCCACGCCCGTGATGCCGAGCCCCACGATCTCCTCGTGCCATTCCCGCAGCTCCTGGAGCTGGTGGGGTTCGGTGGCGACGTCGATCTCGCCGGTGCGCTCGAACTCGCAGTCGATGCCGTAGCGGGCGACCGCGGCCTCGATGGCGTCGAGGTTGCGCTCCCCCAGCTCCTCCAGCTTCGCGATCTCGTCCGGCCAGCGCTCCACGCCGTTGGCCAGGCCGTGGGTGAGGGAGGCGGCGCAGAAGCCGCCGTTGCGGCCCGAGGCGGCCCAGCCCACCTCGTGCCCCTCGATGAGGACGACGTCCCGGTCCGGGTCGCGCTCCTTGGCGATGAGCGCGGTCCACAGACCGCTGTAGCCGCCGCCGACGACCAGCAGGTCGGTGTGCTCGTCGCCGGTGAGGGCGGGCAGCGGATCGGGCTTGGCCGGGTCGTCCAGCCAGTAGGAGACCGGCTTGGCGCCGGAGAGTGATCGTGCGGCAGTACGCATGGCAGCTGGGGCCATGGTTTCCAACTCCTTCGGGACTTTCAGGGTCGAGCGTTGTTCTTCCGCCGGGCGGCTATGACCTGGCCGACGAGAACCACCGATATCGCCATGATGAACATGGCGGTGCCGATGACGTTGATCTGCACGGGCGTGCCGCGCTGTGCCGATCCCCAGACGAACATGGGGAACGTGACGGTGGAGCCCGCGTTGAAATTCGTGATGATGAAATCGTCGAACGAGAGCGCGAAGGCGAGCAGCGCTCCCGCCGCGATCCCTGGGGCGGCGATGGGGAGGGTCACCCGCACGAAGGTCTGCACGGGGCCCGCGTACAGGTCGCGGGCGGCTTCCTCCAGTCTCGAGTCCATCGACATGACACGCGCCTTGACGGCCGTGACGACGAAGCTGAGGCAGAACATGATGTGGGCGATGAGCACGGTCCAGAAGCCGAGCTGGGCGCCCATGTTCAGGAACAGCGTGAGCAGGGACGCGGCCATGACGACCTCGGGCATCGCCATCGGCAGGAAGATCAGCGAGTTGATCGCGCCGCGCGCCCGGAAGCGGTAGCGGACCAGCGCGAACGCGATCATCGTGCCGAGCGCGGTCGCCCCGAGCGTCGCCCAGAAGGCGATCTGGAGCGAGAGGGAGAGCGAGCCGCACAGGTCGGCGACGCCGCAGGGGTCCTTCCAGGCGTCCAGCGAGAACCGCTGCCAGGCGTAGTTGAAGCGCCCGTTGGGCTTGTTGAACGAGAACACCATCACGACGATGTTCGGAACGATCATGTACGCGAGGGTCAGCAGACCGGCGATGACGACCAGGTTCCGGCGTATCCAGCGCAGTACGGGCATCAGACCAGGTCCTCCGTACCGGAGCGGCGGATGTAGAAGGTGACCGCCAGCAGGACGATCGCCATGAGGATGAACGAGAGCGCGGCGGCCGTCGGATAGTCCAGGACCCGCAGGAACTGGCTCTGGATGACGCTGCCGACCATCTTGGTGTCCGTGGAGCCCAGCAGCTCGGCGTTGACGTAGTCGCCGCTGGCCGGGATGAAGGTGAGCAGGGTGCCGGAGACGACGCCGGGCATGGAGAGCGGGAACGTCACCTTGCGGAAGGTGGTGGTGGGGGTGGCGTAGAGGTCGCCCGCCGCCTCGTGCAGCCGGCCGTCGATCCGCTCCAGTGAGGTGTAGAGCGGCAGGATCATGAACGGCAGGAAGTTGTACGTGAGGCCGCAGACGACGGCCATCGGGGTGGCGAGGACCCGGTTGGACTCGGTCCAGCCGAGCCAGCTGGTGACGTCCAGGACGTGCAGGGTGTTCAGCACGTCCACGACCGCGCCGCCGTCGGCGAGGATCGTCTTCCAGGCCAGCGTACGGATGAGGAAGCTGGTGAAGAACGGGGCGATGACCAGGACGAGCACCAGGTTGCGCCAGCGGCCCGCCTTGAAGGCGATGAGGTAGGCGAGCGGGTAGCCCAGCAGCAGGCACAGGATCGTGGCGGTGCCCGCGTACAGCAGGGACCGGATGAACTGCGGGTAGTACTCGCGCAGCGCGTCCACGTACGTCTGGAAGTGCCAGGTGATCTCGAAGCCCTGCTCCAGCGAGCCGGTCTGTACGGAGGTGGAGGCCTGGTAGACGAGCGGCAGGGCGAAGAAGACGACCAGCCAGAGGATGCCGGGGAGCAGCAGCCAGTAGGGGACGAGCCGTTTGCGGGTGGAGGGCTTGCGGAGCACCGGTTCCCTGGGCTCCTCCGGCTGGGAGGGGGGCGCGGGCGGCGCCTCGGTGAGGCTCACGCCGCGTCCTCCACGCTCTCCACGCCGGCGTCGATGTCTTGGTCGGCGTCGAGTCCGAAGGTGTGGGCGGGGTTCCAGTGCAGGACCACCTCGGCGCCGGGAAGGAGTCCCGTGCGCCGGTCGACGTTCTGCTCGTACACCTGGAGCGCCTTGCCCGCCGGGCTCTCGACCACGTACTGGGTGGAGACGCCGATGAAGCTGGAGTCGACGACGCGGCCGGTGACGCGGTTGCGGCCGACGGCTATGGAGTCCGCGTCGTCCGCGTGGGCCAGGGATATCTTCTCGGGCCGGATCCCGAGGAGGAGCCGGCCGCCGCTCGTCGTGGGGGCGGAACATCGCTCGCGGGGCAGGGTGAGCTTGCCGCCGCCCGCGGCCACCACCAGATCGTCGCCCGTGGAGAGGACCTCGCCCTCGATGAGGTTGGACGTGCCGAGGAAGTTGGCGACGAAGGTGGTGCGCGGGTTCTCGTAGAGGTCGGCGGGCGCGCCGAGTTGCTCGACCCGGCCCCCGTTCATCACCGCGACGGTGTCGGCCATGGTCATGGCCTCCTCCTGGTCGTGGGTGACGTGCACGAAGGTGATGCCGACCTCGGTCTGGATCCGTTTGAGCTCCAGTTGCATCTGGCGCCGGAGCTTGAGGTCGAGGGCGCCGAGCGGTTCGTCGAGCAGCAGGACCTGCGGGTGGTTGATGAGCGCGCGGGCGACGGCGACGCGCTGCTGCTGGCCGCCGGAGAGCTGGTGCGGTTTACGCCGGGCGAAGTCGCCGAGCTCGACGAGCTCCAGCATGTCGTCGACCTGCTTCTTCACCGACTTGATGCCGCGACGGCGCAGCCCGAAGGCGACGTTCTCGGTGATGTCCAGGTGCGGGAAGAGCGCGTAGCTCTGGAAGACGGTGTTGACGGGCCGCTTGTACGGGGGCAGGTCGGTGATGTCCTTCTCCCCGAGGAAGACCGTGCCGGTGGTGGCCTCCTCCAGGCCCGCGATCATCCGCAGGGTGGTGGTCTTGCCGCAGCCGGACGCGCCGAGCAGGGCGAAGAAGGAGCCCTGGGGGACGGTCAGGTCGAGCGGCTGCACGGCGGTGAAGGAGCCGTAGGTCTTGCTGATCCCGGCGAGGCGGACATCGCCGCCCGCGGTCTGCTGCTGTGTCATGGGTCGCAGTCCCAGTGTGTTCGGGGGGAGTTCGGGGAAAGGGGTGGCGGGTGACCTCGGAGGGGCCGGGCCGGGCGGGTTGTCCCGGACGGTGCGGCCGGCGGCGGGTCCGGTGGTCAGGCGCCGATGAGCTTGGCGAACTTCTCCTCGTACGCCGTCTCTTCCTTCGAGGACAGGGAGCGGAAGGAGCGGGACTTCGCCGCCATCTCCCTGTCGGGAAGGATCAGCGTGTTGGAGGCCATCGACGCGTCGATCTTCGCGAGTTCGTCGCGTACGCCGTCGACCGGGCAGACGTAGTTGATGTACGCGGCGAGCTGGGCGGCGACCGGCGGTTCGTAGTAGTAGTCGATGAGCTTCTCGGCGTTGGTCTTGTGCCGGGCCTGCGCGGGGACCAGGAGGTTGTCGCTGGAGGTGATGTATCCGGCGGCCGGGATCGCGAACCTGATGTCCGGGTTGTCGGCCTGGAGCTGGATGACGTCCCCGGCCCAGCCGACGCAGGCGGCGATGTCGCCCTTGCTGAGGTCGGCGGTGTAGTCGTTGCCGGTGAAGCGGCGGATCTGCTTCTTGTCGACGGCCTTCTGGAGGCGGCCGATCGCGCCGTCGAAGTCGGTGTCGGTGAACTTCCCCGGGTCCTTGCCCTGGTCGAGGAGGGTCATGCCGATGGTGTCGCGCATCTCGGAGAGGAAGGAGACGCGGCCCTTGAGCTTCGGGTCGTCGAGCAGCTGGGTGACGGAGTCGACCTTGCGGCCGCCGGTCGCCTTCACGTTGTACGCGATGACGGTCGGGATGCCGGTCCAGGGATAGGAGTAGGCGCGGCCCGGGTCCCAGTCGGGGGTGCGGAACTGGGCGGAGACGTTCGCGAAGGCGTGCGGGAGGTTCGAGGGGTCGAGCTTCTGCGCCCAGCCGAGCCGGATGATGCGGGCGGCGAGCCAGTCGGTGACGCATATGAGGTCGCGCCCGGTGTTCTGGCCGGCCGCGAGCTGCGGTTTGATCTTCCCGAAGAACTCGACGTTGTCGTTGATGTCCTCGGTGTACTTGACCCTGATCCCGGTGCGCTGGGTGAAGGCCTCCAGGGTGGGGCGGCCCTTCTCGTCCTCGCTGACGTCCATGTACTCGGTCCAGTTGGAGAAGGTGACTTCCTTCTCCTCGGCCGAGTGGTCGTCGGAGGCCGTTCCGGCGTCGGCGCGTTTGGCGGGCGGGATGCCGCACGCGCCGAGGGTGGCCATGCCGCCCAGTGCGAGCGCGCCCATGCCGGAGGCGCGCAGCAGGGAGCGGCGGGTGAGGGCGCCCCTGCCGCTGGTCAGGGAACGCCTCATGGCCGCCAGTTGGGCGGACGAGAGGCGTTCGGGCTCGTAACTCTCCATACGCGTTGCCCTTTCGGGTGGGAGGCCGCTCGGGCCCGTGGGCCCCGGTCGCGCGGCAGCTGCTATCGGTCCCCGAAGATCGTGCGGTGCCAGTCCTTGCGGGCCACCGCGGTGTTGTCGTACATGACGTGCTTGACCTGCGTGTACTCCTCGAAGGAGTACGCCGACATGTCCTTGCCGAAACCGCTGGCCTTGTATCCGCCGTGCGGCATCTCGGACAGGATCGGGATGTGGTCGTTCACCCACACACAGCCCGCCTGGATCTCGCGGGTGGTGCGGTTCGCGCGGTACAGGTCGCGGGTCCAGGCGGAGGCGGCCAGTCCGTACGGGGTGTCGTTGGCGAGGGCGATGCCCTCGTCGTCGGTGTCGAAGGGCAGCACCACGAGGACGGGCCCGAAGATCTCCGACTGGACGATCTCGCTGTCCTGGTCGGCGTCCGCGACGAGGGTGGGCCGGTAGTACGCGCCGTCGGCGAGGTCGCCGCCGGGGGCCTCGCCGCCGGTGACGACCCGGGCGTAGCCGCGGGCCCGCTCGACGAAGGCGGCGACGCGGTCGCGCTGGGCGTGGCTGATCAGGGGGCCCAGGTCGGTGGCGGCGTCGAAGGGGTCGCCGAGCCGGACGGTCTCCATGAGCGCGGCGACGTCCCGGACGAAGGCGTCGTAGAGCGGGCGCTGGACGTAGGCGCGGGTGGCGGCGGTGCAGTCCTGGCCGGTGTTGATGAGGGAGCCGGCGACCGCGCCGTGGACGGCTGCCTCCAGGTCGGCGTCGTCGAAGACCAGGAAGGGGGCCTTGCCGCCGAGCTCCAGGTGGAGGCGCTTGACGGTGGCGGTGGCGATCTCCGCGACCCGTTTGCCGACGGCGGTGGAGCCGGTGAAGGAGGTCATCACGACGTCGGGGTGGCCGACGAGGTGTTCGCCGGCGTCCTTGCCCGCGCCGGTGACGATGTTGATCACGCCGTCGGGGATACCGGCCTCGGTGGCGGCCTGAGCGAACATCAGCGAGGTGAGCGGGGTCAGTTCGGCGGGCTTGAGGACGATGGTGTTGCCCGCGGCGACGGCCGGGAGGACCTTCCAGGCTGCCATCTGGAGGGGGTAGTTCCAGGGGGCGATGGAGCCGACGACGCCGATCGCCTCGCGGCGTACGTAGGAGGTGTGGTCGCCGTCGTACTCGGCGGCGGCCTTGCCCTCCAGATGGCGTGCCGCGCCCGCGAAAAAGGCGGCGTTGTCGACGGTGCCGGGGACGTCGAACTCGGTGGAGAGCTTGATCGGCTTGCCGCACTGGAGGGACTCGGCGTACGCGAAGTCGTCCGCCTGCTCGGCGAGGACCGCGGCGAAGCGGTGCATCGCCTCGGAGCGTTCCCCGGGGGTGGCGCCGGACCAGCCGGGGAAGGCGGCGCGGGCGGCGGCGACGGCCGCGTCCACGTCATCGGCGCCCGCCAGCTCGTAGCGGAGCACGCATCTGCCGGTCGCGGGGTTCACCACCTCGTGGTGATGGCCGGACGTACCGGGGAGCAGCTTGCCGCCGATGTACTGCGCACCTTCCGCGAAGCGGTCCTGAACCTGGAAGCCGTTGCTCATGACGCTCTCCTCCGCCGCTGTACCCGCTGGGCGGGGTCGGCGTAGCTTCTTCGTGAATTGAGTGCCGATCCTGACAGAGGGGTTCAAGCCCAACAAGTGATTCCGTTGTTGCCTTTTGGTTACGCGACGGAATCTGTCGACCATGTGTCGTGTCGGTGCGGAAATCCCCGTACGGAGTGTCAGTGGCGGATGCCACACTCACATGCCATGGGACCGATCGATAAGCTTCTGGCGGACGTGGCGGGGGCCAAGCGGGTGAAGTACCTGCCGTTCTGGGGGCACCGCCCGCGCCCGGACGGCCGGCTGGGGAGCAGCTGCCTCAGCCAGTGGTGGCCGTCGCCGTTCACGGTGGACGGGGTGACCTACGCGAGTGCCGAGCACTGGATGATGGCCGGCAAGGCGCGGCTCTTCGGCGATCCGGAGGCGGAGCGGGCGGCGGTCTCGGCGAAGAGCCCCGCGGCGGCGAAGAAGGCGGGGCGCCTGGTCCGCGGTTTCGACGAGGACGTGTGGATACGGGAGCGGTTCGCCCTGGTGGCGGAGGGCAGCACGCACAAGTTCGGGCAGGACCCGGAGTTGGGCGGCTTCCTCCTGGGCACCGGGAACCGGGTGCTGGTGGAGGCGTCCCCGCTGGACCGGATCTGGGGCATCGGACTCGCGGCGGACGACGAGCGGGTGGAGCGGCCGCAGCAGTGGCGGGGGCTGAATCTGCTGGGCTTCGCGCTGATGGAGGCGCGGGAGAGGCTGCGGGCGGGCGCGGAGGCCTGAGGCGGTTTCCGTACGGGGGGCGACTGGGGCGGTTCCGGTACGCAGATGCCTGGGGCGGTTCCCGTACGCAAGGACCTGGGGCGGGTTCCCGTACGCAGGTGCCTGGGGCGGGTCCCGTACGCAGGTGTCCTGGCGGTTCTCGTACGGGGGCGCGGCGGGTGGCGGCCACCGAAGCCCGGCCGGGCGGGGAGCGGTCCCTGCCCGGCCGAGGTGTACGGCGTTGGCGCCGGCGGTGCCAGGACCTAGCGGCGGTCCTCGACGACCAGCGATGTGGCGAACGGGTCGTCGTAGCTGTCGTTGCTGTCCCTGTCACTGTCGCTGTCGGAGCTCGTCGCGGCCCAGATGGCCAGGCCGAGGAACGCGGCGCCGATGACGATGCCGACGGGGCCGAGGATGACCCCGGCGAGCACCATGCCCCGGTTGGTGGCCTCGCCCCGCTTGGCACGGCCGAGGCCGATGATGCCGAAGATGAGCGCGAGGATGCCGAGGATGATGTTGACGCCGTACATGCAGAAGCCGACGACCGAGATGATGCCGATCACCATCGCGGCCGTGCCCAGTCCGTTGTTGGGCGCGGGGGCCCAGCCGGCCGGACCTGCTCCGTAGGCGCCGTAGCCCGGGTAGCCGCCGTACGGCTGCGGGGGCGGAGCCGGGTAGCCGTAGTGCGCGGCGGGCGGCGGGGCCGCGTGGCCGGGGCCGTTCGGGCCGATCGGCGGCGGCGGTACTTCCGAGGGTGCGGGACCGAAGCCTCCGGCCTGGGGTATCGGCCCGGTGCCGTCCCCCGCGGCCGGTCCGGCGCTCGGCATCGACGTCACGGTCGGCTGGGCGTGGACCGGGGCGGGCGGCGGCGTGGGCGCAGCCGGCTTGCCCAGTTCCACCCTGCTGTCCGGCGGCGCCCACGGATCGCGTGGCGCGGCCCCGCCCCCGGGCTGCTCTGTGTTGTCTGACATGGGCCTCCCCCATCGTGGTCCCGTCATGCTACGGCCAGACCTCAACGCCCCGGACCCCGCCTGCGATGATCGGTGGGGCCGGTACGCCCGGCCGACGTCACGCCGAACGGGAGATTTCCGATGACCGATCCGCATCCCTTCATCGCCGGGCTGCCCAAGGCCGAGCTCCATGTCCACCATGTCGGGTCGGCCTCGCCCCGGATCGTCGCGGAGCTGGCCGCCCGGCATCCGGACTCCAAGGTCCCCACGGACCCGGAGGCGCTGGTCGACTTCTTCACCTTCACTGACTTCGCGCACTTCATCGAGGTCTATCTCTCGGTGGTGGACCTGGTCCGCACCCCCGAGGACGTCCGGCTGCTCACCTTCGAGGTGGCGCGGGACATGGCCCGGCAGAACATCCGGTACGCGGAGCTGACCGTGACGCCGTACAGCTCGACCCGCCGGGGCATCCCCGAGGTCGGGTTCATGGAGGCCATCGAGGACGCGCGCAGGGCGGCCGAGGCCGAGCTGGGCACCGTGCTGCGCTGGTGCTTCGACATTCCGGGCGAGGCCGGTCTCCAGTCGGCCGAGGAGACCGTCCGGCTCGCGGTGGAGCACCGGCCCGAGGGGCTCGTCTCCTTCGGCCTCGGCGGACCGGAGATCGGGGTGGACCGTCCGCAGTTCAAGCCGTACTTCGACCGGGCCATCGCCGCGGGCCTGCACTCGGTGCCGCACGCCGGGGAGACCACCGGGCCGCAGACGGTCTGGGACGCCCTGACCGCGCTGCGCGCCGAGCGCATCGGGCACGGCACCAGCTCCGTCCAGGACCCCCGGCTGCTGGAGCACCTCGCCGAGCACCGCATCGCGCTGGAGGTCTGCCCGACCTCGAACATCGCCACCCGCGCGGTCACGGACATCGAGCTGCACCCGATCCGGGAGATGGTGGCGGCGGGCGTGCTGGTGACCGTCAACAGCGACGACCCGCCGATGTTCGGCACGGACCTCAACAACGAGTACGCGGTGGCCGCCCGGCTGCTGGAGCTCGACGAGCGCGGCATCGCGGAGCTCGCGAAGAACGCCGTGGAGGCCTCGTTCCTCGACCCGGCGGGCAAGCGGAAGTTGGCCGAGGAGATCGACACGTACACGACGAACTGGCTCCGGGCTCCCGGCCGCTGAACCGGTCGTCGACAATGGCCCCATGGCCAACACCGTCACCAACGTCACCGCCGTGGGACATCGCGGCGATCCGTATCTCGCGCGCGAGAACACTCTGCCCTCGATCCGCTCCGCCTTCGAACGGGGGGCGGACGCGGTCGAGATCGATGTTCGGGTGACCCGCGACGGGGTGCCCGTCCTGCTGCACGACGCGACGCTGGAGCGGCTGTGGGGCCACGACCGGAGGCTGGACCGGCTGGACCACGCGGAGCTGAGGGAGCTGACGGGCGGCGGGGTGCCCACGCTCCGCGAGGCGCTGCTCGCCGTCGGGGCGCACCGGGTGATGGTGGACCTGCCCGGCTCCACGGACACCTCGGTGAAGAACATCGTAGGAACGGTCCGGGAGTGCGGGGCCGGCGAGCGGGCGTACTACTGCGCGAGCGCGGACGCGATGCTGCGGGTGCGCGCCGCCGATCCGTCCGCCGAGATCGCCCTGACCTGGACCACGCTTGCCCCGCCGCGTCCGGAGCTGCTGGCCGCGGTGAGGCCGCGCTGGCTGAACTACCGCTTCGGCCTGGTGAGCCGGGAGCTGACGGACCGGGCGCACCGCGACGGGCTGCTCGTCTCCGCGTGGACGGCCGACACGAAGCGCACGATGCGCCGGCTGATCGAGCGGGGCGTCGACTCGATCACCACCAACCGGATCGACACGCTTCATCGGCTGCTGGCCAACTCGCCCGGTCGCGGCGGTTCTTGATCGGTCCGGCATGATGGGAACCCCGCACCGCCCGCCGCCGCTCCGGGGCGCCGGGCCCCTGGCCATCGAGGAGCAGCTGTGATGGACCCCCGACCGCAGGCGGCCACCGCCCGGATACGTTCCGACGTCGCGCACAACGCCCGGGTGTGGAACTACTGGCTGGGCGGCAAGGACAACTACCCGGTGGACCGGGCGGTGGGCGACCGGGTGACCGGGATGTACCCGAGCATCGGTGAAGTGGCGCGCGCGGACCGGGCGTTCCTCGGCCGTGTGGTGCGTCATCTGGCCGGCGACGTGGGCATCGACCAGTTCCTCGACATCGGCACCGGTCTGCCGACCGTGAACAACACCCACGAGATCGCCCAGCACACCGCGCCGCACGCGCGCATCGTCTACGTGGACAACGATCCGATCGTGCTGGCCCACGCCCGGGCCCTGCTGACCAGCTCTCTGGAGGGCGCGACCGAGTACGTCGACGCGGACGCGCACCGCCCCGAACAGATCCTGCGGGCCGCCGAGCCCACCCTGGACCTGGGGCGGCCGGTCGCGGTGATGATGCTCGGCATCCTGAACTTCGTGCTGGACACGGACGAGGCGCGGTCCATCGTGCGGACGCTGATGGCGGCCGTGCCGTCGGGCAGCCACCTGGTGCTGACCCACCCGACGCAGGAGCTGGGCGGCGAGGGCAACGAGGCGGCGATGCGCTTCTGGAACGAGAACGCCACACCGCCCATCACCGCCCGCAGCAGGGAGGAGTTCGCCGGCTTCCTGGACGGTCTGGAGATCCTGGAGCCGGGGATCGTCTCCTGCTCCCGCTGGCGTACGAACCCGCGGGAGCGTGAGGTCGCACAGTTCGGTGTGGTGGCCCGGAAGCCCTGAGCCCGGGTCGTTCCTGGCTCAGGCGCTCGCCGGGACGGGTGCCGGGGCCGTGGTGGCCGCCTGCTCCAGTGCCTCCAGGCGCTTGATCATGCGGCGGACGACCAGCAGCGGGGTGCCGTACAGCGGGAAGGGTTGCTCGCCATCGACGGTGTCGAGCCTTTCGCGGATCCCGGTGATCCACTCCTCGGAGCTTCACAAGCCGACGATGGAGTTCCACTTCTTGGCGAAGTCCATCCGTTCCTCGGAGGTGATGTCGCGGGCGATGGCGAGCCGCTCGCGCATCGCGCCGTCGGGGAAGATCAGCGGATCCTCGGCGAGTGCGGCCGTCTCCGCGTCCTTCGAGGAGGCCAGGACGGACCGGGCGGCGGGCACGGGGCAGACGTAGTTGACCCAGGCGGCGAGTTCGGCGGCGACCTCGGGCTCGTAGTAGTGGTCGATCAGCCGCTCGGCGTTGCGCTTGTGTCGGGCGAGGTTGGGGATCATCAGGGACTCCGCCCACAGTTCGGCGCCCTCCTCGGGGACGACGAACTCGATGTCGGGGTTGTCGGCCTGGAGCTGGATGACGTCGCCGGAGTACGCCTGGCAGGCGAGCACGTCGCCGGTGGCGAGGTCCTTGATGTAGTCGTTGCCGGTGAAGCGGCGGATGTGCTTCGAGCGGACCCGTTTCTCCGTCTGTTCGCAGATCTCGTGGAAGTCGTCGGCCGTCCAGCGGGTGATGTCGACCCCGTTGCCCTGCATGAGCAGCGCGAACGACTCGTCGAGCCCGGAGAGCAGAGTGACCCGGCCCCGGAGGTCGTCGGCCCACAGGTCGCCGGTGGACCTGATCTCACGGCCGAGCTTCTTGCGGTTGTAGGCGATGCCGGTGATCCCGGACTGCCAGGGGACGCTGTGGCGCCGCCCCTCGTCGAAGGCGGGCTCACGCAGCAGCGGGTCGAGGTACTTGGCGACGTTGGGCTGCCTGGCCCGGTCCATCTCCTGGACCCAGCCGAGCCGGACGAAGCGGGCGGCCATCCAGTCGCTGATGACGATCAGGTCCCGGCCGGTCTCCTGGTGGTTCATCAGCGCGGGGCTGATCTTCCCGAAGAACTCGTCGTTGTCGTTGATCTCCTCGGTGTACGTGACGGAGATCCCGGTCCGCCGCGAGAAGGCGTCCAGGGTGGGCCGCTTCGACTCGTTGTCGTCGTCGGTGTCGATGTAGAGCGGCCAGTTGGCGAAGTGCAGGGTGGGGTCGGTGGCGGAGCTGTCGCGGCCGGCCCGGTCGCCGGGCTCGACGTAGGCCGCGGGCACCCCGCAGCCGGCCAGGGTGGCGCCGGCCGCTCCCGCCCCGAGGGCGCGCAGCAGGGAACGGCGGGACATGGGGTTCTTCCTGATCGCTCGCACCCGCGCAGAATGCCGGTCGCCGGTCGCGCGGACAATGGACCAAGCGTCCAGCGGGGCGGGCCCGCCCCGCACACCTTGTACAGCCTGTCCCGCGCACCCTTGCGCGGAGGCGGCGCGTGCACGGCCCCGGACCGAAGCCCGGGGCCGTGCACGGTCGGAGAGGAGCCGTCAGTCCTCGATGGACGTCATGACGTGCTTGATGCGGGTGTAGTCCTCGAAGCCGTACGCGGAGAGGTCCTTGCCGTAGCCGGACTTCTTGAATCCGCCGTGCGGCATCTCGGCGACCAGCGGGATGTGGGTGTTGATCCACACGCAGCCGAAGTCGAGGTTCTTGGACATGCGCATGGCGCGGGAGTGGTTCGTCGTCCACACCGAGGAGGCGAGCGCGTACTCGACGCCGTTGGCGTAGTCGACGGCCTGCTGCTCGTCGGTGAAGGACTGGACGGTGATGACGGGTCCGAAGACCTCGTTCTGGATGATCTCGTCGTCCTGCTTCAGGCCGGAGACGACGGTCGGGGCGTAGAAGTAGCCCTTGTCGCCGACCCGGTGGCCGCCCGCCTCGACCTTGGCGTGGGCGGGGAGCCGCTCGATGAAGCCGCTCACCTGCTTGAGCTGGTTGGCGTTGTTGAGCGGGCCGTACGCCACGTCCTCGTCGTCCGGCTGCCCGGTCTTCGTGTCGGCGGCGGCCTTGGCGAGCGCGGTGACGAACGCGTCGTGGATCGACTCGTGGACCAGGACGCGGGTGGCGGCCGTGCAGTCCTGGCCCGCGTTGAAGAAGCCCGCCTCGGAGACGCCCGCGACGGTCTTGGCGATGTCGGCGTCGTCGAAGACCACGACGGGCGCCTTGCCGCCGAGCTCCAGGTGGACCCGCTTGACGTCCTTGGCCGCGGACTCGGCGACCTGCGTGCCGGCCCGTACCGAACCGGTGATGGACGCCATCGCCGGGGTCGGGTGCTCGACCATGGCCCGGCCGGTGTCCCGGTCGCCGCACAGGACGTTGAAGACGCCCTTGGGCAGGATCTGCCCCATGATCTCGGCCATCAGCACGGTCGACGCCGGGGTGGTGTCGGACGGCTTGATGACGACCGTGTTGCCCGCGGCGAGCGCCGGGGCGAACTTCCAGACGGCCATCATCATCGGGTAGTTCCACGGCGCGACCTGGGCGCAGACGCCGACCGGCTCACGGCGGACGATGGAGGTCAGGCCCTCCATGTACTCGCCGGCCGAGCGGCCTTCGAGGAGTCGTGCGGCCCCCGCGAAGAAGCGGATCTGGTCCACCATCGGCGGGATCTCTTCGGTGCGGGTCAGACCGAGCGGCTTGCCGGTGTTCTCCGACTCGGCGGCGATCAGGTCCTCTGCCCGCTCCTCGAACGCGTCCGCGATCTTCAGCAGGGCCTTCTGGCGCTCGGCGGGCGTGGTGTCGCGCCAGGCGGGGAAGGCCGCCGCGGCGGCCTCCATGGCGGCATCGACGTCGGCCTGACCGGAGAGCGGCGAGGTCGCGTAGACCTCTTCCGTCACCGGGCTGACCACATCGATGGTCCGCCCGTCCGCGGCGTCCCGGAACTCTCCGTTGATGTAGTTGCGCAGACGGCGCACCTCGGTGGTCACAACCACCCCTCCTGTCGGCTGTCCGATGGGTGAGACGTCCACCCTAATCGTTTCGGTGACGCTTTCGACATACCCACTCACCTTGAACTTCGGATTCAGTCAGATCTGGGCACCCAGACAACGAATTTCATCGATCTGGGGTTGCAAGACAGACGAGGAGCGGTGCATGGTGGGTGCGTGGCCAGTCGCAGCGCAGACTCCAGGACCGGGAACGGATCACCGCCAGCGGTCGATGCCGTCTCCCTCGCAATCATCGAGCAGCTCCAGGAGGACGGACGGCGTCCGTACGCCGCGATCGGCAAGGCCGTCGGCCTCTCCGAAGCGGCTGTGCGCCAGCGCGTCCAGAAGCTGCTCGACCAGGGCGTGATGCAGATCGTCGCCGTCACGGACCCGCTCACCGTGGGGTTCCGGCGCCAGGCGATGGTCGGCATCAACGTCGAGGGCGACCTCGACCCGGTGGCCGAGGCCCTGTCGGCCATGGCCGAGTGCGAGTACGTGGTGATGACCGCGGGCTCCTTCGACCTGATGGTGGAGATCGTCTGCGAGGACGACGACCACCTGCTGGAGATGATCAACAAACGCATCCGGACCCTTCCCGGAGTGCGCTCCACCGAGAGCTTCGTCTACCTCAAGCTCAAGAAGCAGACCTATATGTGGGGAACCCGATAGCCGTGAGCAAGGACCTCAGCCGAACCGCGTACGACCACCTGTGGATGCACTTCACCCGCATGTCGGACTACGAGAACGCGCCCGTTCCCACCATCGTGCGTGGCGAGGGAACGTATATCTTCGACGACAAGGGCAAGCGCTACCTGGACGGTCTCTCCGGCCTGTTCGTGGTCAACGCCGGTCACGGTCGTCACGAGCTCGCCGAGACGGCGTACAAGCAGGCCCAGGAGCTCGCCTTCTTCCCGGTGTGGTCCTACGCCCACCCCAAGGCCGTCGAGCTGGCCGAGCGGCTCGCCGACTACGCCCCGGGCGACCTCAACAAGGTCTTCTTCACCACCGGTGGCGGCGAGGCCGTCGAGACCGCCTGGAAGCTGGCCAAGCAGTACTTCAAGCTCCAGGGCAAGCCGACCAAGTACAAGGTCATCTCGCGTGCCGTCGCCTATCACGGCACCCCGCAGGGCGCGCTGTCCATCACCGGCCTCCCGGCCCTGAAGGCCCCCTTCGAGCCGCTGGTCCCCGGCGCGCACAAGGTGCCGAACACCAACATCTACCGCGCCCCGCTCTTCGGCGACGATCCGGTGGCCTTCGGCCGCTGGGCCGCCGACCAGATCGAGCAGGAGATCCTCTTCGAGGGCCCCGAGACCGTCGCGGCCGTCTTCCTGGAGCCCGTGCAGAACGCGGGCGGCTGCTTTCCGCCGCCGCCCGGCTACTTCCAGCGGGTCCGCGAGATCTGCGACAAGTACGACGTGCTGCTCGTCTCCGACGAGGTCATCTGCGCCTTCGGCCGGCTCGGCACCATCTTCGCGTGCGACAAGTTCGGCTACGTGCCGGACATGATCACCTGCGCGAAGGGCATGACCTCGGGCTACTCCCCGATCGGCGCCTGCATCGTCTCGGACCGGATCGCGGAGCCGTTCTACGAGGGCGGCAACACCTTCCTGCACGGCTACACCTTCGGCGGCCACCCGGTCTCCGCCGCGGTGGGCATCGCCAACCTCGACATCTTCGAGCGCGAGAACCTCACCCAGCACGTCCTCGACAACGAGAACGCCTTCCTGACGACGCTGCAGAAGCTCCACGACCTGCCGATCGTCGGCGACGTCCGCGGCAACGGGTTCTTCTACGGCATCGAGCTGGTGAAGGACAAGGCCACCAAGGAGACGTTCACCGACGAGGAGACCGAGCGCGTCCTGTACGGCTTCCTCTCCAAGGCGCTGTACGACAACGGCCTGTACTGCCGGGCCGACGACCGCGGCGACCCGGTCATCCAGCTCGCCCCGCCGCTGATCTCCGACCAGTCGACGTTCGACGAGATCGAGGGCATCCTGCGGGCCGTGCTCACGGAGGCCTGGACGAAGCTCTGACCGACGCCAGGTCCTGCGGCTGATCGCCCACCGGCGGTCATTTCATACGGTTCTCCGGCCCGGATACGCCCCTTCGAGTGACAAGGGGCGTATCCGGGCCGCGTGCCGTGCGCCCACACCGGTCCGACTATCTACGGTGCCGAGTGACCGATCGGCCGCGTCTTCGTTCCCCCGTACGGGGGAATCGGGAAATCTGACCTGAACCGAGGTGTACGCCATGGTGGCCCCGCCGGACAACGACGTGATCTGGGCGCGTTCCCTGCACCACTCCCACAACGGATCGCCCGGTCTCGGCGGTGTCTCCCTCGGTGTCCGGGACGCCGAGATCCTCGCTGTGACCGGGCCGCGCGGCAGCGGGAAGACCACGCTGCTGCACTGTCTCTCCGGCCGGCTGGTGCCCCAGCAGGGCGAGGTGTGGTTCAACAGCGTCCCCGTCCACACCATGGCCCCCCGGGTCCGCGAACAGCTGCGCCGGGAGCGCTTCGGCTGGATCGCCTCCGATCCGGAGCTGGTCCCGGAGCTGACCCTCTGGGAGAACACCGCGCTGCCCCTGCTGCTGCGCGGCGTCTCGCACCGGGCCGCCCGGAAGACCGCCACCGAATGGCTGGAGCGCCTGGACATCGCCGCCTTCGCGAAGAAGCGGCCGCACGCGCTCCTCCAGGCGCAGCGCCAGCGGGTCTCGGTGGCCCGCGCCCTCTGCGGCGCACCGACCGTGGTCTTCGCCGACGAGCCCACCGCGACCCTCCACCGCGCGGAGCGCGCCCAGGTGCTGCGCACCCTCACCACGGCGGCCCGCTCGCACGGCATCACCGTCGTGCTGGCCACGCACGACGCCGAGGTCGCCGCGCTCGCCGACCGGGCCGTCCCGTTGCTGGACGGCCGGTGTGTCGCCACCGGTACCGTGGCCGCGAAACCGGAAGCGGAGGGCCGCGCGGCGTGCTCGCTCTCCGTCTAGCCCGCGGGTCCCATCCCCTCGTCCTGGTCCGGCGGCTGCTGGTGGCCGCCGCCTCGGCCGGCGTCGGGTTCCTCCTCCTGTGCGCCCTCGGGTACGCCGCCGCGCACCCGGCGTCCGCCGGTTCGGTGCTGCGGCTGCTGTGGTGCTTCGTCCCGCTGGCCGCCACCGTGCAGTTCGCCGTGGCGGTGGCCCGGACCGACCCGAGCACCCGGCCCCGGCCGGGCCTCTCCTCCGTGGGCCTCGGCCCGGTCAGGCTGTCCGCGCTGGCCGCGGTATCCACCGCCGTCTCCACCACGCTCGGCTCGATGGTGGCCCTGCTCTTCTTCCTGCATCTGCGTGGCGATCTCACCGGGATGCCGTTCGACGGGGGCGCCGCGGAGTTCCTCGGCGCGGGCAGCCCGCTGCCACTGGCCGCCGCGCTGATGCTGCTGGCGCTCGTACCGGTGGCCGCGTCGACGGCGAGCGCGCTGGCCCTGCGGTCCCGGCCCGACCCGGCCCGGGACACCTTCGGCTCCGAGGAGCTGCCGGAGCCCGCACCGGCCCCGGCCGGGCTCCCCTGGGGCGTGGCGCTGACGGCCGCCGGACTCGCGGTCGAGGCGATCGCGTCACGGGGTGCCGCGGGGAGCGCGTTCCCGCTGCCCGGACGGTACGACTCCACCCCGGTGGCGGTACTGATCGGGTGGACGCTCACGGCGGTCGGCCTGGCGATGGCGGGGCCGAGCCTGACCTATCTGTGCGGGCGGGCGCTGCAGGCCGTGCGCCCCGGTGCCGTACGGCTGCTGGCGGGGCGGGTCCTGATGGACGAGGCGCGCCGGATCGGCCGCCCGCTCGGGGTCGTCTGCGCGGTGCTGTCCGCGGCGATCGCCGCTTCGGCGCTGTACGGGGGCGACGAGCGCCCGTACGGCCCGCTCACCGCGCTCGGCGCGGTACTGGTCCTCGGCTGTACGGCGGCGACGCTGCTGACCTCGGCCCTGGAGGCCAAGCACGCCCGCGCCCACACGGTCGAGGCGCTGCTCAGGATGGGCGCTCCGGCCGCCGTGCTGCGCCGGGCGACGGCGCTGCGGGCGGGCGCGCTGCTGGCCCTGTTCGCCCCGCTGACGTGGGTGATCGCGCAGTTGGCGGCGCTTCCGCTGACGAAGTGAACCGTCGGCGGCTCCCTCCCGGAGGTCCGGGGACGGGAGCCCCGGCCGGCTCAGGGATGGGTGGCGAGGCGGGCGGCCAGGGCGTCGAAGAAGGCCTCCCAGCCGTCCTCCGCCGCCGCGTACTGCTCGGGGGTGAGGTTGCCGCCGCGCTGCTGGAAGGCCAGCTCGGTGGTCCCGTCGCCGAGGTCGCTGAAGGTGACGGTGACGATCTCGCCCTCGGCGTCCTCGGGCGCCGAGGCGTCTTTCAGCGTGAGGACGAGACCGTCGGGCTCGCTCACCTCGCGGTAGATCCCGTGGAAGGGCATCTCCACGCCCGGCATCACGATGACCAGGCTCCACGCGCCGCCGGGCCGTACGTCCATCGCCACCCGGTCCAGGGGGACGTCCGCCTCTCCCCCGTACCAGGCGGCGAAGTCCTCCGGTGAGGTCCAGGCGGCGAAGACGCGCTGCTGAGGGGCGTGCAGGACGCGGGTGAGGTCGATGCCCTCGCGGGTGCCACCGGTCATGATCACGGTCCTTGTCCGATCCGGCCGTCCCGCGCCGCCGGAACGCCGGGCGCGGGCTGTCCGCCTCCAGCTTGCCCGGCCCGCCGCCCCTCTGCCACGCCGGTCAGGGGGTCAGCAGCCCCGGGTCACGGGGTCAGCAGTCCCGCGAGGGTGTCGTACGCCCCCTCCCACCCCCACGCCTCGCGGACCCACGCCCGGCCCTTCTCCCCCATCGCCCGGGCCCCCTCCCTGTCCCGCAGCAGCGCCACGAGCCGGTCCGCCACGGCGGCGACGTCGCGCCCGTCGACCACATGTCCCGTCTCCCCGTCCCGTACGGTGTCCGGCGCGCCGCCCGAGTCGCCGACGAGGACCGGCAGCCCGGCTGCGGCGGCCTCCAGAAAGACGATGCCCAGCCCCTCCACCTCCAGACCCCGTCTGCGAGTGCGGCACGGCATGGCGAAGACGTCGCAGGCCGCGTAGTGCTCCGGCATCGCCGCGTGCGGCTGCCCGCCCGCGAGGACCACCGCGTCCGCGACCCCGCTGTCCGTGGCGAGCCGGCGCAGGGTCCGGGCGTAAGGTCCGTCGCCGGTCAGCAGGAGTACGGCGTCGGGTATGGCGCGCCGCACGGCGGGCAGGGCGCGGATCAGGGTGTCCTGGCCCTTGCGCGGGACGAGCCGCGCCGCGCAGAGGATCACGGGCCGCCCGCCCAGGCCGTACCGCTCGCGGACGCCGCCCGCCGGAGGGCGTACGCCGTCCCACTCCCCGGCGCGTGTGGCGTCGCGCGGCCACTCCCGTACGGCTTCGCGCACCGCTTCCCGTACGTGGAACGCCTCCGCGTCCACCCCCGGCGCCAGGCGCACCATGCGGCGGGCGGCGGCCGGGCCGAGTGCGGCGGCGATGGGCGCGCGGGTCGCCTCGCCCAGATAGGTCACGGTGTCGGCGCGGTCGCCGATCCGGCGGAGCAGCGTCCGCGCCCCGGGCGTGCGGGCCCACCACACCTCGTGCCCGTGCGTCGTCGCCACGGCCCGCCGCACCCCGCTCTCCCGGCGCAGCCGGTCCGCCAGCAGCCTGAGCGGGGCGGCGGCCCCGAACCAGACGCTGTCGCAGCCGTGGCGACGGGCGATCTCCACCGCACGGGCGGCGACGCGCGGGACCGGGAGAAGCGACCAAGGCGCTGATGCTGACGACGTTCGGCCTGGACGAGTACGTGTACGACGCCCTCACCGCCGGAGCCAGCGGATTCCTGCTCAAGGACGCGACCTTCCCCGAACTACTGCACGCGGTACGGGTGGTGGCGGACGGCCACGCCCTGCTGGCTCCCGAGATCACCGGGCGGCTCATCGCCGAGTTCACCCGCCAGCGGGTCAGCGCTCCCCCGCCGCGCTCGATCGACGGACTGACCGTGCGCGAGGCGGAGGTGCTCGTGTTGATCGCGCGGGGCCTGTCCAACGCGGCCATCGCCGACCGGCTGACCATCACCGACCACACGGTGAAGACCCACATCAACCGGCTGTTCGCGAAGATGGGGCTGCGGGACCGGGCGCAGGCGGTCATCCTGGCGTACGAACTGGGGCTGGTGGTGGCGGGGACACAGGTTCCCTGAGCCCTGAGCCCTGAGCCCTCAGGAGGCGTCCGCCTCGGGAGCGTCCGCCCCGGCCGCCAGCACCACCGTCTCCGCCGCGTCGAAGCGGACGCCCACGACCGCGCCCTCGTCCGGGGTGTCCCGCAGGGCGCACTCGGCCTCCAGCACCGGCGCGTTCTCGGGCGCCAGGCGTACGGTCACGTGGTTCCCCCGGAAGGTGCGGACGCCGACCGTGCAGCGCAGACCGTCCTCGGGAGCGCCGATCAGGACCCCGGCGGGCCGGACCAGCAGATCCACCTCGCCCTGCGGGGAGCCCTCGGGCACCGGGACCTTGCCCCAGGCGGTGGCGGCGGCCCGACCGGTCACGGTCGCCCCGGTGACGTTGTCGAAGCCGAGGAAGCGGGCGACGAACGCCGAGGCGGGGCGCTGCCAGACGTCCAGCGGGCCGCCCTCCTGCGCGATCCGGCCGTCCCGCATCACGACGACCCGGTCGGCGAGCGCGAACGCCTCGCCCTGGTCGTGCGTGACGGCCAGCACGGTGGTGCCCAGCTCCTGGAAGAGGGTGCGCAGTTCGACGACGAGTCGTTCGCGGAGGCTGCGGTCGAGCTGGCCGAGCGGCTCGTCCAGCATCAGGAGCTTCGGGCGCGGGGCGAGCGCGCGGGCCAGGGCGACGCGCTGCTGCTCACCGCCGGACAGAGCGGCGACCGCGCGGCGCTCGGCCCCGGGCAGACCGACGAGATCCAGCAGCTCGCGGACGCGGTGCTCGGCCTCGGCCCGCCCGACGCCGTGCATCCGGAGCCCGAAGGCGACGTTGGCGCCGACGTCCCGGTGCGGGAAGAGCTGGTGGTCCTGGAACATCAGGCCGAGGCCGCGCCGGTGCACCGGGACGCCGCTCTGGTCCTGTCCGGCCAGCAGGACCCGGCCACCGTCCATGGGCTGGAGCCCGGCCACGGCCCGGAGCAGGGTGGACTTCCCGCTGCCGCTGGGACCGAGCAGGCAGACGATCCGGTGGTCGGCGACCTCCAGGTCGACCGCGTCCAGCGCGGTCCGCTTCCCGAACCGCACGGTGGCTGACTGCAAGCTGAGCATGTCGTTCAGAACTCCCCGGATCGGTCGGTGCGGATACGTTCGAGGAGCAGCAGCGACACCGCGCACACCAGCATCAGGATCGTGCTGAGGGCCATCGCCTGCCCGTAGTTGAGCTCCCCGGACCGGCCCAGCAGCCGGGCGACGGCGACCGGCAGGGTCGGGTTGTCGGGCCGCGCGATGAAGACCGTCGCGCCGAACTCGCCGAGGGAGACGGCGAAGGCGAAGCCGGCGGCCACCAGCACCGCGCGCCGCACCAGCGGCAGATCGACCTCCCGCCAGGCCCGCAGCGGGGAGGCCCCCAGCACGGCGGCTGCCTCCCGCAGCCGGTCGTCCACCGCGCGCAGTACGGGCAGCATGGTCCGTACGACGAAGGGGACGCCGACCAGCGCCTGGGCCAGCGGGACCAGGATCCAGGAGGTGCGCAGGTCGAGCGGCGGCTCGTCCAGGGTGATCAGGAAGCCGAAGCCGACGGTGACGGCGGACACCCCGAGCGGCAGCATCAGCAGCGCGTCGAAGCCGCGGACCAGCCGCCCGGCCCGCCGGGTCAGGGCCGCCGCCGCGAGCCCGCCGACGACGAGCGCGATGAGCGTCGCGACGAGCGCGTACCGCAGGGAGTTGCCGACGGCCTCCAGCGGCGGGACCAGGAAGGTGGAGGAGCCGCCGGACCCGGCCGACTGGAGGGCCCGGTAGTAGCCGAAGCCGTACCCGCCGGCCCCAGCAGCTCCGTCGAAGGAGCGCTCCACCAGGACCCCGAGCGGCAGCAGGATCAGCAGCAGCGCGGTGAGCAGGACGCCGCCGAGCAGTGCCCACTGTCCGGGACCGCGCGGCCTGCGGGAGGTCCGGGCCGGGTCGACCAGCTTCAGCGCCCGCTCCCGGCGGCGTACGGTCACGGCGTGCACGGCGAGGATCGCGCCGACCGCGGCGAACTGCACCAGGGTCAGCACGGCGGCCGTCGGCAGGTCCAGCAGCTGCGCGGTCTGCCGGTAGATCTCCACCTCCAGGGTGGAGTAGGCGGGCCCGCCGAGGATCTGCACGACGCCGAAGGAGGTGAAGGTGAAGAGGAAGACCATCAGCGCGGCGGCGGCGACGGCCGGGGCGAGCGCGGGCAGCGTCACCCGGCGGAAGGCGGCGAACCGTCCGGCGCCGAGCACCCGGGCGGCCTCCTCCTGCCGGGGGTCCAGCTGGGACCAGAGCCCGCCCACCGTCCGTACGACCACGGCGTAGTTGAAGAAGACGTGGGCCAGCAGAATCGCCCACACGGTGGTGTCCAGGCGGACGCCCCACAGCTCGTCGAGAAGCCCGCCCCGCCCCAGGAGCGCCAGGAACGCGGTGCCGACGACGACGGTGGGCAGCACGAACGGCACCGTGACGACCGCCCGCAGCAGCTGCTTGCCGGGGAAGTCGAACCGGGCGAAGACGTACGCCCCGGGCAGGGCGATCAGCAGGGTGAGCGCGGTCGAGGCGAGGGCCTGCCAGGTGGTGAACCAGAGGACGTCGAGGATGTCCGGGCGGGCCAGCACCTCGCCGATCCGCCCGAACTGCCAGTCGCCCCCCGCCTTGAGCCCGCGGCCGACGATCGCGGTCACGGGATAGGCGAAGAACACCACGAAGAACGCCACGGGCACGGCCATCAGGCCGAGCCGCAGCGCGGCCCCGCGCCGCCCGGTCCTGTGCCGTTCCCGGGCGGCCCCGGCGGTCTTCGCCCCGGGCTCTACTTCAGGACCAGCGACTGCCACGACTGGATCCACTGCTCACGGTTGGCGGTGATCTTCTCGGGTGCGACGGTGGGAGGCGTGTCGATCTTCTCGCCGAACTTCGTGAACAGCTCGGGGAGGGCCACGTCCTTCACGACCGGGTTCACGAACATGTTCAACGGCATGTCCTCCTGGAACGTCTTGCTGATCATGAAGTCCAGCAGTGCCTTGCCGCCCGCCTCGTTCTCCGCCCCGGTCAGCAGTCCCGCGTACTCGGTCTGGCGGAAGCAGGTGCCGGTGGCGACCCCGGTGGGGGCCTCCTTGGGCTGCGGGTCGGCGTAGAGCACCTCGACGGGCGGGCTGGAGGCGTAGCTGACGACGAGCGGCCGGTCGGCGTTGGCCTTCTTGCCGCCCGCGGAGCCGGAGAACTCCTCGTTGTAGGCCTGCTCCCAGCCGTCGACGACCTTGACGCCGTTGGCCTTCAGCTTCTTCCAGTACGCCTCGTAGCCGTCCTCGCCCTGGGCTGCGATGGTGCCGAGGAGGAAGCCGAGGCCGGGCGAGGAGCTCGCGGCGTTCTCGGTGACGAGGAGGTTCTTGTACGCGGGCTTCAGCAGGTCATCGAAGGTCTTCGGCGGGGCGAGCTTCTTGTCGGCGAAGTACTTCTTGTCGTAGTTGACGCAGATGTCGCCGGTGTCGACGGGCGTGACCCGCCTCTTCTCGTCCGTCTGCGTGTCCGCCGCGACCGTGTCCAGGCCCTTGGCCTCGTACGCGGTGAACAGACCGTTGTCGAGGGCGCGGGAGAGCAGGGTGTTGTCGACGCCGAAGAAGACGTCGCCGCGCGGGGAGCCCTTGGTGAGGATCTCCTGGTTGAGCGCGGCTCCGGCGTCGCCGCTCTTGAGGATCTCGACCTTGTAGCCGGTCTCCTTCGTGAACGCCTTCAGCACCTTGTCCGAGACGTTGAAGGAGTCGTGGCTCACCAGGGTCACGGTCTTGGAGCCGGGGCCCTTGGACTCCCCGGAGCCGGCGGAACCGTCGTCGCCGCAGCCCGCGAGCACGGTGACGCCGAGAGCGGCGGCGAGCGCTGTCGCCACGTACTTCGTGGTGGTGTTCATGTGATTCCTCCTGGAGATGACCAGGAAGAGACGCGGCCCCGCCCGCCGTCCGGCGAACCGGAAGCGGGCAGGGCGCAACAGCTTGAGTAAGGTCCGAACTTCCTACCCGGAATGACCCGGGCGAGGTTCAGAGGGTCTGCGGCCAACCTGTCCTTGGTGCCGCACTCTCAGCGCTGTGGCGCTCCCCTGTCGGAATATGAAGTTGATTTCGGGCCCAGGCTACACCGGCGGATTTCGGCCGCCCGGGCGGGAGAGGCCAAGGGCTACGGAACAGCCCTCAGCGCTCGGAGGCCGCGAGCTGCCCGCAGGCACCGTCGATCTCCTGGCCGCGGGTGTCCCGGACGGTGACGGGCACGCCGTGGGCGGCGATGGCCTCGACGAAGGCCTTCTCGTCCTCGGGCCGCGAGGCGGTCCACTTCGAGCCGGGCGTGGGGTTCAGCGGGATCAGGTTGACGTGCACCCGCTTGCCCTTGAGCAGCCGGCCGAGCCGGTCGCCCCGCCAAGCCTGGTCGTTGATGTCCCGGATCAGGGCGTACTCGATGGAGATCCGGCGGCCGGACTTCTCCGCGTACTCCCAGGCGGCGTCCAGCACCTCGCGGACGTTCCACCGGGTGTTGACGGGGACCAGGGTGTCGCGCAGCTCGTCGTCCGGGGCGTGCAGCGAGACGGCGAGGCGGCACTTGAAGCCCTCGTCGGCGAAGCGCAGCATGGCCGGGACGAGTCCCACGGTGGAGACGGTGATCCCGCGCTGCGACAGGCCGAGGCCGTCCGGCTCCGGGTCGGTGAGACGGCGGATCGCGCCGACCACCCGGTTGTAGTTGGCAAGCGGCTCGCCCATGCCCATGAAGACGATGTTGGACAGCCGCGCGGGCCCGCCGGGCACCTCGCCGTCGCGCAGGGCGCGCATGCCGTCGACGATCTGGTGCACGATCTCGGCGGTCGACAGGTTGCGGTCGAGGCCGGCCTGCCCGGTGGCGCAGAAGGGGCAGTTCATACCGCAGCCGGCCTGCGAGGAGATGCACATCGTGACGCGGTCGGGGTAGCGCATCAGGACGGACTCGACGAGCGTCCCGTCGTGCAGCTTCCACAGGGTCTTGCGCGTGGTGTCGTCGTCGCAGCTGATGTGCCGCATCACGGACATCAGGTCGGGGAACAGAGCCTCGGCGAGCTTCTCCCGCGATCCGGCCGGGATGTTCGTCCACTCGGCCGGGTCGGCCGCGTACCGCGCGAAGTAGTGCTGCGAGAGCTGCTGGGCGCGGAACGGCTTCTCACCGGTCGCGGCGACCGCTTCCTTGCGCTCGGCGGGCGTGAGGTCGGCGATGTGCCGCGGCGGCTTCTTGGATCCGCGGGGCGCGACGAAAGTGAGTTCTCCGGGCTTAGGCATGGTTCATCCAGTGTCGCAGACACGACGAGGTGCCCCGGGTCATCACCCGGCTCAGCGGTCATCACCCAGCTCAGCGACGCCCCGGGCCCGGACAGTGCCGGTCGTGGATGGTGGTTGTGGGGCGTCGTCGGCGCCCTCCGACGGCCCGCGGACGGCCCGGTCCCATGGCCCCGTCCACAGGTCAGGGCCGTCGGTCGGCGCTGCGGGCGGGAACCGTACCGACGGCCAGGAGGTGCGAGCTGGCGGCGAGGAGTTCCGGGTACGGCTCTGCCATGCGGGCCGCGTCCATGGCTGAGGCGATCAGCTCATCCGTGGGGCCTTCGCCCGGCTGCTGTTCCGCCGCCTTCACCAGCGACCAGGCGGGGCCCTCGACGCCGAAGACCTGCACGTTCTCCAGCCCGGAGGCGACCAGCTCCGCCACCAGCTCTTCGGCTCGGTGGAAGTACGACAGGGTGAACCCCCGCGATCCGTCGTAGACCGCCGTCTCCAGGATCTTGGAGACGGAGTCGTGAATCCGCTCGGTGTGCAGGTGGGCGTACGTGACGTGCTCGAAGAGCGACGCATAGCGATTGATCGCGGCAGCGGCGACCAGCCCGCCGGGCTTGGCCACACGGGAGGCTTCCGCGAGCGCCCGTTGCCGGTCCGCCGGGTCGGGCAGGTGGTAGAGCGGCCCGAGCAGCTGCACGACGTCGAAGGTGTCGTCCGGCTCGGGCAGGTCGCGCGCGTCCCCGACGACCGCCGGGCACACCGCCGACGCGGCCTCGACGTGACGGGGCACCGGGTCCACCAGGGCGACGTCGTAACCGTCCTTCACCAGCCATTCAGCGTGGATCCCCGTCCCCCCGCCCACGTCGAGCACACGCGCCGGCGCGGGGGGCAGGAAGCGCCGGAGGAGTTCCTGGGTCCTGATCAGTTCCATCCGGCCGTCTGCCGAGGTGCGCAGACGGCTGTCCTCGTCGGCCGTCTCGCCGTAGAACCGCATGACGGAGGGTGCTAATTCGGAATGCAGCATGCTCGCAGTTTCCTGGATACCGGTGGACGGGTCCAGTGCGTTAATGGGGGAAAGCCAAGGGGTCCTGAAGTACGAGGAGACCACCGGGACCGGTACGCGCGCATGGCCCGACGGTGACTTCCACGCGGGCCTGCCGGGTCGCCGGACCCGGGCATGGTTCACCCGGTGTCGCGGACAGACGGGCGAGGGCCCGCCGCCCTGTGGACGACGGACCCTCACTCGTAGAACGTGCAGGTGGGACAGGGTGCCGGGGTGCCGGAGTGCCGAAGCAGTCAGCCGGAGCCGACGAACAGCACCAGCAGCAGCCAGACGACCGGCGCGGTCGGCAGGAGCGAGTCCAGCCGGTCCATGATGCCGCCGTGACCGGGGAGCAGGGTGCCCATGTCCTTGATCCCGAGGTCCCGCTTGATCATGGACTCGCCCAGGTCGCCGAGGGTCGCGCTGGCCGCGACCGCGAGGCCGAGCAGCAGGCCCTGCCACCAGGCGCCGTCGTCGATCAGGAACTCCATGCACAGCGCGCCGGCGACCATCGCGAAGGCGACCGCTCCGAACAGGCCCTCGCGGGTCTTCCCGGGGCTGATGCGCGGGGCGAGCTTGTGCGTGCCGAAGCGCCAGCCGACCGCGTACGCCCCCGTGTCGCTGACCACGGTGAGGGTCAGGAAGGTCAGCACCCGCCACGACCCGTCGTCCGCCGTCAGCATCAGGGCGACGAAGGTGGCCAGGAAGGGTACGTAGAAAGCCGCGAAGACCCCGGCCGTGACGTCCTTGAGATACCCGTCCGGCGGCTCGGTCATCCGCCAGACCAGCACCGCGAGGGCGGTCAGGGCCATCGCGATCCAGGCGCCCTCGGGTCCTCGCGCGTAACCCGCGACGACCATCGCGGCTCCGCCGACGGCCAACGGCACCAGGGGCGCCTTGATGCCCTTGCGTTCCTGGAGGCGGGAGGTCAGCTCCCAGAGGCCGACGACGACCGCGGCCACTATCACGCCGATGAAAGCGGCCTTCACGATGAACAGCGAGACGCCGATGACGGCGCCGAGACCCACGCCCACCCCTATGGCGGCGCGCAGATCGCGCCCCGCACGCTTCTTCTGCGGCGGGGGCGGCAGCGGGGTGGACATGGGCTCCTGCGGCTTCTCGTCACGGAACAGGGGGCCGCTGACGTGAGCGGCTTCCCGGTCCCGGTCGTCGCGGCTCTGCGCGTCTCTACCTGCGTCGGGAACGTCCGGCACGTTGGGCATGGGCCGAGTCTGCTGGGCGCCATGCACATCGTGGGCAGGACCCGCCGGGGCAGCCCTCATCTCGGGCGTGCCCCAGCGACCGGCTCCTTGCGGGGCACCCCAGGAAGAGTCGTTCATCAGACTTCGAGCAGCTCGGCTTCCTTGTGCTTGAGCAGCTCGTCCACCTGCGCGACGTACTTCGCGGTGGTGTCGTCAAGCTCCTTCTCGGCGCGGCGCACCTCGTCCTCGCCGGACTCCTTGTCCTTGACGAGCTTGTCGAGGGTCTCCTTGGCCTTGCGGCGGATGGAGCGGATCGAGATCTTGGAGTCCTCGGCCTTGGTCTTGGCGACCTTGATGTACTCCTTGCGGCGGTCCTGGGTGAGCTCGGGGAACGTCACCCGGATGATATTGCCGTCGTTGCTCGGGTTGACGCCGAGGTCGGAGTCGCGGATCGCCTGCTCGATGTTGCGCAGCGCCGTCTTGTCGAACGGCGTCACGACGGCCATCCGCGCCTCGGGAACCGAGAACGAGGCCAGCTGGTTGATCGGGGTCAGCGCGCCGTAGTAGTCGGCGACGATCTTGTTGAACATCGCCGGGTGCGCGCGGCCGGTACGGATCGCGGCGAAGTCCTCTTTCGCGACGACAACGGCCTTCTCCATCTTCTCCTCGGCCTCGAGGAGGATTTCTTCGATCACCACGTGCTCCTGCGTGTCTTGGGTGGGCCCGGCGTCGTCATCGCCTGGCCCTGCGGGTCCTGCGTCGCGTCCTCACCTGCACGGTGTCCGACCGGCAGGCCGTTGTCCATCCTGGGGGGCTGTCAGGCCCGGGTGCTCTCGTCGCTCACGAGCGTGCCGATCTTCTCACCCTTGACCGCGCGAGCGATATTGCCCTCGGTGGTCAGCTCGAAGACGAGGATCGGGAGCTGGTTGTCACGGCAGAGCGTGATGGCGGTGGCGTCCGCGATCTTCAGATTGCGGGTGATCACCTCGCCGTACTCCAGTGCGTCGAACTTCACCGCGTCGGGGTTGCTCTTGGGGTCGGAGTCGTAGACCCCGTCCACGCCGTTCTTCCCCATGAGCAGCGCCTCGGCGTCGATCTCCAGGGCACGCTGGGCGGCGGTGGTGTCGGTGGAGAAGTACGGCATGCCCATACCGGCGCCGAAGATCACCACGCGCCCCTTCTCCAGGTGCCTCACGGCGCGGAGCGGGATGTACGGCTCGGCGACCTGGCCCATGGTGATGGCGGTCTGGACGCGCGAGTCGATGCCCTCCTTCTCCAGGAAGTCCTGGAGCGCCAGGCAGTTCATGACGGTGCCGAGCATGCCCATGTAGTCGGACCGGGCCCGGTCCATGCCGCGCTGCTGGAGCTCGGCGCCGCGGAAGAAGTTGCCTCCTCCGATGACCACCGCGATCTGGGCGCCGTCGCGTACGACGGCGGCGATCTCGCGGGCGATGGTGTGCACGACGTCGGGGTCCACGCCGAGACCGCCGCCGCCGGCGAATGCCTCACCGGAGAGCTTCAGCATGAAGCGCCCGGAACCCTTGTCGTCGTCGCGCTGGTCGTCGGCCTGAATGGCGTCCGCGCCCTTGTCCATGGAAATTCTCCTCGTGCACATACGAAGAAGGCCATTGCCGGTGGGTCTGGTGTCCCTACAGCGGCAATGGCCTCCTCGTCAGATCTGCGGTCGTCCGGCGTGGGTGCGGCCGTCGACTGCACCAGACCCTATCGGGTCCGGTGCTGTTCGCCCGGACGGACTCAGATGCCGACCTTGATGCGCGAGAAGCGCTTCAGGGTGACACCGGCCTCGTCCAGGACCTTCTGGACCGACTTCTTGGCGTCCAGCGCGTACGGCTGGCCCAGGAGGGTGGCCTCCTTGAAGAAGCCGTTGACCCGACCCTCGACGATCTTCGGGAGCGCGGCCTCGGGCTTGCCCTCGGCGCGCGTGGTCTCCTCGGCGACGCGACGCTCGGCCTCGACGACCTCGGCCGGGACGTCCTCGCGGGACAGGTACTTCGGGGCGAAGGCGGCGATGTGCTGCGCGATGCCCTTGGCCAGCTCGGCGTCGGCCTTGTCCAGCTCGACCAGAACACCGATCTGCGGGGGCAGGTCGGGCATGGTGCGGTGCATGTACACACCGACGTAGGCGCCGGTGAACTGCGCGAAGCGGTCCAGGACGATCTTCTCGCCGAGGTTGGCGTTGGCCTCGTCGACGTACGCCTGGACGGTCTTGCCGGCCTCGATCTCGGAGGCGAGGAGCGCCTCGATGTCGGCCGGGGAGGTCGCGGCGACGTGAGCGGCGAGGGTGTTGGCGACGGCCTGGAACTTCTCGCCCTTGGCGACGAAGTCCGTCTCGCACTTCAGCTCAAGAAGGACGCCGGACGTCTGGTCCTCGGAGATGAGGGAGACGACGGCACCGTTCTCGGCAGAGCGGCCCTCGCGCTTGGCGACGCCCTTCTGACCCTTGATACGGAGCGCCTCGACGGCCTTGTCGACGTTGCCGTCGGCCTCGTCGAGCGCCTTCTTGCAGTCCATCATGCCGGCGCCGGTGAGCTCGCGGAGCTTCTTGACGTCAGCGGCGGTGTAGTTCGCCATGAGTCTGTATGTCTCTCTCGAAGTCTGAAAGATCTACGGGTGAACGGCGGGGGCGACGCTTGTGGCGTCGGCCCCCGCCGTCAGCAGCCGTGACGGGTGTCAGGCCTGCTCGGCGTCCGCGTCGGCGGCCGGGGCCTCGGCGGCGGCCGGAGCCTCGACAGCGGCCTCGGCCTCGGCGACGGCCTGGGCCGGCGTCTCGGCGTCGGCTTCGGCGTCCTTCTCGGTCTCGACGGAGGACTGGACCTCGGCGGCAGCCGCGGTCTCGTCCTTCTTGTCGCCCTCGAGCAGGTCGCGCTCCCACTCGGCGAGGGGCTCGCCGGCGGCCTTCTCGCCCGGCTTCGAGTCACCGGTGGCGGCACCGGAGCGGGCGATGAGGCCCTCGGCGACGGCGTCGGCGATCACGCGGGTGAGCAGGGTGACGGAGCGGATCGCGTCGTCGTTGCCCGGGATCTTGTAGTCGACCTCGTCGGGGTCGCAGTTGGTGTCGAGGATCGCGACGACCGGGATGTGGAGCTTGCGCGCCTCACCGACGGCGATGTGCTCCTTCTTGGTGTCGACGATCCAGACGGCGCTGGGCACCTTCTGCATCTCGCGGATACCACCGAGGGTCTTCTCCAGCTTGGCCTTCTCGCGCGAGAGGACCAGGAGCTCCTTCTTGGTGAGGCCGGAGGCGGCCACGTCCTCGAAGTCGATGAGCTCAAGCTCCTTCAGACGCTGAAGGCGCTTGTAGACGGTGGAGAAGTTGGTGAGCATGCCACCGAGCCAACGCTGGTTGACGTACGGCATGCCGACGCGCGTCGCCTGCTCGGCGATGGCCTCCTGGGCCTGCTTCTTCGTACCCACGAACATGATGGAGCCGCCGTGGGCGACGGTCTCCTTGACGAACTCGTAGGCGCGGTCGATGTACGACAGCGACTGGAGCAGGTCGATGATGTAGATGCCGTTGCGCTCGGTGAAGATGAAGCGCTTCATCTTCGGGTTCCAGCGACGGGTCTGGTGACCGAAGTGGACGCCGCTTTCCAGCAGCTCCCGCATCGTGACGACGGCCATGGCCGTACTCCTTGAGGTGCTCGGTTATCGCGACCGCAGGATTGCGCTCGCGCCTGACGCCCCGACGCGCCGTGCCACGAGGGACCGAGGAGCGCGGCCACCTCCGGGAAGGGGGAGGTGGCGGGGCGTGCGAAGTCGACCCGGTGACCCGGATCGCCGTAAGAAGTGTACGGGACCGGTCGGGTGCCTGGTGACGGCGATGTCCACAACCGGGCGACGGTGACGTCCACGGCTGGGTGGCCGCGATATCCACAACCGGTGAGTAGTCCACAGGAACGGTCCTTGATCCCCGGAATCCACGCCTCCGGGCCATCGTGGCGTCATGCCCCTTCAGCCCGGCCCACACCGCTCCCCCGCCCGCCGCTCCCCCGCCCGCCGCACCGCGCTCCTGCCGCTCCTGGTGCTCCTGGTGGTCCTTGTGCTCCCGCTGTGCGTGCCGCTTCCGGCCGGCCCCTGGGCCCCGGGTGGGTCCGTCGTCCCGGCCGGAGCCCTGGCGTCCTCGCCGGGAACGGACACCGACGCGTCCGTCCGTGCGGGCGCCGGCACGGCAGGCGGCACGGGGGATGGCACGGACCGCGGCACGGCAGGCGGCACGGGGGATGGCACGGGCGGCGGCGCCCGGAGCTGGCCGGTTGCGGGGAGGCCCGCGGTGTTACGGGGGTGGGAGCCGCCCGCCGGTCCGTACGGGCCCGGCCATCGCGGCGTGGACCTCGCGGCGGGGCCGGGCGCCCGGGTGCTGGCGGCCACCGACGGCCGGGTGTCGTTCGCGGGCCGGGTGGCGGGGCGGGGCGTGGTCACCGTCGAGGTGGCCGGCAGCGGTTCGCCGCCGCTGCGCACGACGTACGAGCCGGTGCGGGCGCTGGTCGAGGAGGGCGCGAGCGTCCGGACCGGGCAGCCGGTCGGGGTGCTGGAGGAAGGGCCCTTCCACTGCGACGAGGGCTGTCTGCACTGGGGGCTGCGGCGCGGGGACGCCTATCTGGACCCGCTCTCGCTGCTGCCGCCCTCACTGCTGCGGAAGGGCCCCTCGCGGCTGCTGCCGGTGTTCGGGGTGCCGGAGCCGGACGCCGTCCGGGTCAGCCGCTCACGCCGCGCAGGACCATCGCGACGACGGTGTCCGCGATGACGCCCGGCTCCTCCGCGACACCCAGTTCGATACGGCGCACGGCGGCGTCGACCGAACCCTGCATGAGCATGGCGGCCAGTCTCGGCTGTGTGTGGCCGAGGTCGCCCAGCGCTTCGACGATCATGGCGATCAGTCCGCCGTGCGCGGCCCGGATCTTCTCCCGGGCGCCCGCGTCCAGCTCACTCGCCGAGATCGCGACGACCGCACGGTGGCGACGGTCCCCGACGAGGTCGAGCTGCCGGCGCACATAGGCCTCGATCTTCGCCTCGGGCGTCTCGGCGCCCTGCATGGCGTTCTCGACCTCGGCCGCCCAGACGGGGAAGTCGACGGCGCACAGCTCCTCGACGACAGCGGCACGGGAGCGGAAGTACTCGTACACGGAGGAGCGCGCGAGGCCCGTGCGCTCGGCGAGCGCGGGGAAGGTCAGCGCCTCCGTACCGCCCTCGGACAGCAGGGAGCGCGCGGCGTCCAGGAGGGCGCCGCGCTGCATGGTCCGGTGCTCGGCCACCGAGGCCGCTCGAATCCTGGGCACGCCTCCACTCTACGGCGGCAGGGGTGCGGGGGAAGGGCACGGCCGCCGATCGGATGGCCGGAGAGTGCCCGGAAGGGGGGTGTCAGCGGCCCGCGTCGGCCAGCTTCGCCCGGAGCTGGAGCACGGACTTGGTGTGGATCTGGCTGACCCTGCTCTCGGTCACCCCGAGGACGTTGCCGATCTCCGCGAGGGTGAGCCCCTCGTAGTAGTAGAGGGTCACCACGGTCTTCTCGCGGTCGGGGAGAGTGTTGATGGCCCGCGCGAGCAGTCTTCTCAGCTCACGGTCCTCGGCGACCTCCACCGGATTGTCCGCGGCGGTGTCCTCCAGGGTGTCCATCAGGCTCAGCCGGTCGCCGCCCTCGCCGCCGACGTGCAGCAGCTCCTCCAGAGCGACCACGTTGGCCAGCGACAACTGGCTGAAAACAGCGTGCAGTTCCTCCAGCGCGATGCCCATCTCCGAGGCGACCTCGGCCTCCGACGGCGTACGCCGGAACTGCGCCTCCAGCGTGGCGTACGCGCGCTCCACGTTCCGCGCCTTCTGGCGGACGGACCGCGGGATCCAGTCCAGGGCCCGGAGTTCGTCGATCATCGCGCCGCGGATCCTGGTGATCGCGTACGTCTCGAACTTGATGGCCCGTTCGATGTCGAACTTCTCGATGGCGTCGATCAGCCCGAAGACCCCGGAGGAGACGAAGTCGGCCTGCTCGACGTTGGACGGCAGCCCCACGCTCACCCGGCCCGCGACGTACTTCACGAGCGGCGAGTAGTGCAGGATCAGCTGCTCCCGCAGTCGCTCGTCGCCCGTGGTCTTGTACGAGCGCCACAACTCGTCGAGGGAGGAGGGGGCGGGAGGGCGCACAGTGCCACGCGCAACCGGTGGTACTGCCGCGCGGTCAGACCCGGAGGTGTGCTGGGGCATGTGGTGCCTTGAGCCGTTCTGCCGTGAAGTGCTGGGGGACTTTTGTCTGGGGCGGAATCCTTGTGAGCGTAGCGTGACTGCGACGTCGCGGTCCGCGCAGGACGGGAGATCCCTGCCGCCTGGTTGCGTTGCGCCCCTCACGCCGTCCGCGCCCGCCGGAGGCCGGGGCCGCCGCCGTGGGCACGGGCCCTGAACAGGTCACCGATCGATCGTGCGAGGTCATCGGCCTTACCTTTTCACCCGAATGCTCCAGGTCAAGTACCGCCTCGCCGCGCGTCGTCGTTGCGTGCCGACGGAAGCGTCAATCGCCAGCCGTCGCCTTCGCGTTCGACGAACCCCAGTGAGTGCAGTTCGTACAGTCGACCGAGCGTTTCGTCGGCGGACGTCCCCGCGGTGCGGGCGAGGTCACGAGGGTGGGCGACGCCGTGGTAAGGGAGTGCGTCGAGGACCCGCGCGGTGACCCCGTCCAGGTGGTCCCTGGGCAGCACCGACCCCCGGCGGACCGGTGGGAGGTCGCCGATGTCCCCGACCAGCTCGACGACTTCGTCCGCGTCGGTGACGAGCAGGCCCTCACCGCGCAACAGCTCGTGGACCCCTGCCGACAGTCCGCTGGTGGCGGGGCCGGGGACCCCCATCGCGAAGCGGCCGAGCCGTTGCGCCTGGCGGGCGGTGACCAGCGAACCGCTGCGGTATTCGGCCTCCACCACGACCGTCCCCCTGGTCAGCGCGGCGATGACACGGTTGCGCAGGATGAATCGGCTGCGGGTGGGGTGGGACGACGGGGGCAACTCGGCTACGATGAGGCCCTGTTGTGCCAGCCGCCCGAGCAACTCGGCGTGCCCGCGCGGGTAGGCGACGTCGACCCCGCAGGCCAGCACCGCCGTCGTCGCTCCGCCCGCGGCCAGCGCGCCGCGGTGGGCGGCCCCGTCCACCCCGAACGCCGCGCCCGACACCACCACCCAGCCCCGCTCGGCGAGCCCGGAGGCGAGGGCCGCCGCCATGTGCGCCCCGTACGGGGTGCAGGCCCGCGCGCCGACCACCGCGACCGAGCGCAGGGACCACAGGCGCAGATCGGGCCGCCCCCGCACCCAGAGCCCGACGGGCCGCGCGTCGCCCAGGTCGTCCAGTTGGCTCGGCCACTCCCGGTCCCCCGGGCAGACGAAGCGCCCGCCCACCGCGGCGACCGCGGCCAGGTCCCGCCCCGGCTCCGCTCCGGCGGCCCGCAGCCGGTAGCCCCCGAGCCGTGCGGCCGTCATCCCCGGCAGCCTCTCGGCGGAGCCGTCCTCGACGGTGAGCCTGCGCATCAGCTCGACGGGGCCGGTCCGCCGGAGCCAGCGCCCCGCGCGCTCGTCCCCCGGCTCCAGCACCCGGGTCAGCGCGGCCCTGGCCAGCCGCTCCGCCTCCCTGTGCCGCACGGGATCCCGGACACTGTCCCGGACCGGCTCCGGCCCGAGCCCCCGGCCACCGGACCGCGCGGCGCACTCCCGGTCCGGCTCCGCCCCATGGTCCATGTCACCGTCCCGGACCGGCTCCGCCCCGAGCCCCCGGGCGCCGGACCGCACGGCGCACTCCCGGCCAGGCTCCGCCCCGTACTCCTGATCCGACTCCACGCCACCCTCCCGGACCGCCCCCGCCCCGCACTGCCGGTCCGGCCCGCGCCCTCGGCTCTCGCCCGGGCCGCCGTCCCGGACCGGCTCCCGGCCAGGCCCCGGCGGGCACCCCGGACCCGGTAGCCCCTCCCCCGTCAGCCCGGTCATCGCTCCCCCACCCCCATCGGCACCCCGCGCTGGATGCCCGTACGCAGTTCCAGGGCGACCGCCACGTCGGAGGCGTCCGGGCGGGCGGCTCCCCGCAGGTCCGCCACGGTCCACGCCACCCTCAGCACCCGGTCCAGTCCCCGGGCCGTAAGGGTCCCGCGCTCCAGATCCCGCTCCGCGGCCGCCAGCGCTCCCGGGGCGGCGAGCAGCCGGGTCCGCAGCTCGTGGCCCGGCACCTCGCTGTTCGTGGTCCACGGGGTGCCGGCCAGCCGCTCGGCCGCCCGCGCCCTCGCGTCCCGCACCCGTGCGGCGACGACGGCCGTCGACTCGCCCCGGCCGCCCTGCCCCAGGAGGTCCGCGCGGTCGACCGGCTCCACCTCGACCCGCAGGTCCACCCGGTCCAGGAGGGGCCCGGACAGCCGCGCCTGATAGCGGCGGACGACCGAGGGCGGGCACTCGCAGCCCGCGCCGGTGAGCGAGTGCCGGCCGCAGGGGCACGGATTGGCGGCCAGCACCATCAGGAAACGGGCCGGCAGCCGCACCACCCCCGCGGATCGCGCGACCACCACATGCCCCGACTCCAGCGGCTGCCGCAGCGCGTCGAGGACCTTGCCCGAGAACTCGGGGGCCTCGTCCAGAAAGAGCACCCCGCGGTGGGCCAGGGACACCGCCCCGGGCCTCGGCATCCCGTTGCCCCCGCCGACCAGGGACTGCATGGTCGCCGAGTGGTGCGGGGCGCAGTAGGGCGCCCGGGAGACGAGCGGTTCACCCGGGGGGAGGATGCCCGCCACGGAGTGGACCGCCGTCACTTCGAGGGATTCCTGCCGGGTCAACGGCGGCAGGACCGACGACAGCCGCTCGGCCAGCATGGTCTTGCCGGCGCCTGGCGGGCCCGAGAACAGCAGATGGTGTCCCCCGGCTGCGGCCACCTCCAGGGCCTGGCGCGGGCGCGGCTGCCCCGCGACGTCCGCCAGGTCGGGCCGGTGCCCGTCGCCCCGCCCGGCGGCCGGCACGAGCCCCGTACCGAGGCCCGTGCCCGGGATCAGGAGCCCGGCCAGCATGGCGTCGGGGCGTCCCTGGCCGTCGACCGGCTCCTCGGGCACCGGTTCGTCGCACAGGACGGCGATGAGCTGGCGCAGGCTCCGGACGCCGAGGACCGAGACCCCCGGCACCAGGGCCGCCTCCCCGGCCGTCTGCTCGGGGACGACGACCTGCTCGTACCCCGCCTCGGCCGCCGCGAGGACGGCGGGTAACACGCCCCGCACCGGACGGACCCGGCCGTCCAGACCCAGCTCGCCGATCATCACCACATCGGCGATCGCGGCGGGGTCGATCCGCTCCGCCGCGCCGAGGACCGCACACGCGACGGCGAGGTCGAAACCCGAACCGCTCTTCGGCACGGAGGCCGGGGAGAGGCCGACCGTGAGCTTCTTCTGCGGCCACTCGGCACCGGAGTTGACCACGGCGGCCCGCACCCGGTCCCGGCTCTCGACCAGGCTCTTGTCCGGCAGTCCGACCAGGGTGAAGGCCGCCACGCCCGGCTCCAGGTCCGCCTGGACCTCCACCACCACGCCCTCGACGCCGACCAGTGCCACGGAACACGCTCGTGCGAAGCCCATCAGGACACCCCCCGGGCGTGCTCCGCGACCGGGGCTCCGCGCCGGGGCACGGTCACCCCGATCAGATCGATGCGGACCCCGCCGGGCGGTGGCCCGCCGTGCCGGTCGAGCCAGATCTCGGCGAGCCGTCGCAGCCGGTCCGCCTTGACCGGACCGACCGCCGCCATGGGGTGTTCGAACCCTTGTGACCTGCGTGTCTTCACCTCGCAGAAGACCAGCGCGTCGCCGTCCCTGGCCACGATGTCGATCTCTCCGGCGCGACAGCGCCAGTTGCGCTCGACCACCGCCATTCCGGCTTCGGCCAGCAGCCGCGCCGCCAGGTCCTCGCCGTACCGCCCGAGTGCCCCCCGTGCGTTCATATCGGCACCACCTCCGGCACCGACTGTGCCCCGGCCCGCCCCAAGATGTGGATCTTGGTGGACAACTCCGCGGATGTGGAAAACCCGGCCACCCGCAAGGGTGACCGGGTCGTATCCGCGACGCGCGTATCGGGGGCCCGGCACCGGGCAGCGCGGGGTCAGCCTCCCGGAAGTTCCAGATCGCTCTTGTTGAGCTCTTCGATGTTGACGTCCTTGAAGGTCAGCACGCGGACCTGCTTGACGAACCTCGCGGGCCGGTACATGTCCCAGACCCAGGCGTCCGCCATGGACACCTCGAAGAAAACCTCACCCTGGACGGAGTGCACCTGCATCTCGTAGTCGTTGGTGAGGTAGAAGCGCCGTTCGGTCTCGATCACATATTTGAACAGACCGACGACATCGCGGTACTCCCGGTAGAGCTTCAGCTCCATCTCGGTCTCGTACTTCTCGAGGTCCTCGGCGCTCATGGCATGTTTCCCCTTCAGCCGTGCGTGCCCCCATTGTGCGTCAGCCTCCGACGCCCCTGGACGATTAGACGATTTCGGGGGCCAGAACCAGCGGATCGCACGGGGGGCCCTCGTCGAGGAGCGTGCACAGCAGCTCGGCGAGTCTGGTCGGGTACACCGTCTCACGCGTCGCGAGCAGTTCGGCGGAAGTCCACCACCTCAGACCGGCGACGCTGCGCAGTTCCAGGTCGGTGAGGCCCTGCGGGGCCGTCGCGGTCCGCGTCGTACGGGCCAGGTAGTACCACTCGTCCTGGTCCCAGCGCCGCCCGTCGAACGGGAAGGAACAGATCCGGGTCCAGAGCAGCGGGCCCAGTTCGATGTCCGTGATCCCGGTCTCCTCCTCCAGCTCGCGGCGGGCCGCCGCCTCCCGGGTCTCGTCGCCCTCCAGGCCCCCGCCCGGGGTGAACCACCAGGTGTCGCCCGGGTCGTCCGGCTCATGGCCGTGCAGCAGCAGGACGCGGTCGTCGGGGTCCAGGAGGACCACCCGGGCGACCCTGCGGGCCCCTGAGGTCATCGGGCCGCTCCGGCGGGCGTCCTCCGGCGGGCGAGGCGCGCCGCCACGGGCCCGTACACCGCGCCGACGAGGATCAGTACGACTCCCACCACGATCGCGCCCAGCTGGAACCGCAGCGGCCCGGCGGCGGACACCCCGCCGGGCAGCGCGGCGAACGAGGAGGGCCGGTCGATCATGCCGTCCATCGGCCAGGCCACCGCGTCCACCCGGGCCCGCACCGCGCTCAGCGGCACGGAGCCCTCGCCGCCGTCCTGGAGGTGGACCCGGGAGTCCAGGGAGGTGGCCCGTTCGTCGCCGAGCAGAAAGATCTGGCCCTGCGGCACGGTGGCGGAGAAGTCCTGGGGCGAGGCCGGCGCCTTCGTGCCCGGGGCCGCCGGACCCCGGTCGAGGTAGGGCTCGTCGACGGGGTTTCCGTTGACGGTGAGCCGCCCGTCCCGGTCGCAGCAGGCCACCTTGTCACCGCCGGTCCCGACGACACGCTTCATCATCGGTGTGGCGCCCCAGAGCTCGTCGGTGAAGACCACCACGTCTCCGCGCCGGACCTCGGCGCCGTCTATCCGCTCGGCGAGCACCCGGTCACCGGGTTTCACCGTGGGGGACATCGAGTCGGTCGGGACCGTGTACGGCTGGTAGACCACCGCCGCCCAGACGAAACCGCCGAGGAAGAGCACACAGCCGACGGCCACGGCCAAGCCCGACACCATGGCGCCGAGCCGGCCGCGGCCGTCTTCCTCGCGTTCTGTACCGCTCATCCCAGCGCTCCCCCGTCGGAGATCGACAATCGCTGATCCGAGTCGGCACCCTACCCGGCGGTACGCCCGGCGGTCAGCCTCCGGCGGCGCCACAGCACGAGGGGCACCGCTCCGGCTGCACCCAGTGCCGCCGGCGCCATCGCGGCGGCCGCGTTCAGGCCGGGCTGGTCGAAGGTGTCCGGGACCGGGAGGGTCGACCAGCGGCCCAGCGGCCAGGCGATGACGACGGCGCGGCCGACGACCTCGTCCGTGGAGACCGTGCCCTGTCCCGGAAGCTCCTGGTGGTAGCGCGAGTCCAGGGAGTTCTGCCGGTGGTCGCCCATGACGAAGATCCGGCCGTCCGGCACCTTGATCGGGCCGAAGGGCTTGTCGTTGCACGCGGTGTTCCCCGGGAAGATGAACGACTTCTCGTCCAGGCTCTTCCCGTTGACCGTGACCGGCCCGTTCTCCTTGCACTCCACGGTGTCGCCGCCGACCGCGACGACCCGCTTGATCAGGTCCTTCTCCTCGGAGGAGGGCATCAGACCGATGAAGCTCAGGAACTTCTGCACCGCGTTGGGCTCCGGGGTCACGGTGTCCTCCAGCCAGCCGCCCGGGTCGTGGAAGACCACGACCTCCCCGCGCTCCGGCTCCGAGCCGAACCACGGGGTCAGCTTGTCGACCAGCACTCGGTCGCCCCGCTGCAGAGTGTTCTGCATGGAGTCCGAGGGGATCGAGAACGCCTGGACCAGGAACGTCTTGATCAGCAGCGCCAGAACCAGGGCGATACCGACGAGCAGCGGAAGCTCCAGCCAGAAGGAACGCTGCCTCCTGGCCGGCCTGTCGCCGTCGCCGCCCGGGGGGTCGCCCTCACCCTCCGGCGGGACCGCCGCCCCGCCCGCGGGAGACTCGTCGCGCTCCGGCCGGTCCTCGGGTTCGTCGTGTCCGGATCGTGCGCCGACCGCCAAATCCCCCACATCCACTCCTCAATACGTGCCACTGCCCGCGCCCGATCCGGTGCAGGCCCACCACTCCCATAACGAGCGGGAGTTCCGCAGGGGTCGGGAGCCGGACCATTCCATAGGGATCCGGAGGTGCCACACTATTCGACGGGGCCGGAGCCGCCGCCTCCGATGCCTGCGCGTCCGGGACCGCACCGAAGGCGTCGCGCTGTTCCAGGGTGCTCCAGTGGCCGAACGGCCAGGCGATCACGACGGCCCGCCCCACGACCTCTTCCTCGGAGACCGTGCCCCGGTCGGGTTCGTCGAGGTGGAAGCGGGAGTCGGCCGAGTCGGACCGGTGGTCCCCCATCATGAACAGCCGGCCCTGGGGAACCTTCACCTCGAACGAGATGGCCGAGGGCCGGTCGTCGGGGTGGAGGTACGTCTCGGCCAGCGGTACGCCGTTGACCGTGACCCGGCCGTCCTCGCCACAGCACTTCACGGTGTCGCCGCCGACCGCGACGACCCGCTTGATCAGGTCCTGCTCGTCGTCGGACGGCAGCAGCCCGATGAAGGTCAGCAGCTCGGTGACCTGCTTGACGCCGATCGGCGGGTCCTTCTTCTCCGCGGGGTTCTCCTGCCGGAGCCAGCCGCCGGGGTCCTTGAACACCACGACGTCGCCGCGCTGCGGCTTCGATCCGAACCACGGGGTCAGCTTGTCCACGAGCACCCGGTCGCCGATCCGGATGGTCTGTTCCATCGACCCGGACGGGATGACGAACGCCTGCACCAGGAACGTCTTCAGGACGAGCGCGATCAGGAGCGCCACGACGACGAGGACGGGGATCTCCCGCACCGCGGACCCACGCCGCTTGCGCCGGACCTTCTTGGCCAGCCGACGGCGTTCCGCCCGGGTGGGCAGGGAGCGCGGCCCGGTGGGCCGGGTTCCGGTCGGCAGGGCCGCGTGGGGACCGGGCCCACCGCGCGGACGCCCGCGGTTACCCATGCGCCGCGCCGGGCGTCCGTACACCGCCGAAGGCACCGGTCCCCTCCAGCGAACCCGTCCGGGCAGGCGGCCAGCCCAGCCAGTCCACCCGGCCGGTCACCCGCTCGACGGGGACCATCCCGCCGCCGGGCGATCCGAGATGGTCCCGGGAGTCGCTGGAGCGGCTGCGGTGGTCCCCCATCATCCACAGGGTGCCGGTGGGGACCACGATGTCGAAGGGCACCCGGGAGGCGGTGTCACCTGAGTGCAGGTACGGCTCGTCCACCGTCACGTCGTTGACCGCGAGCCTTCCCCGCGCGTCGCAGCAGACGACGCGGTCACCGCCCACGCCCACCACACGCTTCACGAAGTCGGTGTCGGCGGGCTCCGTGAGCCCCAGGGAGGAGGCCGCCCCGCGCACCAGCCCGGTCAGCGGGTTCGCGTCGAGGTCCTCCCGTACGAACGAGCCGGTGCCGTCGAAGACCACCACGTCGCCGCGCTCGGGCTCGGCGCCGAAGCGGTAGGCCAGCTTGTTGACGAGAACCCGGTCACCGACCTTCAGCGTGGACTCCATCGAGCGGCTGGGGATCAGGAAGGGCTGAACCACGTAGGAGCTGAACAGCAGCAGGGCGACGGTGGCCAGGACCACCCCGGTGAGCACCCGCCGCCAGGACAGGACGGAGACGACACGGTCCCGTATGCGCGAAAAGCGCGACCTCTCCCCGGACCCCGTGTCGGGTTCCGAGGAGCGGTCGCGCTCCGAGTGCTGTGCTTGCGTGTCCATCGCGGCCGAAGCTTATCCGGCCATGCTGTGGACGGGTCACCCCCGGGGGATGACCCGGCGGCGGCTCAGCGGTCGCGCTTCTCCTTGATCTTCGCGGCCTTGCCGCGCAGCTCACGGAGGAAGTACAGCTTGGCGCGACGGACGTCACCGCGGGTGACGAGCTCGATCTTCTCGAAGATCGGGCTGTGCACCGGGAAGGTGCGCTCGACACCGACGCTGAAGGAGACCTTGCGGACCGTGAAGGTCTCGCTGACGCCCGAACCCTGGCGGCGGATGACGATGCCCTTGAACTGCTGGATACGGGAGCGGTTGCCCTCGATCACGCGCACGTGGACGTTGACGGTGTCGCCGGGGCGGAACGCCGGGAGGTCCGAACGGAGGGTGGCGGCGTTGACGCCATCGAGCAGGGAAGTCATGGTTGCTGCTTTCTTCGCCGATGCCACAGGTCATCGACGGAATGTCGTGGAAGAGTTCGGAGTGCTGATCGCGTCGGGCGGGCGTCTTTCCCCCTGTGGCAGGGGCGCACACCGGACGTACAGCAGCGGCCTATTCTTCCACGGCGGTGGGCCTGCGCCAAAATCGGCCGCCGGGCTCCGGTGCGAAGCCGAGGATGGAGAGGATCTCGCGGTCCTTCTTGTCGAAGGCGCTCGCCTCGCACCGCTCGATCAGGTCGGGCCGGTTGAGTGCCGTGCGGGCGAAGGCCTGGTCCCGCCGCCAGCGTGCGATCTTGCCGTGGTGGCCGCTGAGCAGGACGTCCGGGATGGAGCGGCCGCGCCACTCGGGCGGCTTGGTGAAGACCGGGCCCTCCAGGAGGTCGGCCATCGCGCCGGGGGCGAAGGAGTCGTCCCGGTGGGACTCGGCGTTGCCGAGGACGCCCGGCAGCAGCCGGGCCACGGCCTCCGTGATCACCAGGACGGCCGCTTCCCCGCCGGCCAGCACATAGTCCCCGATGGAGACCTCGACGACCCGCAGCCGGGTGGCGTACTCGTCGATCACCCGGCGGTCGATGCCCTCGTACCGGGCCGGGGTGAAGACGAGCCAGGGCTCGGCGGAGAGTGCGACGGCCAGTTCCTGGGTGAACGGCCGGCCGCTGGGCGTGGGCACGACGAGCACCGGGGAGTGCGCCCCGGCCTCGTAGCCGTCGGCCAGGGCCTCGTCGAGCGCCTCGCCCCAGGGCTCGGTCTTCATGACCATGCCGGGGCCGCCGCCGTAGGGGGTGTCGTCGACCGTGTTGTGCCGGTCGTACGTCCACTCCCGCAGGTCGTGGACGTGGACGTCCAGCACGCCGCGGGTGCGGGCCTTGCCGACGAGGGAGACGTTCAGCGGTTCCAGGTACTCCGGGAAGATCGTGACGACGTCGAGCCGCATCAGGCGTCGCCCTTCGGCGCCTCGTCCGCGTCCCCGGCTGCCTCTTCCTCTTCTTCGCGCGAGGAGGCGACCTGGGCCTCGCTCTCGTCGATCAGGCCGGGCGGCGGGGTGATGACCGCGCGCTGCTCCTCCAGGTCGATCTCGGCGACGATCTCCTCCACGAAGGGGATCATCACCTCGCTGCCGTCGGGGCGCTCCACGATGAACAGGTCCTGCGAGGGCAGGTGGGAGATCTCGGTGATCCGGCCGATCCCGGTGCCGTCGGCGAGCACCACGTCGAGGTCGATCAGCTGGTGATCGTAGAACTCGTCATCGTCCTCGGGGAGCTCCTCCGGGTCCACCTCGGCGATCAGCAGGGTGTTGCGCAGCGCCTCGGCGCCGGTGCGGTCGCGCACACCCTCGAAGCGCAGCAGGAGCCTGCCGCTGTGGACCCGGCCCGTCTCGATCGTCAGCGGACCGGTCGCCGCCGGTTCGGTGGCCAGGACGGCGCCGGGTCCGAGCCGCAGCTCCGGCTCGTCCGTTCGTACCTCGACGGTGACCTCGCCCTTGATGCCGTGGGCGCGGCCGATCCGCGCGACTACCAACTGCACGCTGTTCTCCGATTGGTGGGGTGGGGACGGAACGTCGACGACCTGTCGGAGACGTCCGGGTGGCCGACGACAAAGGCCGGGGACGGCCCGAAGGCCCTCCCCGGCCCTGGCCGGTGTTCAACTCGCTTATCAGCGAACCTGGTCCACATCGACGAGGTCGACGCGGATCCCACGGCCGCCGATGGCACCCACGACCGTGCGCAGGGCGCGAGCGGTGCGGCCGTTACGGCCGATCACCTTGCCGAGGTCGTCGGGGTGGACCCGGACCTCCAGCACGCGCCCGCGACGCAGGGTGCGCTCGGCAACCTGTACGTCGTCGGGGTTGTCGACGATGCCCTTCACGAGGTGCTCGAGAGCCTCCTCGAGCATGCTCAGGCCTCGGTCGACTCGGTGGACGCGGGGGCCTCAGCCGCCTCGTCCGCCTTCTTGTCGGACTTCTTGGCCTTGGGGGTGATGGCCTCACCCTTGGCCTCGTCGCCGTCCGAGGTCAGCGCCTCGAACAGCGCGCGCTTGTCAGCCTTGGGCTCCGGCTGCAGCAGCGGCGCGGGGGCCGGGAGGCCCTTGTGGGCCTGCCAGTCACCGGTGAGCTTCAGGATCGCGAGGACCGGCTCGGTCGGCTGGGCGCCGACGGACAGCCAGTACTGCGCGCGCTCTGCGTTGACCTCGATGCGCGAGGGGTTCTGCACCGGGTGGTACAGGCCGATCTCCTCGATGGCCCGGCCATCACGGCGGGTACGGGAGTCGGCGACGACGATGCGGTAGTGAGGCGAACGGATCTTGCCCAGACGCTTCAGCTTGATCTTGACTGCCACGGAAGTGGTGTCTCCTGGTCTATGACGTGGTTGGGCACAACTAGATGCCACGTGGGGTTGCGGTACTCGGAGTGCCCGATGGACGCGTCAGCCGGAGGAGAGAGGGGTCCTGTGCGACTGTCGAGTACAGCTAGCCATTGTGCCACACGCCATCGCCTCACCCCACCGCGACCGCTTCCGGGATCCGGAACGGCTTGCCGCAGCCGCCGCAGACGATCGGCGCCTGCGCCAGGACCGACGGGACGACGCGGACGTTGCGTCCGCAGTCGCAGACGGCCTTGACCCGCACACCGCCCCCGGAGGAACCGTGCCGGGCGGCAGGCCCGCGGAAGGAGCGCTTGGTGTCGGCGGCGGTGGCGACGGTGTGCGCCTTGAGGGCGCGCTGCAGCCGTTCGGCGGTCGGACGGTACCGGCGCTTGGCTTCCGAATTCAGCGTGACCAGCGAGAATCCGCTGCTGGGATGAGGTTCCTCGGCATGATCGAGGCCCAGCTCCTCGGCGATCGCGAGGAAGCGTCGGTTGTGATAGCGGCCGGCGCGGGAGGTGTCTCGGACTCCTCTCGCGGCGGCGATGCCGTGGACTGCCTCATGGAGCAGTCGCTCGAAGGAGAGCTCGGCGCCACAGGCGGACGAGGACTCTCCGATCAGGGACTCGGGCGCGGCAAGATCGGGCAGCTCGGGGTGGTACCGCTGAATGTCGGCCCACGCCTGTGCCAGCTCTGCGGCAAGTACAGGTGGTGTCGTGCTCACGTCGTGACAACGAGCCCGAGGGCCCCGGTGTTCCTATTCCGGGGCATCCCAAATAATTTGCACGTACCAGTCAGTTGCCCTTGATGCGTCCGGACGAGGGCGGGTGCGCAGAACTGCGGAGAAGACGCACAGCTCACATCAAGGTGGTGCACAGCGTGCCGTACGCCCCGGGGCGTACGGGAGTCCGACGACAGGGCCGAGCGGCCCGCGCTCCTGACGAATCCGCCCGAGAGACTACCCGCCGCCGCGCTCGACGTGCTCGGCGCGGGGTGTCGGGTAAGACTGGTCGGAGAGCAGATGTGGCACGGGGCGCACGAACGGGGCACGCAAGCACTGCTCCACACCCCCCTGGACGGAACTACGGATGCGCAGTTCTCTGGCTACGGGGGTGCGGAACACACGCACACGGGGGACGTCCACTCGGGCACGACCGACCTCTTGGCGGATTGGGGCACTTTCCATGACACCAACGCTCGTCCGGAACCACCCGGCCGCGGATGGATCCGCGCCGGCGGACGCCGGTACCCGCGCACGCGACTGGGCCGAGATCCAGGAACGCATGCTCGCGCCACTGTACGAGGCGGTGTACGACCGGATGGAGGTCGGGGCCGCCACCCGGATGCTGTCCCTCGGCTGCGGCTCGGGCCTCGCGATGCTCGTCGCGGCGGCCCGGGGGGCGCACGTCACGGGTGTGGACTCCGACCGGGAGCGCCTGGCCCTGGCCCGGGCACGGCTGCTGCCCGAGGCGGGCTGGGACGACGCGCCCGCGCACGCGCCGCATCCGGTCCGCCGTCGGGCCCGGCTGCTGGAGGGCGGGCTGCCCACGCCCGTCGGCGCGGACGGCGCCCCGTACGACCTGATCACGGTCTTCGAGCCGATCGGCTGTGCGGCCGGGGACTCCGAGGGGCTGGTGCCGGCGCTGCGGTCGGCCGTGCCGCTGGCGGTCAGGGGCGCCTCGGTGGTGCTGACCGGATGGGGGCCGCCCGAGCGCTGCGCCACGGCCGCGGTGCTGCGGGTGGCCGCGCGGCTCGCTGAGTCGGCGCGACCGCCGCGTACCGGTCCTGGCAGGTGGCGGCCCACGCTCCGGGACGATCTGGAGGACGTGGCGGCGCGGGCCGGGCTGAAGCCGGACGGTTCGGGGCGGGTGTCCTGCCCGTTCGGCTACGCGGACGTGAACAGCGCGGTGCGCGGCCTGCTGTCCACCGGGCTCTTCGACGCCGCTGTACGGGCCACGGACCGCTCCCAGGTGGAGAAGGAGGTCGCGGAGGCCCTGCATCCGCACCGGCGGCAGGACGGCACGGTGTGGATGCCGAACGTCTTCCGCTACCTGGTCTGCGCGACCTGAGCAGACGGGGAGCAGGGACACGCGTAAGGGGCGCCCTTGAGAAAGGGCGCCCCTTACCCGTGTCGCTCCGCTCGCGTTACATGAACTTCTTGAACTCGTCCGGCAGCTCGAAGTTCTTGTCCTCCTGGGCGGGCAGACCGAACGCGCCGCCCTGGGCCGCCTGCTCGCGGCGCTCGGCGGCGGCGGCCTCCTCGGCCTTGCGCTTCATGGGGTTGCCGCTCTTGCGCTTGCCCTTGGCCTGCTTGACCTGCTTCTTCTGACGGCCGGGGCCGCCGCCCATGCCGGGCATGCCCGGCATCCCGGGCATGCCGCCGCCCTGGGCCATCTTCGACATCATCTTGCGGGCCTCGAAGAAGCGCTCCACCAGGCTCTTGACCGCGGAGACCTCGACGCCCGAACCCTTGGCGATACGGGCGCGGCGCGAACCGTTGATGAGGGTCGGCTCGGCGCGCTCCTTCGGGGTCATCGACTTGATGATCGCGGCGGTGCGGTCGATGTCGCGCTCGTCGATGTTGTTGATCTGGTCCTTGATCTGCCCCATGCCGGGCAGCATCCCGAGCAGCTTGGAGATGGAGCCCATCTTGCGGACCTGCTCCATCTGGGCCAGGAAGTCGTCGAGGGTGAAGTCCTTGCCACCCTTGCTCGACTGGAGCTTCGAGGCCATCGCGGCGGCCTCTTCCTGGCTGAACGTCTTCTCCGCCTGCTCGATCAGGGTGAGCAGGTCACCCATGTCGAGGATGCGGGAGGCCATCCGGTCCGGGTGGAACGCGTCGAAGTCCTCCAGCTTCTCGCCGTTCGACGCGAACATGACCTGCTTGCCCGTGACGTGGGCGATCGACAGGGCCGCGCCACCGCGGGCGTCGCCGTCGAGCTTGGAGAGCACCACGCCGTCGAAGCCGACGCCGTCGCGGAAGGCCTCGGCGGTGTTGACCGCGTCCTGGCCGATCATCGCGTCGACGACGAAGAGGATCTCGTCGGGGCTGACGGCGTCGCGGATGTCCGCGGCCTGCCGCATCAGCTCCTGGTCGATGCCGAGGCGGCCGGCGGTGTCGACGATGACGATGTCGTGGACCTTGGCCTTGGCGAACTCGATGGAGTCCTTGGCGACCTTGACCGGGTCGCCGACGCCGTTGCCCGGCTCGGGGGCGTACACCGCGACGCCGGCGCGCTCGGCGACGACGCTCAGCTGGTTGACGGCGTTGGGGCGCTGGAGGTCGCAGGCGACGAGCAGCGGGGAGTGGCCCTGGCCCTTGAGCCAGAGGCCGAGCTTTCCGGCCAGCGTCGTCTTACCGGCGCCCTGGAGACCGGCGAGCATGATCACGGTGGGCGCGGTCTTGGCGAACCGCAGCCGCCGGGTCTCGCCGCCGAGGATGGAGACGAGCTCCTCGTTGACGATCTTGACGACCTGCTGGGCGGGGTTCAGCGCCTGGGAGACCTCGACGCCGCGCGCCCGCTCCTTCACGTTGGCGATGAAGGCCCGGACCACGGGCAGGGCGACGTCGGCTTCCAGCAGGGCGATACGGATCTCGCGTGCCGTGGCGTCGATGTCCGCCTCGGACAAGCGGCCCTTGCCCCTGAGGTTCTTGAAAGTCGCGCTAAGGCGGTCGGAGAGAGTATCGAACACGGCGCTCGTCGGTCCTCAGGGTCGGGGGCGGGGCAGGTCAGTCGCCCTCCAGGGTATCCGTCCCCCGGGCAACGCCAAGCCCTCGCCCGGAACCTGCCGGACGAGGGCTGGTCGTACGCGGTCAGCCCAGCGCCTTCTCGACCTCCCGGGCGACCTCGGCGGCCCGGTCCTGGGACAGGGGTTCACCGTCGGTCCCGGTGACGTAGAAGGCGTCCACGGCGTTGGCGCCGAGGGTGGAGACATGGGCGCTGCGCACCCGTACCGCGCTGCCTTCCAGGGCGGTGCCGATCCGGTGGAGCAGGCCCGGGGCGTCCTGGGCGCGGACCTCGATGACGGTGGCGCGGCGGGAGCCGGCGGCGGCCACGGTCACCCGGGGCGGCGGGGCCTTCACGCCGCGCCGGCGCGGGTAGGCGGCCTCGCGCTCGGCGAGGCGGGCACGGATGTCCAGGGAGCCGTCGAGGGCGCGTACGAGGTCGGCGCGGAGGCGGGCGGCCTGCGGGAGGGACCCGTACTCGGCGGCGACCCGCCAGCTGAGCAGCAGCAGGTCCGCCCGCTCCCCCAGCTCGTTGGGGAGCTCCACCGCGCGCAGGTCGGCGGCGCGCACGGTGAGGCGGTGCAGGGCGAGGACCCCGGCGGCGGCGGGCAGGACGCCGGGGCGGTCGGGCAGGGCGATGAGGAGTTCGACGCCGACGGGTTCCACTTCGCCGTCCCCGGCGGGCTCCTCGGGCCGGGTGTGCAGGGCGAGGACGGGTTCGCCGGTGCGCAGGGCCTCGATGGCGAGGCGTTCGTGCTCGGCGCTGGGCGCGGCCTCCTGGGGCTCGTCGGGGGATTCCCCGGTGAGGACGGCGGCGACGCGTTTGACGAGGTCGGTGACGAGGGAGGCGCGCCAGGAGCTCCAGGCGGCGGGCCCGGTGGCGAGCGCGTCGGCCTCGGTGAGGGCGTGCAGCAGTTCCAGCGTGGAGGTGCTGGAGACGGCTTCGGCGACCGACCGCACGGTGGCGGGGTCGTCGAGGTCGCGTCGGGTGGCGGTCTCGACGAGCAGCAGATGGTGGCGTACGAGGGTGGCGATGACGCCCACGTCGTGGGTGTCGAAGCCGATGCGGGTGGCCATGTCCCGGGCGATGACCTCGCCGGCCACGGAGTGGTCGCCGGGCCAGCCCTTGCCGATGTCGTGCAGGAGGGCCGCGACCAGGAGGAGGTCGGGGCGGTGGACGCGGCGGGTGAGGAAGGAGGCGCGGACGGCGGTCTCCACGAGGTGCCGGTCGACGGTCCAGGTGTGGACGGCGTTGCGCTGGGGGCGGCAGTGGACGCGTTCCCAGTCGGGCAGCAGCCGGGTGATGATCCCTTCCGCTTCGAGCGCCTCCCAGACGCCGACGGTGGCCTCTCCCGCGCCGAGCAGGGTGACGAGTTCCTCGCGGGCCTCGGGGGGCCAGGGGACCGGCAGCGGCTGGGCGGTGGCCGCCAGGTGGCGTACGAGGTGCCGGGAGAGCGGGAGCCCGGCCTCGGCGGCGGCCGCGGCGGCGCGCAGGGTCAGGACCGGGTCGCGTTCGGGGCGGGCGGCGCGGGCGAGGACCACTTCGCCGTCCGCGTCCACCACGCCGTCGGCGAGCGGGGTGCGCTCGGGGGCGGCCCTGGAGCCGAGCCCGCCGCTCAGCAGGGCGCGGAGTCTCGGGCGGGCGGAGCGGGCGCGCAGGACCCGGTTGACCTCGCGCCAGGTGACGTCGGTGGCGTACGAGACGGTGCGGGCGGCCTCGTAGACCTTGCGGAGCAGGGTGTCGGCGTCGAGGAGGCCAAGGGCCTGGGCGACCTGGTCCTGTTCCTGTAGGGCGAGGCGGTCGGCGGCGCGCCCGGTGGTGAGGTGGAGGGCGTCGCGGGCGTCCAGGAGGGTGCGGCGGGCCTCGGTGAGGCCTTCGCGGGGGGCGTCGGCGACCCAGGAGGCGGCCACGGCGCGCAGGGCGGTGGCGTCGCGGAGGCCGCCGCGGGCCTCCTTGAGGTCGGGTTCCAGGAGGAACTGGACCTCGCCCATCCGCTCGGCGCGCTCCTGGCAGAGCTCGTGGAGGGCGGGGAGGCGTTTGGGGGCCTGGTTGCGCCAGTCGGCGAGGATCGCGGTGCGCAGGGAGGCGACGAGGCCGAGGTCGCCGGCGACGGGGCGGGCGTCCAGCAGGCCGAGCTGGACCTTGAGGTCCTCGCCTGCGGTCTTCCTGGCCTCGCCGGGGGTGCGTACGGAGTGGTCGAGGGCCAGGCCCAGGTCCCAGACCGGGTACCAGAGGGAGTCGGCGAGGGCGGCGAGGGCCGCCGTGTCGGCGCGGCCGTCGTGCAGGAGGAGCAGGTCGAGGTCGCTGCGCGGGGAGAGCTCGCCGCGGCCGTAGCCGCCGACGGCGACGAGGGCCGCGCCCCGTACCCCGGCGCGTGTCGCGGCGGCGGTGAACAGGCCGGTGAGCCAGTCGTCGGTGAGGCGGGCGAGGGCCGCACGGCGCGGCGGCCCGGACCGCGTCTCCTGCTGGAGGAGGCGCAGCCGGGCCGCCGCGTAGCCGCTGGGTCCGGGGCCTTCGGTTCCGGTGGTCACTTCGGTACTCGTCACCAGCTGCCTTCCGTTCGCGGGCCGTGGGTTCAGAGGGCGTCCGGGCCGCGCTCGCCGGTCCGTACGCGGACGGCGGTCTCGACCGGGACGCTCCAGACCTTCCCGTCACCGATCTTGCCGGTACGGGCGGCCTTGACGACGACCTCGATGAGCTGTTCGGAGTCCTCGTCCTCGACGAGGACCTCGATGCGGATCTTGGGGACCAGGTCGACGGTGTACTCGGCGCCCCGGTAGACCTCGGTGTGGCCGCGCTGCCGCCCGTAACCGCTGGCTTCCGTGACGGTGAGCCCCTGGACGCCGAAGGCCTGGAGGGCCTCCTTGATCTCGTCCAGCCGGTGGGGCTTCACGACCGCGGTGATGAGCTTCATGCGTCCACCTTCTTTGCCTTCGGTGCTGCCGTCGGGTCCGTCGCGGGGGCGGTGGTACGGGAGACCGTGCCGCCGCCGGCACCGCTGAAGTCGTACGCCGTCTCGGCGTGCTCGACCTGGTCGATGCCGGAGATCTCGTCGTCCTCGGAGACCCGCATCCCGATCGTCCGGTCGAGCAGGAGGGCGATGAGGGCGGAGACGACCAGAGAGTACGCGAGGACGGCGACGACCCCGATGGCCTGCTTGCCGAGCTGTTCGAGGCCGCCGCCGTAGAAGAGGCCCTCGGCGTCGGACTGGACACCGCCGGTGGCGAAGAAGCCGACCAGGAGGGAGCCGATGACGCCGCCGACGAGGTGGACGCCGACGACGTCGAGGGAGTCGTCGTAGCCGAACCGGTACTTCAGGCCGACCGCCATGGCGCACAGGACACCGGCGATGGCGCCGATCGCGATGGCGCCGAGCGGGCTGACGGAGCCGCCGGCCGGGGTGATGGCGACGAGTCCGGCGACCGCGCCGGAGGCGGCGCCCAGGGTGGTGCAGGAGCCGTGGCGCAGCTTCTCGTAGACGAGCCAGCCGAGGACGGCCGCGGCGGTGGCGACCTGGGTGTTCAGGAACATGACCGCGCCGACGCCGTCGTCGTTGCCGAGCCAGGATCCGGCGTTGAAGCCGAACCAGCCGAACCACAGGAGGGCCGCGCCGAGCATGACGAGCGGCAGGCTGTGCGGCCGCATCGGGTCCTTCTTGAAGCCGACGCGCTTGCCGATGACGAGGATGACGCCGAGGGCGGCGGCGCCGGCGTTGATGTGGACGGCCGTACCGCCGGCGAAGTCGATGACGCCCATCTCGAAGAGCCAGCCGCCGGCGCCCCAGACCCAGTGGGCGACGGGGAAGTAGACGACGGTGACCCACAGGACGATGAACACCGCCCAGGCCGTGAACTTCACCCGGTCGGCGAGGGCGCCGCTGATCAGGGCGGGGGTGAGGACGGCGAACATCAGCTGGAAGACGGCGAAGACGTAGACCGGGATGGTGTAGCCGTCCCAGAGTTCGGTGACGCCGATGTCGCCGAGGCCGACGTAGTCGGAGCTCCAGCCGATGACCGAGCCGACGTCGGAGCCGAAGGCGAGGCTGAACCCGTAGAGCACCCACAGGATCGTGACGATCCCGAGGCTGATGAAGCTCATCATCAGCATGTTGAGGGTGCTCTTGACGCGGACCATGCCTCCGTAGAAGAAGGCCAGGCCGGGGGTCATGAGCATCACCAGGGCCGAGCAGATGAGCATGAACCCGGTGTTGGCGGCAGACAGCTCGGGGGCGTCTGCGGCAAGCGTCGTGATGCCTGGGGGCATCGGCGTCTCCTCGTCGTCGGTGCGGCCGCGGCGTGCGGGGGAATGCTGCGGGACCACTGGGAAGGTGCGGGCCGGCTGATGGGTCGGGTGCGGGCCGGTTATGAGCCACGAGGTTGGCCGAGCGCCGTTTCCGGGGATGCCGCACGATGTTTCGCGAGCGTGACGAAGAGGGATCGCGTGTTACGGCCGAATGAATGAGGGGTGGCACGTCCGGGTGCCCTGCCTGCCCTGCGGCGGACGCCGCATACGGTGCGGTTGAGACGCCCGGGGGCCTGAGAACACGAAACCGGCCACGGCGGCCCTCCGTGTGACCAGGCGACGGGGGAGCCGAGTCGGTCTGTACGGGAGGGGCGCCGCGGCCGGGGCCGAGGGGTGCCGGTCAGACCGCTTCGGCGGTCTCCGGCAGCTGTTCGTGGAGCAGCTCGGTGAGCCGGGCGACGTCGGCGACGTCGCCGAAGTCCCTGGCAGCGGTGTCGACGGTCTTGCGCAGGCGGGTGTTCACCCGCTCGGAGCGGACCTTCTTGGCGATCTTCAGGGCTCGGGCGGCGAGCACGGTGGACTGCTCGGGCTCCCGTTGGAGGAGATGGACGGTGGCCATGCCGATGAGGTTGAGCGCGTAGGAGCGCTGGTGCTCGTCGTCCTCGCCGAACAGCTCGACGGCCTTGTCCATGACGGGCTGGGCGAGCGAGGCGTACGTGGGGCTGCGGCCGGCGACATAGGCCAGGTCACGGTAGGAGTGGGCGTTCTCCCCGTTCAGCTCCGCCTCGGAGAAGAAGCGGATCCAGTCGGGCTCCGGCTCGCCGTCGAGACCCGCGTCAAGGAAGGTGTCCTCGGCCATCCGGACGGCACGCTTGCACTTGCTGGGCTGGCCCATGTTGGCGTAGGCGCGGGCCTCCATCGCATACAGCATCGCCTGCGTACGGGAGGTGGCGCAGTCGCGGCTGCCGTACTGCGCGAGGTGGATCAGTTCCAGGGCGTCGTCGGGGCGGCCCAGGTGGATCATCTGGCGGCTCATGCTGGACAGGATGTAGCTGCCGAGCGGCTTGTCCCCGGCTTCCTTGGCGGCGTGCAGGGCGAGCACGAAGTACTTCTGGGCGGTGGGCTGGAGGCCGACGTCGTAGCTCATCCAGCCCGCCAGCTCGGCCAGTTCGGCGGCGCAGCGGAAGAGGCGCTGGGCGGTGGGGCCCGGCTGGGGCTCCTGGAGCAGGTCGGTGACCTCGTGCAGCTGCCCGACGACGGCCTTGCGGCGCAGTCCGCCGCCGCACTGGGCGTCCCACTGCCGGAACATCGCGGTGGTGGACTCCAGCAGGTCCAGCTCGGGCCGGGAGAGCCGGGAGGGGCGGTGGGCGGCGGCCGGGGACTCCGGCTCGCGGGGGCTCTGGGCGGGCACGGGCACCAGCCAGCGCTGCATCGGCTCGATGAGGGCGGGCCCCGCGGCCAGCGCCAGCGAGCTGCCGAGGAAGCCGCGCCGGGCCAGCATCAGGTCGCTGCGGGAGAACTCGCTGAGCAGGGCGACGGTCTGGGGGCCGGCCCAGGGCAGGTCGACTCCGGCCACCGAGGGTGACTGGTGGGCGGTGCGCAGCCCGAGCTGTTCGATGGCGACGACGGTGCCGAAACGCTCCGAGAACAGCTCGGAGAGGATGCGAGGGATCGGCTCGCGCGGCTGCTCCCCGTCGAGCCAGCGCCGCACCCGGGAGGTGTCGGTGCTGATGTGGAGGGCGCCCATCTGCCGCGCCCGCCGGTTCACCTGACGCGCCAGCTCGCCCTTGGACCAGCCACTGCGCACGAACCACGACCCCAACTGCCCGTTGGGGCGCTTCCCGGCATCCGTGCCGCCTGCGCCGCTGCCACTCACTGGAACGCCCCCATCCCGCCGAAACCTCATCGCGCGAACCATTATCAGAATGCCGTGCGTCGGTGCTGCCCGTACGGGAGTTGAAACCCCCAGCAACGTCACCGGCGTCACCGAACAGAAAATCGGGTTGCCCGCGGCATACCCGTGGGTGCACATACTCCCAGGGTTCGCGTACCGACGGTAATCCTACGATCACCCCTCCCGCGAGGGGGATTGAAGAAACGCCACCATTCGCCACCCCTTCGAATGAACCCGACTGCCGCTGGGCGCGCTTGACTTGGGGAACCAGGACCGAGGGTGAGCGGACAGAAGCACTCAGGGGCGCGCACTCCGTGGCGCACCCCCTTTCGCACTACCGCGCACGCCACTCGATCGAGTTTCAGCGACGGAGGGTTACCCGGGCAACGCGGGCCGTAACCACCGGCGAGCCGGACCTGTTGGAGGATGCATGGGCTTCACGATCGGCGGCATCCGGGAGATGCGTTCCGGTACGCGGCGACGCCACCGCTGCGCCGAGGGCACGGCGGTGGCCGAGTACACGGGGCTGTGGGGCTGGGCGGTGACGCCCGGAGCACGGGCCGAGGCCGGCTCCTGCTCGTGCGGCGAGCCGGCCTGCCCGGCCCCGGGAGCCCACCCGCTGGGCTTCGCCCGGGAGGTCCCCGCGGGCACCGGCCTGGACCGCGCGTCGGACGCCTGGGCCGAGACGCCGGGAGCGGCGATGCTGCTCCCGGTGGGCCGCGCCTTCGACGTCCTGGAGGTCGCGGAGGGGGCAGGGCGGCATGCCCTGGTGCGGATGGAGCGGATCGGCCTGCCGTCGGGACCGGTCGCGGTGACGCCGACCGGGCGGGCGCAGTTCCTCGTCGCCCCCGGCGCCGCCGCCGAGCTGCCCGAACTGCTCTACCGGATGGGCTGGGACGACGCGGGCCTCGATCTGCGCGCCCTCGGCCCCGGGTCCCACATCACCGCCCCGCCCTCCGACCTCGGCGGCCTCGGCCCGGTCCGCTGGCTGCGGCCCCCACTGCTGGACACGGCGGCCGCTCCCCCGCAGGCGCGGCTGCTGCTGGGGACGCTGGCGTACGTCTGTCACCGCTCCTAGCGCTCGCGGCGGGCAAGGCAGAACGGCGGACGCAGAGAACGGCGGGCACGGCAGAACGGCGGGCACGGCAGAACGGCGGGCACGGCAGAACGGCGGACGGGCGGCGGGCTCCTCACAGGAGCCGCCGCCCGTCCGCCGTACCGGATGCGAGGTGGGTCAGTCGCCGATCAGGGCGTCCACGAAGGCGCCCGGCTCGAACGGGGCGAGGTCGTCCGCCCCTTCCCCGAGGCCGATCAGCTTCACCGGCACGCCCAGCTCGCGCTGGACCGCGATGACGATGCCGCCCTTGGCGGTGCCGTCGAGCTTGGTGAGGACGATGCCGGTGATGTCCACGACCTCCGCGAACACCCGGGCCTGGACGAGGCCGTTCTGTCCGGTGGTGGCGTCCAGGACGAGCAGGATCTCCTCCAGCGGGCCGTGCTTCTCCACGACGCGCTTGACCTTGCCCAGCTCGTCCATGAGGCCGGTCTTGGTGTGCAGCCGGCCCGCGGTGTCGATGAGGACGACGTCCGCGCCCTCGGCGATGCCTTCCTTGACCGCGTCGTAGGCGATCGACGCGGGGTCGCCGCCCTCGGGCCCCCGGACCGTGCGTGCGCCGACCCTCTCGCCCCAGGTCTGGAGCTGGTCGGCGGCGGCGGCGCGGAAGGTGTCGGCCGCGCCGAGCACCACGCTGCGGCCGTCGGCGACGAGCACCCGGGCCAGTTTGCCGGTGGTGGTGGTCTTGCCGGTGCCGTTGACGCCGACGACCATGACGACGCCGGGGGTCTCGGCGCCGCCCTCGGTCCTGACCTCGCGGTCGAAGTCCGGGCCGAGCAGCGTGATCAGCTCTTCGCGGAGCAGGGTGCGCAGGTCCTGAGGGGTGCGGGTGCCGAGCACCCGGACGCGCCCGCGGAGCCGCTCGACCAGCTCCTGGGTGGGGGCGACGCCGACGTCGGCGGTGAGGAGGGTGTCCTCGATCTCCTCCCAGGTGTCCTCGTCGAGGTTGTCGCGGGAGAGCAGGGTGAGGAGCCCCTTGCCCAGCGAGTTCTGCGAGCGGGCGAGCCGGGCCCGCAGGCGGACGAGCCGGCCGGCGGTGGGCTCGGGGACCTCCAGCGCGGGCGGCGCGGGGGCCTCGGCGACCGGGGCCTCCTCCGCGGGCGCGGTGGCGTCCGGGAGGCCGACTTCGTCGATGGTGCGCCGCGCTTCGTCGCGCGGCGTCTCGGCCTCCTCGCCGACCTGCGGTTCGGCGGGAGGAGTGATGGTCGGCGCGCTCGGCGGCGGGGGCGGCAGCTTCTTCTTCTTGCGGCTGCCGACCACGAGCCCGCCGACCAGGCCGACAGCGACCAGGACGATGACTACAGCGAGGATGACGATTTCGACGAGTTCCATAACCCGTCCAGTATCGGCCACGGCCGTGCCGCGGGCGCGGCCCCTGCTGACCCACGGCGATCCATCGGGGCCAAATGCACCTTTTGGCGGTAATGCAGACGGCACCCCCTACACTTCTGACGCTACGTCAGCTACGGTGCCGCCGCCCGCCAGATGTCGGCGAAGGGACGCCTCCGATGGCCTTCACAGTGGTCCGGTTCAATCTCGTCGATCCAGAAGCCGCGCCCGTACCGCTCTCGGCCCGTTATCGCGCCGCCCTGGAGATGGCGGCGTACGCGGACGAGCACGGCGTCGACACGGTGCAGACCGAGGAGCACCACGGGGTGGCGAACTCCTGGCTGCCCTCCCCGTTCACCTTCGCCGGGGCGGTCTTCGGCGCCACCCGTCGGATCGCGGTGACCGTCTCGGCGGTCATCGGCCCGCTGCACGACCCGCTGCGTCTCGCGGAGGACATCGCGGTGCTGGACCTGCTGAGCGCGGGCCGGCTGGTGACGGTCGCGGGGATCGGCTACCGCCCCGAGGAGTACGAGCGGGCCGGGGTCGAGTGGGGGCGGCGCGGCAGGCTCCAGGACGAGCTGCTGGAGACGCTGCTGGCGGCGTGGACCGGGGAGCCGTTCCCGTACCGGGGCCGTACGGTTCGGGTCACCCCACGCCCGTACACACGCCCGCACCCGATGCTGCTGGTCGGCGGGAGCTCACGGGCGGCGGCGCGGCGGGCCGCCCGGCTGGGGCTGCCGCTGTTCCCGAGCGCGCATCTGCCGGAGCTGGAGGCGTACTACCACGAGCGGCGCGCGGCCCACGGGACGGAGGGTTTCTGCGTGATGCCCGCGGAGCGCACACCGCTGCTGCATGTGTCCGAGGACCCGGACCGTACGTGGGCGGAGTACGGCGAGCACCTGCTGCACGAGGCGCGGACGTACGCCTCCTGGCAGTCCGCGGACATCCACTCGGCCGTCCGCTCGGCGGCGACGACGGTGGCGGAGCTGCGCGAGGAGGGGGTGTACCGGATCGTCACGCCGGACGAGCTGAAGGCCCTGGGGGCGGAGGGCCTGGTGCTGCACCCGCTGTGCGGCGGGATGCCGGTGGAGGAGGGATGGCGCAGTCTGCGGCTGTTCTGCGAGGCCCTGGAGAAGCCGGCTGCCCCGGCTCGGTGAGCCGGGGCAGCGCGGTCCGAAGAGAGGGGCAGCGGGGGATTCAGCCCATCTCTTCCAACGCCTTGCCCTTGGTCTCCTTCACGAATTTCAGCACGAAGGGGATCGAGAGCACGGCGAAGCAGGCGTAGATGATGTACGTCCCCGAGAGGTTCCAGTCGGAGAGGCTCGGGAAGCTGGCGGTGATCGCCCAGTTGGCCATCCACTGCGCGAAGACGGCGACGCCGAGGGCGGCCGCGCGCAGCCGGTTCGGGAACATCTCGCCCAGGAAGACCCAGACGACGACACCCCACGACAGGGCGAAGAAGAGCACGAAGACGTGGGCGGCGATCAAGGCCACGATGCCTTGGGTCTCGGGGAGTTTGCCGTCGACCAGGTCCGCGGAGAACGCCCATGCCTCGACGGCGAGCGCGAGCGCCATGCCGACCGAGCCGACGAGGGCGAGCGGCCTGCGGCCCACCCGGTCGACCAGCACCATCGCGATCACCGTGCCGATGATGTTGATGATCGACGTGGTGAACGAGTAGAAGAACGAGTCGGTCGGGTCGATGCCGACGGACTGCCACAGCGTCGCCGAGTAGTAGAACGCGACGTTGATGCCGACGAGCTGCTGGAACATCGACAGGCCGATGCCGACCCAGACGATGGGCAGGAAGAAGAAGCGGTTGCCGAGCAGGTCCTTGAAGGAGGACTTGTGCTCGCGGTGCATCGCGGTCTCGATCTCGGCCACCCGGGCGTCGAGGTCGATGTTCTTCCCCTCGACCTCTTCGAGGATCTTGCGGGCTTCGGCCTTCTTGCCGACGGAGATGAGGAAGCGCGGGGACTCGGGGATGGCGAAGGAGAGCAGCCCGTACAGGATGGCCGGGACGACCATCACGCCGAGCATCCACTGCCAGGCCTCCAGGCCGAGGATCTCACCGCGCTGGTCGCCGTCGGCGATCTGGAGGACGGCGTAGTTCACCAGTTGGGAGATGGCGATGCCGATGACGATCGCGGCCTGCTGGAAGGAGCCGAGCCGGCCGCGGTAGGCGGGCGGGGAGACCTCGGCGATGTAGGCCGGGCCGATCACCGAGGCCATGCCGATGGCGAAGCCGCCGATGATGCGCCACATCGCCAGGTCCCAGAGGGCGAACGGCAGGGCGGAGCCGATCGCGCTGGCCGTGAAGAGCACCGAGGCGATCTGCATGCAGCGGATGCGGCCGATCCGGTCCGCGATCCGGCCGGCGGTGGCGGCGCCGATCGCACAGCCGATCAGCGCGATGGCGATGACCTGGGCGAGCGTGCCGGAGCCGATGTCGTACCGGTCGCGGATCGCCTCGACGGCCCCGTTGATGACGGAGCTGTCGTAGCCGAAGAGGAAGCCTCCCATCGCCGCGGCCGCGGTGATGAAGATGACATGGCCGAGGTGGTCCGGATGGGCCGCCCGGGCCCCGGACTCGGGTCCGTTCGCAGTGCTGGTCACGTGAACTCCTGATGCCTGGCCGCAAGTCAGACGTGGGGGGGTGAGCCTTCCCAGTGGGGCACAACATCCGGCCCGCCACCACTTGAAGACGAAATCAACTTTGCAGAGGTTATGCGTTCAAGAGGCGAAGTCAAATAGGGAGTCGATCCGATCTTGATCCCCGTGTACCCAGGAGCGCACAGAAGGTGCGTTGAACCTCTGATGATTCGGTAAAAAGTCAGCGCAGCCGCTGGCTGATGACCTTCGAGACCCCGTCGCCCTGCATGGACACGCCGTACAGCGCGTCGGCGACCTCCATCGTCCGCTTCTGGTGGGTGATCACGATCAGCTGGGAGCTCTCCTGGAGCTCCGCCATGATCCGGATCAGCCGCTGCAGGTTGGTGTCGTCGAGCGCGGCCTCGACCTCGTCCATCACATAGAACGGGCTGGGCCGGGCCTTGAAGATCGCGACCAGCAGCGCCACCGCCGTCAGGGACCGCTCGCCGCCCGACAGCAGGGAGAGCCGCTTCACCTTCTTGCCCGGCGGACGCGCCTCCACGTCCACCCCGGTGGCGAGCATGTTGTCCGGGTCGGTCAGGACGAGCCGCCCCTCGCCGCCGGGGAAGAGCCGTGAGAAGACGCCCTCGAACTCGCGGGCGGTGTCCCGGTAGGCCTCCGTGAAGACCTGCTCGACGCGCTCGTCGACCTCCTTGATCACCTGGAGCAGATCGGCCCGGGTCTTCTTCAGGTCTTCAAGCTGCTCGGAGAGAAACTTGTGCCGTTCCTCCAGAGCCGAGAACTCCTCCAGGGCGAGCGGATTCACCTTCCCGAGCTGCTGGTACGCCCGTTCGGCCGACCGCAGCCGCTTCTCCTGCTCGGCCCGCAGATACGCCTTCGGCCGGTTGCGGGGGTGCTCCGGGTCCTCCGGCAGCTCCTCGCCCTCGGCGGCGGGCGACGGGGGCACGAGCTGGTCCGGCCCGTACTCGGAGACCAGCCCGGCGGGCTCCACGCCCAGCTCCTCCAGGGCCTTCGACTCCAGCTGTTCGATCCGCAGCCGCTTCTCCGCGCCCAGCACCTCGCCCCGGTGGACCGAGTCGGTGAGCTTGTCCAGCTCGCCCTTCAGCCCCCGGCCCCGGTCGCGCTCGACGGCCAGCTCGCGCTCCCGCTCGCCCTTCTCCGCCTCGGCCGCCGCCCGCTCCTGGTCGGCCCGTACGAGGGACACCTCGACGTGCGCCAGCAGCTGACGGGCGCCCGAGGCCACGGCGGAGGCGACCTCGGCCTCGTACCGGAGCCGGGCCCGGCGCTGTTCGGCACGGGTGCGCACCTCCCGTTCGGCGCGGGCGGCCCGGTCCAGCGAATCGGCGCGGCCGGCCAGCGCCTTGACGCGCTCCTCGTGGGTACGGGCCTGGAGCCGGGCCTCCATCTCGGTCTGGCGGGCGTTGGCCCCGTCGGCGGCGAGCCGGTCCCGCCGGGACGTGTCGGGCTCCTCATCGGCCGGGGCCTCCTCGGCGACCAGCAGCCGTTCGGCCAGTTCCTCGGCCTCCTCCGTCGCCCGCTCCAGGGCCTCCTGGGCGCGGGCGGCTGACGCGGTCATGCGCTCGGCCTCGCCGGCCGCGCCCCGAGCCTGCCCGGCGAGCCGCCCGAGCTGCTGGGCGACGCCGGACTTCTCCCGTTCGGCCGCCCGGCGGCGCTCCCCCAGCTCCTCGACGAGCGCGGTCCGCTCCGTGCGCCGCTCCCCCGCCAGACGCTGGGCCTCGGCGAGCTCCTCGCACCGCACGGCCAGGGCGGCCAGCTCGGCGGCGGCCTCGTCGACGGCGGCCTGCACCTCCAGGAGGCTGGGCGCCCCGGCCGACCCGCCGTGGGCGAAGTGGGCGGAGAGCACGTCGCCTTCGGCGGTCACCGCGGTGACCCCGGGGCGTGCGGCCACCAGGTCCTCGGCCTCCTCCAGCGTCCCGACGACCACCATGTCCCGTACGAGGCCGCGTACGGCTTCGAGCAGCGCGGCAGGCCCGCGCACCAGGTCGGCGACGGCGGGCGCGGCGAGGACGGTGGTCGTCCCGGCACGGCCCGCCGGGTGTACCGCGGCACCCATCCCGCCGGGCCGCGCGGCGGGCCCGGGTTCCGTGTCGCTGTGGGCCGCTGTCTCGGGTTCCGTGTCGCTGTGGGCCGCTGCCTCGGGTTCCGTGCCGGGCCGCGCCGCTGGCCCGGGTTCCGTGCCCCCTTGCGCGGGCAGCACGGCGGGGGCGGGCTCCTCCGCCGCCTCCCTTACGGGTGCCTGCTCCGGTACGTGACGGGGCGCGGCGGCAGGGCTGTCCGCGAGGTCCGCCATACTTTCCGCGCTTTCCGCGCTCTCCGCGCTCTCCGCGCTCTCCGCGCTCTCCGCGCTCTCCGCGCTCTCCGCGCTCTCCGCGCCCAGCAGCATCGCCGCGCGCCCCGCGTCCCGTTCGCGCAGCAGCCGGATCGCGTCGGCGGCCGTGGCCGGGTCCGTGACGGCCACGGCGTCCGCCGCCGTGCCGAGGGCGGCGGCGACCGCGATCTCGTAACCGGGCTCGACGGTCAGCAGCTCGGCGGCCGGGCCGAGGAGTCCGGCCAGCCGGTCCCGGGCCCCGAGCAGCACGCCCGTACCGTCCTTGCGGCGCAGCCCCAGGGCCAGCGCCTCGTGCCGGGCGGCGACCGCCGCCCGCCTGCGCTCGGCGGCGGTCGCCTCGTCGCGCGCCGCGCTGTGGGCGGACCGGGCCTCGGCGAGGGCCTGCTGGGCCTCCTCATGGCGGGCGGTCAGCTCGGCGTCGGCACCGTCCAGCCCCTCGACCTCGGCCTTGAGCTGCTCGTACTCCTCCTGGGCGCTCGCCGCGCGCTCCCGCGCCTCGTCGCGCGCGGCGGCCAGCCGGTCGATCTCGGCCTGTGCCGAACCGGCCCGGCCACGGGCCGCGTTGACCTGGCCGTTGAGCCGGGCGAGCCCTTCGCGCCGGTCCGCGATGGCGCGGGCCGCGTCCTTGAGCCGACGCTCCTCGGCGGCCAGATCGCGTTCCAGGTCGGCGCGGTGGGCGACGGTGTCCTCCAGCGCGTGTTCGGCCGCCTCCAGGGCCGCCGTCAGCTCCGCCTCCTGCTCACGGATCCGGGCGGCCTCGCGCTCCAGGTCCTCGGGGTCCCGGCCCCGGCGCTCCTCTCCGGGCGCCTCGGAGGCGCTGCGGACCCGGGCGTCGGCCAGCGAGATCGTGCCGCGGACCCGCTCGGCCAGCTGCGACAGCTCGTACCAGGTCTGCTGGGCGCGCTGGAGCCGAGGCGCGAGCCGGCGTACCTCGCCCTCCAGCCCGGCCTCGCGGGCGAGCGCCGTCCTCAGCTCCGCCTCGGCCGCGTCCTTGCGCTTCTTCAGCTCCGCCTCGTCGGCGATCTCGTCGCGCAGCGCGTCCCGCAGGGTCACCAGGTCGTCCGCGAGGAGCCTGAGCCGGGCGTCGCGCAGGTCGGCCTGGATGACGGCGGCCCGGCGGGCGACGGCGGCCTGCCGGCCGAGCGGCTTGAGCTGGCGACGCAGTTCGTCGGTGAGGTCCTGGACCCGGGCCAGGTTGGCGCCCATCGCGTCCAGCTTCCGCAGCGCCTTCTCCTTGCGCTTGCGGTGCTTCAGGACGCCCGCGGCCTCCTCGATGAAGGCCCGGCGGCCCATCGGGTCGGCGTGCAGCACGGAGTCCAACTGGCCCTGCCCGACGATGACGTGCATCTCGCGGCCGATACCGGAGTCGGAGAGGAGTTCCTGGATGTCGAGCAGTCGGCAGGTGTCGCCATTGATCTGGTATTCGCTGCCGCCATTGCGGAACATGATCCGAGTGATCGTCACTTCGGCGTACTCGATGGGCAATGCGCCGTCGGAATTGTCGATGGTCAGCGACACTTCGGCGCGGCCGAGCGGGGGCCGCCCGGTCGTCCCGGCGAAGATCACGTCTTCCATCTTGCCGCCGCGCAGGGATTTGGCGCCCTGTTCCCCCATGACCCAGGAGAGCGCGTCCACCACATTGGATTTGCCGGATCCATTGGGGCCGACGACACAGGTGATCCCCGGTTCGAACCGCAGGGTGGTGGCGGACGCGAACGATTTGAAACCACGCAGGGTCAGGGCCTTGAGGTGCACGCCGCCGGACTCTACCTTTCGCTCTCGGTTTCGCTGATGAAGGTGCAGGGCACATCAGACGGTAAGCGAAGGCCGGTACGTCCGGAGCGGGGGTCGGGCAAAGAAAAAGGGACGCCGAGGCGTCCCTGTGAATCTTGCTGGTGTCTGCGTCGATCCAGCTGCCGGTCCTGCGCGGTGCATCGCAGAACGACCGGACAACGACGTCCCCGGCGCTGCGGGGACCCCGGTGTTCGGGGACGGCGATCCGTGACGCAGAACGAATCAGATGTGTCCGAGGCTACTGAGCGTGCCGACCCGACCGGCCCGAGGGGCCAGGGTGGTCAGGTCAGCGCAGGCTCGCCCTGGGGTACGTCGATGTCGATGCTGTCGAGCAGCGACTCTTGGTGCTGGGCGGCGGCGTTGAGCGCGTCGTTCTCGTCCTGGATCCGGTTGAGCTCGGATTCCAGGTCCTGGACGCGCTGCTGGAGCCGTCGCATCTCGGCGAGGAGTCGCGGGTCGGAACCGCCGACGTAACCGAGAAGCGCCTTTGCCATGATGGATGGTCCTCCACAATGAGTGACCGACCGATGCGGTGTGGGTCGTCTGGGGATCGCACCCGCGGTGCTCGGCAGGGCTCTGTCACCACTGCGGTTCTGCTGCTTGTCAGCTCTACCGAACAGCTAAGGTGCGCGGGGTTTTCAGCGTCTCACCAAAAAGTTTGACGGTCAACACGATCACACCCTGTGCACCCCGGCGTCCCGGGGGCGCGCTGCCGGACGATCATGCGGCGCGGCTCTCCTGCGGGACCCCGAGGGGTGCGCGGATCTTCGTCAATGCCGCAGCCTCGCACGACATCCCGTACTTGGCAACCATCGGCCGCGGCGGCTCCCGCCGCAGGTCATTTCGGGTGCGGAGCCGGAGCGGGCGTTCCGGTGACCGTTCGGTACGCGGCGTTCACCGGGCGGTTCGGACGGTCCCGCGCGGGACTCGGTCAGCGGATGGCGAATCCGTCGTATCCACCGCGCGGGGTGTCCCAGATCTCAGTGACTCCGTCCACGCGCCCGGGTGTGTCGTCGGACCGCAGCCAGTCCAGCAGACGGTGGCAATTCTCACGCGGCCCTTCGGCCACGATCTGCACCCTGCCGTCGTCGAGATTGAGGGCGAACCCGATGAGACCACCGATCTCCAAAGCATTCGCCCTGGTGAACCAGCGGAAGCCTACTTGCTGTACTCGGCCGCGTACCCAGACGACGAGGCGCGCTTCTTCGTTCATGCCCGAACGCTAACCGGCCAATTGCTCGTGAAGCACGTCGCCCCCTTTCGGCCATGGGCTACAGTCCCGTCGGAACAGCTTCACTCGATCGGGTGAGCATCGGACGGGTGTCAGGTGTCGACCGAAAAGTGTCGACCGAAAAGTCGATCAAGCGGCGACATTCACCCCGCGTGACCGCCGAATTCGATCAACGGGGCAGTCGAGCGACGTCGCCAGGGCGTCCGGAGTACCAGAGAGGCACAGCGCATGGGACGCCATCGACGATCCGCCGCAGGCCCCGCCGCTGAGGAACCCGCGGCCGGGGGCGCTTCGCGAGGCAGCCGGGGCACGCGCCGCAAGAAGTCCGCCGTGCCGATCCGCACCGGGCTCCTCGGCGTCTCGGCGGCCGTGGCCGTCGGCGCGGTCGCCGTCGCCTCGGGTCTGATTCCCGGCGGCGACACCTACACCTCCGGCAACACCAACGCCGCCGACCAGGTGCGCAGCGGCGGCGCTCCGGACCTGCTGACGCAGGGCGGCAGCTCCACCGCGCCGGCCGACCGGTCCGCCTCCCCCACCGGCCGGGGCTCCGAGCGCCCGGAGGCGCCGGGCAAGGCTCCGTCGACGACACCGTCCGGGACGCCGTCGGCCTCGCCCTCCAAGACGCCCTCGGAGTCGGCCGCCCCCGCCACGTCGAAGAAGCCGGCGGCCGCCCCGTCCGAGAAGACGAAGGCGCCCACCCCGGCCCCGAAGGCACCGGAGAAGAGCAGCGCCCCGGCGAGCAAGCCCCCGGCCCCGCCGAAGACCTCCTCCGCCCCGCCGACCGGCAAGAAGCCGAGCCCCTCCCCCACCGACGCCTCCGCACGCAGCGAGGTGCTGGCGCTGGTGAACGAGGAGCGCGCCAAGGCCGGCTGCTCCCCGCTGTCCACCAGCGCCCCGCTGACCTCGCTCGCCCAGAACTTCAGCGAGGACATGGCGGCCCGCGGCTTCTTCGACCACACGGACCCGGACGGCGACACTCCCTGGGACCGGGCCGCGCAGGCCGGCGTGCAGGGGCTCGGCGCGGAGAACATCGCCCGCGGCCAGGCCGACGCCCAGGCCGTGATGGAGGGCTGGATGAACAGCGAAGGCCACCGGGCGAACATTCTCAACTGCGACTACAAGACCATCGGCATAGGCGTCCACGAGGGCTCCGGCGGCCCTTGGTGGGTCCAGAACTTCGGCTTCTGACCCACACCTCCACGGTCCGCCGCCCCCCCTCCACTTGCTCCCGTACAGCGCTCCCTCTGGGTGAGCGCTGTACGGGAGTAAGCTTCAGTCATGGCCAGCGATACGGACCGCCTCGCGTTCGACGTCTTCTCCCGGGAGTGCCCCTCGCGCTCCACGCTGGAGCACGCCACCGGGCGCTGGGGCAGCCTGACACTCGGCGCCCTGTACGAGGGAAGCCTCCGGTTCAACGAGCTGCGCCGCCGGGTCGACGGGGTCAGCGAGAAGATGCTCTCCCAGACCCTCCACGCGCTGGAGCGGGACGGGCTCGTCCTGCGGGAGGCCCAGCCGGTCAACCCGCCCCGGGTGGACTACGAGCTCACCCCGTTCGGCCGCGAGGTCACGGAGAGGCTCCTCGGGCTGATCCGGTTCGTCGAAGGGCGGATGGACGACGTGCTGGCCGCCCGTACGCGTTACGACGAGGCGCGCGGCGGGCGCTGACAGCGCGGGCAGTAGTAGCTGGAGCGGTTCATCCAGGCGCGGCGGCGCATCGGGGTGGAGCACCGGTGGCAGGGCTCGCCCTCCCGGCCGTACGCGTCGAGCGACCGGTCGAAGTAGCCGGACTCGCCGTTCACGTTGACGTACAGGCTGTCGAAGCTGGTGCCGCCCTGGGCGAGTGCCGCGTTCATGACGTCACGGGCGTGACCGAGCAGCTCGGCGGACCTGGGACGGGTCAGGGTCGCGGTCGGCCGGTCGTAGTGCAGCCTGGCGCGCCAGAGCGCCTCGTCCGCGTAGATGTTGCCGACCCCGCTGATCAGCGACTGGTCGAGCAGGGCGCGCTTGACCGTCGTACGGCGCAGCCGCAGCGCGGTGTGGAACGCGGCGTCGTCGAAGAGCGGGTCGAGGGGGTCCCGGGCGATGTGCGCGATGGTGTCCGGCAGGCCGTCGGGGGTGTTGTCGTGCAGCGAGAGCCCGCCGAAGGTGCGCTGGTCGACGAAGCGCAGCTCGGTGCCGAGCGCGTCGTCGAACCGCATCCGGACGCGCAGGTGCTTCTCGTCGGGCGCGTCCGCCGGCCGCACCAGCAGCTGTCCGCTCATGCCGAGGTGTCCCAGCAGCGAGGCGGAGGCCTCGTCGATCGGCACCCAGAGGTACTTGCCGCGGCGCATCGCCGCCCCGAAGCGGACTCCGCGCAGCCGGGCGGCGAAGTCGACGCCGCCCGCGAGGTGCCGGCGGACCGCGCGCGGGTGCAGGACCTCGACCTCGCTGACGGTGCGGCCGCTGACCCAGCGTTCCAGGCCCCGGCGGACGACTTCGACCTCGGGCAGCTCAGGCACGATGCACTACTCCAGACACGACGACGGTGGTACGGGAGCGGTTCTTCCGGAGAGACCGCTCCCGGGGACAGGGAAAACCCCCCGGTGCGCATGGCACCGAGGGGTTCCCGTTTCGCTTCAGGCCGGAGCGGCGTCCGTGTGCGGCGACGGATCGGCAGGGGTGTCGGCGGCCCCTCCGTCGGCCGCGGACTTCTCCGCGGCCAGCCGTGCCTCCGCGGCGGCGCTGATCTCACGCCAGGCGGACTCGGCCGCCTGCTGCTCCGCTTCCTTCTTGCTACGGCCGGTGCCGGTGCCGTACGAGACACCACCGACGCGAGCGGCAGCAGTGAAGGTCTTCTCGTGATCCGGACCGGTCTCCGTGACGAGGTACTCGGGGACTCCGAGGCTCTCGCTCGCGGTGAGCTCCTGGAGGCTGGTCTTCCAGTCCAGGCCGGCACCGAGGTTCGAGGACCTGTCGATCAGCGGGTCGAAGAGCCGGTGGACCAGCTCCGAGGCCGCGCTGAGGCCCTGGTCGAGATAGACCGCGCCGATCACTGCTTCCAGTGTGTCGGCGAGGATGGAAGCCTTGTCCCGGCCCCCCGTGCCCTCTTCACCGCGGCCGAGCCGGATGAAGGAGCCGAGTTCGAGGCCGCGGCCCACTTCCGCAAGTGCACGCGAGTTGACCACCGCGGCCCGCAACTTGGCCAGCTGGCCTTCGGGCAGGTCGGGGTGGGTGCGGTACAGCGTGTCCGTGACCACCAGGCCGAGCACCGAATCCCCGAGGAATTCGAGCCGCTCGTTGGTGGGCAGACCGCCGTTCTCGTATGCGTACGAACGGTGGGTCAGCGCACGCACCAGAAGGGCGGACTCGAGGTGATACCCGAGCCGCCCTTCCAGAAGCGTGTGGGACGAGGCTGTGTTGACGTTGTCTGCCTGCTTCTTGGCGCTGGACAACTCAGACATCGGGCCTCTCACCAGCCGCTCAGACCTCGAGGACCTGGCGCTTGTTGTAGGTGCCGCAGCTCGGGCACGCAATGTGCTGGAGCTTGGGCTCCTGGCAACGCTCGCACGAAACCAGGGTGGGGACCGCAGCCTTCCACTGCGACCGGCGGTGGCGCGTGTTGCTGCGCGACATCTTCCGCTTCGGAACAGCCACGGCTACTTCTCCTGCTTCTCGTCGACGCCAGGTTCGGCGCCGCCCATGTTGTCCTTCTCGCCGTCCTGAACGGTCTCGGCGAGTCCTTGCAGTGCCGCCCAACGAATGTCGAGGGCGTCGTGGTGATGGTCCGGATTCTCGTCCAGCCTGATTCCGCATTCGGAACACAGACCGGCACAGGTCTCCTTGCACACCGGCTGCATGGGCAGTGCGAGCACTACCGCGTCACGCAGCATTGTCTCGAGGTCGAACAAGCCGTCCTCAAGGAAGAACCTGTCCTCGTCGTCCTCGGCGTCGTCGGCCGGTTCCGCCGCACTGCTGCGGCCCCGGTCATCGGCGTCAGGGTACGAGAACATCTCCTGGAAATCCGCGTCGACCTCTACGGTCAGCGGCTCCAGACACCTTACGCACTCCCCCTCGGCGGTTGCACGGGCGGTGCCTGTGACAAGCACCCCTTCCATGACCGATTCGAGACGGAGGTCCAGCTCCACGGGTGCGCCTTCCGGCACTCCGATGACGCCGTCGATGCCCAGGACCGGTGAACCGGGTGCGTCCACCGTGCGGGTCAGCCGCTTCAGGGCACCGGGACGCCGACCCAGCTCGCGCGTATCGAACACGAGAGGATTGCGGTGGTCGAGGTGGCCGTTCAGGGCTTTTCCTGCTTTCGAGATCATGGGTGTCGTACTGCGAAGGAAGGGCCGTCTACGGTCCGGGGACGAACCGTCTCCGTTCCGTGGACGAAACGGGCAGCCGAGATCGCGGACCTATGTGCGACCGAGGATTCAGGATACTGGACGGACCGCTCAGCACCCAATCGGGCCGGCCCGCCCGGGATCAGCGGCCCTGTTCGTACCGGCGCAGCTGTTCCAGGTCGATCATGCTGGTGTCGAAGAGACTGGTCTCGTCCAGCGCGCCACCGCCCTGCTGGTCGGCCGCCTGCGGCTGAGGCTGCTGGGGCTGGGCCTGGACCTGGGCCTGCTGGGGCCAGCCGTAGTCGGGCTGGGTCCCCGGCTGGGGCGGGTACCCGTTCGGGTCGTAGCCCCCTTGCCGCTGGTACGCCGCGTACGGATCGGGCTGCTGCTGGTAGCCGTACGCGTCCTGGACACCCTGCTGGAGCGGCTGCTGCGGCTGCTCCTGATAGCCGTAAGCCGCCTGCGCGTAGCTCGGCTCGCTCTGCGGCGGCGCGGGGTACTGGGGCTGGTGGGGCGGCTGGGACGCCTGGCGCGGTTCCGGGGCGAGCTCGGCGAGGCCGGCCAGGTAGTCGGCGTCGCTGGTGTGGCCCTGGTCGCCGGCGGCGTCCTGGGCGGCCATGTGCGCGCCGAGGTCGTCGCTGGCGACCCGGCCGTGCAGCTTCTGGCGGCCCCGGCCGACCGCCTCCAGGGTCTTCGCGAGAACGGCCTCGAAGGCGCCGAACTTGGCGTCGACATAGGCGTCGGCCCGCTGCCGCAGGGTCTCCGGGTCGGCGCTGCGCTCGGGAGCCTCGGCGAAGTCGGGGTCCTGGTAGCCCTGCTCGTCCAGGCCCTGACCGCGACCGAGGAGCTTCTCGCGGCCCCGGTCCACGGAACCGATGGTCTTGGTGAGGACGACCTCGAAGTTGGCGAGCTTGCTGTCGACGTAGTCGTCGGCCTCGGCCCGGACCTCCTCGGCCTCGCGGCGGGCCTCGGACAGGATCCGGTCGGCCTCGCTCTGCGACTGGCGGGCGATCTCGGTCTCGGAGATCAGCGAGGCGCGCTGGGCGTGGGCGGACTCGATGATCCGCTCGGCCTCCTGCCGGGCCTGCACGGCGAGCTGCTCATGGCCGCCGATCAGCTCCTGCGCCTGGGCGAGGGAGCCGGGCAGGGCCTGACGTACCTCTTCGAGCATGGCGAGCAGCTCGGCGCGGTTGACCACGCACGAGGCCGACATGGGCATGGATCGGGCGCTCCCGACCGCTTCGACGATCTCGTCGAGCTTCTTCTGCACGTCCACCGTGTGCTCGCCACTCTCTGCTGCTCTGTTGAAGCTGCTGCTCCGTTGGAGACGGACGGGACGACTGTAAGGCCAGTCGGCCGCCGCCCGACACCTGGTGACGGCCCGTCAGCGGCTCAGCGCTCACCCAGCCGCTTCACGAGCGCCTCGTGCACGGTCGGCGGCAGCAGGTGGGAGACGTCGCCGCCCCAGGTCGCCACCTCCTTGACCAGCGAGGACGACAGGAAGCTGTACGTCGGATTGGTGGGCACGAAGAGCGTCTCGACGCCGGAGAGGCCGTTGTTCATCTGGGCCATCTGCAGCTCGTAGTCGAAGTCGCTGACGGCCCGCAGGCCCTTCACGATCGCCGGGATCTCCCGCTGCTTGCAGAAGTCGACCAGCAGGCCGTGGAAGGACTCCACCTCGACGTTGCCGAAGTCGGCGGTGACCTCGCGGATCAGCTCGATCCGCTCGTCCACGGTGAACAGCCCCTTCTTGGACTGGTTGATCATCACCGCCACGTGCACCACGTCGTACAGCTTCGAGGCTCGGCCAATGATGTCGAGATGTCCGTTGGTGATGGGGTCGAACGACCCCGGACAGACGGCGCGGCGCACTGTGATTCCCTCGCTCTCCGGTCCGGTCATCGTGCGTCTTCGCACGTAGCGGCGGCGCGACCGTACCAAAGCGTTCCCTCGCCGTAGCGACGGGACCGCAGTGGCTCGAATCCGGCGGGCCAGCCGAATTCCCCGCCCCGGGTGCCGCGTTCCACGGTGACGAGCACATCGTCGCTGAGCCACCCCTGAGCACGGAGTGTGAGCAGGATCTCGCGAAGATCGTCGTCGGTGACGGCGTACGGCGGGTCCAGGAAGACGATGTCGTAAGGGTCGGCGGGCGCCGGTCCCGTCACGATCTGCTCGGCTTTGCCGGTGCGGACTTCGGCGCCGGGGAGACCGAGGGTGCGGACGTTGTCGCGGACGGTGCGGACGGCCTTCGGGTCGGCCTCGACAAGCAGGGCGTGGACCGCGCCGCGGGACAGCGCTTCCAGGCCGACGGCGCCGGATCCGGCGTACAGATCGGCGACCCTGGCCCCCTCCAGGGTGCCGAGCAGCGCTTCCCACGTGGAGAAGAGGCCCTCGCGCGCACGGTCGGAGGTGGGGCGGGTGCCGGTGCCGGGCGGGACGGCCAGGCGGCGTCCGCCGGCCGAGCCGGCGATCACGCGGGTCATGGGTGTCGGGTCCTCGGGGTCGGGGGCGTACGGCGCACGGGGCCGTCGGCGGTCGGTATCACGCTGTGCGCGTGCCGTGCGTCCACGATATGGCGTGCGGCCCGCACCGGCCCGACCGGCAGCACGCCCCGCGCCCTCACCCCTTGTCGAGATACTCCTCGCGGTCCTTGTCCAGGAGGGCGGCCAGCACCGTGCGCAGCTCCGGCAGGTGCTCCAGCTCGGGGTCGGCGGCGACGATCCGGGCGGCCTCCTCGCGGGCGGCGACGATCACCTCCTCGTCGTCGATGACGGTGAGCATCCGCAGCGACGAGCGCACTCCGGACTGGGCCTGGCCCAGCACGTCGCCCTCGCGGCGCTGCTCCAGGTCGATGCGGGAGAGCTCGAAGCCGTCGAGGGTGGCGGCGACGGCGGAGAGCCGGGCGCGGGCGGGGCTCGCCTCGTGGGCCTCGCTGACCAGCAGGCAGAGGCCGGGGGCGGAGCCACGGCCGACACGGCCGCGGAGTTGGTGGAGCTGGGAGACGCCGAAGCGGTCGGCGTCCATGATCACCATGGCGGTGGCGTTGGGGACGTTGACCCCGACCTCGATGACGGTGGTGGCGACCAGGACGTCGACGTCCCCGGCGGCGAAGCGGCGCATGACGTCGTCCTTCTCGTCGGGGTGCATGCGGCCGTGCAGCACCTCGACGCCCAGTCCGGCCAGCGCGCCCTTGCGCAGTTCGTCGGCGATCTCCAGCACGGCGAGCGGCGGCCGCTTCTCGGGGTCCTCGTCGGCGGCCTGCTTCTTGGCCTGCGCCTTCTTCCCGCCCTTCCCCTCGGCCTCTTCCGCGTCGTCGCCGATGCGGGGGCAGACCACGTACGCCTGGTGGCCGTTCTCGACCTCCTCGCGGACGCGTTCCCAGGCGCGGCTGAGGAAGTGCGGCTTGTCCTTGGCGGGGACGACGTGGCTGGCGATCGGGGAGCGGCCGGCCGGGAGCTGGTCCAGGACGGAGGTCTCCAGGTCGCCGAAGACCGTCATCGCGACCGTACGGGGGATGGGGGTGGCGGTCATGACGAGAAGGTGGGGCGGCTGCTTGCCCTTGGAGCGCAGGGCGTCGCGCTGTTCCACGCCGAAGCGGTGCTGCTCGTCGACCACGACCAGGCCGAGGTCGTGGAACTGGACCTTGTCCTCGATGAGGGCGTGGGTGCCGATGACGATGCCCGCCTCGCCGGTGACCAGGTCGAGCAGGGCCTGACGGCGGGCCGCCATGCCCATGGAGCCGGTGAGCAGGACGACCTTGGTGCCCCGGTCGGAGCCTCCCAGCATGCCGCCCTCGGCCAGCTCGCCCATCATCTCGGTGATCGAGCGGTGGTGCTGCTGGGCGAGGACCTCGGTGGGGGCGAGCATCGCGGCCTGGCCGCCGGCGTCGACCACGGTGAGCATGGCCCGCAGCGCCACCATCGTCTTCCCGCTGCCCACCTCTCCCTGGAGGAGGCGGTGCATCGGGTGCTCGGTGGCCAGGTCGTCGAAGATCTCCTTGCTGACCTTCTCCTGGCCCTCGGTGAGGGTGAAGGGCAGCTTGGCGTCGAAGGCGTCCAGCAAGCCGTCCGGGGCGGGGCGGCGGGCGACGGCGGGCAGTTGGGTGTCGGCGTACCGGCGGCGGGCCAGGGCGACCTGGAGGACGAACGCCTCGTCCCACTTGAGCCGGGCCCTGGCGTCCTCCACGTCCGCCTTCGTCTGCGGGCGGTGCGCCTTCAGCAGCGCCTCGGGCAGTGAGGTGAAGCCCCGGCCCTCGCGCAGGGAGGCGGGCAGCGGGTCCACCGCCTCCCGCGCGCTGGGCAGTACGGCGTCGACGGCCTTGGCGATCCGCCAGGAGTCGAGCTGCTTGCAGGCGGGGTAGATCGGCAGCAGCCGCCCGGCGAAGGCGTCCACGGCCTCGGTCGCCTCGTCGGCGTCGGAGGCGTCGAGCAGTTGGTACGTGGGGTGGGCGAGTTGCATCTTTCGGTTGAAGACGGAGACCTTGCCCGCGAACATCGCCTGGCGGCCGGGGAGCAGCTCCTTGTGCGGTTTGTGGACGCCGTGGCCGAAGAAGACCAGCTGGAGGCGGCCGCTGCCGTCGGTCAGGGTGACCTCCAGGCGTTTGCCCCGGCCGTTGTTGAACATCAGGATCCTGGCGTCGGCGACCTGGGCGAGCACCGTGACGTGCTCGTCCAGCGGGAGGTCGGCCAGCGCGGTCAGCTTGCCGCGCTCCTCGTACCGCCGCGGGTAGTGGTGCAGCAGATCACCGACCGTGTGCAGGTCGAGGTGTTCGGCCATCACCTTCGCGGTGGCTCCGCCGAGCAGCTTCTTGAGGGGTTCATCGAACGAGGACACGCGATCCATTGCACACCACGGCACTGACAGCTGTCCGCCGGACGCGACCGTGCCGCGGATTCCCGGCTACTCGACGCCGATCAGCAGGGGGGCGCGCTGGTGCCCGCCCCGGTAGACGACGGTGTCCACGGCGAGGTAGCCCTCGCGCACGTGTTCCTCCAGCGCGTCGGCCAGCGAGTCGGGGACGTCCTCGCCGAGGACGAGGGTAACCAGCTCGCCGCCCGCCGCCAGCATCCGGTCGAGGACGGTACGGGCGGTGGCCGCGACGTCGGCGCCGATCACGGCCACGTCGCCGTCGATCAGGCCGAGGATGTCCCCGGCCTGGCAGATCCCGGCCATGGTCCACGACTGGCGCTCCGCGACGGCCAGTTCGGCGTAGCGGGTGGCGCCGGCGGCGGCGGTCATGGCGACCACGTCCTCGTCGAATCCCCGGTCGGGCTCGTGGACGGCGAGGGCGGCGATGCCCTGGACGGCGGCCCGGGTGGGGACGAGGGCGACCCGGACCCCCTCGCTCCTGGCCTGTTCGGCGGCCGCGGCGGCGGTGTGGCGCAGGGTCGCGTCATTGGGCAGCAGCACCACCTCACGGGCGTGGGCGCGACGGATGGCGTCGACCAGTTCGCCGCTGGCGGGCGGTTCGCCGGGGCGGGCGATCACGGTGGTGGCGCCGGCCTCGGTGCAGAGCCCGGCCAGTCCGTCGCCGGGGACCACGACGACGACGGCGCGCTGGGTGGGCTCTGCCTGGGCGCGGAGGTCGTGGCCGCTCTCGGTGGCGAAGTGGGTGATCCGGATGCGGTACGGCCGCCCGGCCTCGACGCCCGCCTCCACGGCCGCCCCGGCGTCGTCGACGTGGACGTGGACGTGCCAGAGCCCGTCGCCTCCCACCACGACCAGGGAGTCGCCCAGCGCGTCGAGCCGGGTGCGCAGCCGGGCCACCTGCTCGTCACGGGCCTCCAGGAGGTAGATCACCTCGAACGCGGGCCCGGCGCCCCCGTCCTCGGGACAGTCGAGCGCCCCCTCCCCCAGCAGAGCGCCTCCCCCCACCGGGGTGCCCCCCACCGGCAGGCCCACCACGGAGCCGCCGTCCACGGGCGCGGGCGCCCTCCCGGGCCCGGTGCGGGGCCCCCGTGCCGGAGCCTGCCCGGTCACGGTCTCCACCAGCGCGCCCAGCACCGCGACCAGTCCCCGGCCCCCGGCGTCGACCACGCCCGCCCGGCCGAGGACGGCGAGCTGCTCGGGCGTCTTCGCGAGGGCCGCGCGTGCGCCGTCGTACGCGGCCCGCACGACGGTGCACAGGTCCGGTTCCTCGCCCACGGCGGCAGCGCCCACGGCGGACTCGCCCCCGGCACCGGCCTCGGCGGCAGCGCCCACGGCGGACTCGCCCCCGGCAGCGGCCTCGGCGGCAGCGGCGGCGACGGTGAGCACGGTGCCCTCGACGGGGTGGGCGACGGCCCGGCGGGCGGCGTCGGCGGCCCGGCTGAGGGCGAGGCGCAGGTGAGCCGCGTCGCCGCCGTCGGCCAGCACCCCGGCCATGCCGCGCAGCAGCTGGGCCAGGATCGTGCCGGAGTTCCCGCGGGCGCCGATCAGGGCGCCGTGCGCCATGGCGCGTACGGCGTCGGCGGTGGCGGGCGCGGTGGCTCCGGTCTCGTGCGCGGCGAACACCGCTTCGACGGCCGCGTGGGCGGACTCGACGGTCAGGTAGAGGTTGGTGCCGGTGTCCCCGTCGGCGATGGGATAGACGTTGATCGCGTCGATCTCCGCGCGCTCCCGGCCCAGGGCCTCCAGGGCCAGTGAGCACCACGTGCGCACCGCGACGGCGTTCAGGTCGTCGGGGAGCTGCGGCACCGATGGTCCTCCTCGATCGGCCGTGGCGACGGACTGCACCGCAGGTTAGCCCGCCTGCCGGGGTTCCGGTCCGGACAGGGGGCGGGCGGGGCGGGGGACCGACCCGTGGTAGTTTCGTATCTCCGAAGCAGGCGTTGTATGCTGCTCCGGTTGCCCGATGAGAGTCGGGCCATTCCTCCGGTACCGCCACTTCAGTCAAATGATTCCGGCGCGCCGGATTTCACTGTAAGTGCATCTGAAGTCTTTGGAGTGACCCGTGGCTGCCAACTGCGACGTTTGCGGCAAGGGGCCGAGCTTCGGCAACAGCATTTCGCACTCGCACCGCCGTACGTCCCGTCGCTGGAATCCCAACATCCAGCGCGTGCGTGCAGTGGTCGGTCGGACGCCGAAGCGGCTCAACGTCTGCACCTCGTGCATCAAGGCCGGCAAGGTCGCGCGCTGACGTCCCCGTCGTAGCGCAGCCTGCCGGTTGCCCAAAAAGCCGGTCCACCTCGGTGGACCGGCTTTTTGCTGTGCTCAGGGGCTGATCAGGAAGCCGGAAGGACTGCTCAGGAAGCCGGACCGGCGGCCGGGCGGGTCCGCCAGCCGTGGTCGACGGGGCCGATGCCGCCGCCGAGCGGGAAACCGGCCTCGATTGCGCCGGTGACGTACGTCTTCGCGTCCCGTACCGCCGTGGGCACGTCCTTCCCGAGCGCGAGCCCGGAGGCGATGGCCGAGGCCAGGGTGCAGCCGGTGCCGTGGGTGTGGCGGTTGTCGTGCCGGGGGGCGCGCAGCCAGTGTTCCGCGCTCCCGTCGGTGAGCAGGTCCACCGCCTCACCGGGCAGGTGGCCGCCCTTGATCACGACCCAGCGCGGCCCGAAGGCGAGGATCTCCTCGGCGGCCCGGCGCATCCCGCTCTCGTCGGTGACCGTGACCCCGGTGAGCTGAGCCACTTCGTCGAGGTTCGGGGTGGCGACGGTGGCGACGGGCAGCAGCTTCGTCCGTACGGAATCGAGGGCTTCGGCGGCGAGCAGCGCGTCGCCGTGCTTGGAGACGCCGACCGGGTCGACGACGACGGGGGCGTCGGTCGTGGCCAGGAGTTCGGCGACGGTCTCCACGAGGGCGGCGGAGGAGAGCATCCCGGTCTTCACGGCCTGGACACCGATGTCGTCGACGACGCTGCGGTACTGGGCGCGTACGGCGTCCACCGGAAGCTCCCACGCGCCCTGGACGCCGAGGGAGTTCTGTGCGGTGACGGCGGTGAGCACGCTCATGCCGTGCACGCCGAGCGCGAGCATCGTCTTCAGATCGGCCTGGATCCCCGCACCGCCGCCGGAGTCTGATCCGGCGACGGTGAGCACACGGGGCGGTACAGCGGTACGTATGGGCATACGCAGCAATCTAATCCCCCGCGCGCGGGTCCCCGGCTCACGGGCGGGGCGGGGTGTCCTCGATGGAGCCGAAGTGGTCCCAGCCGCCCTTGCTGGTCCAGGGCGCGCCGTCGACGGTGACCTGGGGCAGGGCGGAGGGGTTGAGGACCTCGCCGATCACCTTCCAGCGGGCGGGCAGCTTCACGTCCGGCGGGAAGGTCGCCACGATCGCGTGGTCCTCTCCCCCGGTCAGCACCCACTGGAGCGGGTCGACGCCGACGGCCTGGCCGATGTCGGACATCTGCGAGGGGATGTCGATGAGGCCGGAGCGCAGGTCGATGCGGACCTTGCTGGACTCCGCGATGTGTCCGAGGTCCGCGACGAGGCCGTCGCTGACGTCGGTCATCGCGGTGGCGCCGAGCCCGGCGGCCGCGGGGCCCGCGTGGTACGGCGGTTCGGGGCGGCGGTGGGCCTCGACGAAGGCGCGGGGCGAGCGGAAGCCGCGGGAGAGCACGGCGTACCCGGCGGCGGACCAGCCGAGCCAGCCGGTGACCGCGACGACGTCGCCGGGGCGGGCGCCGCCCCGGGTGACCGGCTCGTGGTTGCGCAGGTCGCCGAGGGCGGTGATCGCGACGGTGATCGTGTCACCGCCGACCACGTCGCCGCCGACCACGGCGGCGCCCGCCACCTGACACTCGTCGCGCAGCCCGTCCATCAGTTCGGCGGCCCAGGTGACGGGGAGGTCGGCGGGGACGACGAGGCCGAGGAGCAGCGCGGTGGGCACGGCGCCCATGGCCGCGATGTCGGCGAGGTTCTGGGCGGCGGCCTTGCGGCCGACGTCGTACGCCGTCGACCAGTCACGCCGGAAGTGCCGGCCTTCCAGCAGGATGTCCGTACTGGCCACGACCCTGCGGTCGGGCGCGGCCACGACCGCGGCGTCGTCGCCGGGCCCCAGCCGTACCGCCGGAGTGGTGGTGAGCCGGGACGTGAGCTCTCTGATGAGCCCGAACTCCCCCAACTCGCCCACGGTTCCCTTCACCGAGTCTCACCTCTCCTTTATCGCCCCGGACACCCGTCCGGGCCCCCGGTCGCGAGCCGTCTGTGCTGTCGGTACCGTCAAGAGGTACGTCAACTTCTGCGCTCTGTACGCCACGCTGTGGACGTCATCCGGCCCGTAGGTCTCCCCGTGGCCCGTGGCAACGCGATAACGTGGCGTCCCTTTCCCCCACATGATCCTCGTGGCCGCCCTGGAGGTTCCGTGGTACAGGCGTACATCCTCATCCAGACCGAGGTGGGCAAGGCGTCGTTCGTCGCCGAGACCATTTCCAAGATCCCGGGAGTCATCCAGGCAGAGGACGTCACCGGTCCGTACGACGTGATCGTGCGGGCCCAAGCGGAGACGGTCGACGAACTCGGCCGCATGGTGGTCGCCAAGGTGCAGCAGGTGGACGGCATCACGCGAACCCTGACCTGCCCGGTCGTCCACCTCTGACCCCCGTCTAGGCTGGGCCGGTGACGTCATCCGCTCGCCGTTCCCGCCGCTCGATATTCCTCGGTCCGTCCGCTGCCGTGCTCGTGCTGGCCGCGGCGGGCTGTTCTCTCAGCGACGCGGGGCCCTCGATCACGGTTCCCACGCCGTCCTCGGAGGCCGCGGCGTACTGCGAGGCCCTGCACGAGGAACTGCCGAAGACCGTCCTCGAACTGGAACGCAGCGATCCCTCCCCGGATTCGGAGCTGACCGCCGGCTGGGGGGACGGGGCGATCGTACTGCGCTGCGGGGTCCCCCGGCCCGCCAAGATGGACGACCTCCAGTCACAGGGCGTCGAGGCGGACGGTGTGGGGTGGATGCTGGAGGAACCCGAGGGCTCCGGTCCGCGGTTCACCACCACGTACCGCAAGGCGTACGTCGAGGTCACGCTGGACTCGACGTACGCCCACGACATCACGCCGCTGGCCGCGTTCGCCGGCCCGGTCTCCAAGACGGTACCGAGCAAGTTCTGAGGGCCGCCGGCTTCGTCAGCGCAGTCCGGTGGAGCGGCTCAACGCGGCCTGGATCAGCCGGTCGACGAGCTCCGGGTAGCTGACGCCGCTCTCCTGCCACATGCGCGGGTACATGGAGATCGGGGTGAAGCCCGGCAGGGTGTTGATCTCGTTGATGACGAAGGAGCCGTCCTCGGTGAGGAAGAAGTCGGCGCGCACCAGGCCCTCGCAGGAGACGGCGTCGAAGGCGGCGACGGCGAGCCGCTGGACCTCGGCGGTCTGCTCCTCGGTGAGCGGTGCGGGCACGAGCCCGGCGGCCGAGTCGATGTACTTGGCCTCGAAGTCGTAGAAGTCGTGTGCGGTGACCGGCGGGATCTCGGCGGGCACGCTGGCGCGCGGGCCGTCCTCGAACTCCAGCACCCCGCACTCGATCTCGCGGCCGCGCAGCAGGGACTCGACGAGGAACTTCGGGTCGTGGCGGCGGGCCTCCTCGATCGCCTCGTCGAGTCCGGTGAGGTCGTCGACCTTGGTGATGCCCATCGAGGAGCCGCCGCGGGCGGGCTTGATGAACAGCGGCCAGCCGTGCTCGCCGGCGAAGTCCACGATCCGCTTGCGGGCGGCCGCGGGGTCGTTGTCCCACTCGCGGGGGCGGACGACCTCGTACGGTCCGACCGGCAGCCCGAAGGAGAGGAAGACGCGCTTCATGTACTCCTTGTCCTGGCCGACGGCGGAGGCGAGAACACCCGCGCCGACGTAGGGCACACCGGAGAGTTCGAGGAGCCCCTGGAGGGTGCCGTCCTCCCCGTACGGGCCGTGCAGCACGGGGAAGACGACGTCGACCTCGCCCAGCGCCTTGGGCACGGAGCCGGGTTCGCTGTAGAGGACCTCACGGCTGCCGGGGTCCACGGAGAGCACGACGCTGCCCTCGGCGGACTCGGTGAGCCGGTCCACGTCGGGAACCTGGCGGTCGGTGATGGCCATGCGTTCGGGCTCGTCGGCGGTGAGCGCCCAGCGGCCGTCCGTCGTGATGCCGATCGGCAGGATGTCGTACTTGGTCCGGTCGATGGCCTTCATGACGGCGCCGGCCGTGACGACCGAGATGCCGTGTTCGGAGCTGCGGCCGCCGAACACGACAGCCACGCGGGGCTTGCGGCGCTGCGGCACAGGGCTCTCGGCGCGCTCAGGGCTCTGGGGGAGGTTCTCGCTGCTCATATCGCGATGAGCGTACCTGCTGGTAAGGGAGACGTCAGCGTCGCTCGGCCTTGGCGCTCCGCGACATCAGCTCCTTGACGGCGACGACCGGGGACTTGCCTTCGTGGACGATCGAGACGACGGTCTCGGTGATGGGCATGTCGACCCCGTGCCTGCGGGCCAGGTCGAGGACCGATTCGCAGGACTTGACGCCCTCGGCTGTCTGCTTGGTGACGGCGATCGTCTCCTGGAGCGTCATGCCGCGGCCGAGGTTGGTGCCGAAGGTGTGGTTGCGCGAGAGGGGCGAGGAGCAGGTGGCCACCAGGTCGCCCAGGCCCGCGAGTCCGGAGAACGTCAACGGGTCCGCGCCCATGGCCAGGCCCAGTCGGGTGGTCTCGGCGAGGCCCCGGGTGATGAGGGAGCCCTTCGTGTTGTCGCCGAGGCCCATGCCGTCCGCGATGCCGACGGCGAGGCCGATGACGTTCTTCACGGCGCCGCCGAGCTCGCAGCCGACCACGTCGGTGTTGGTGTACGGACGGAAGTACGAGGTGTGGCAGGCGGCCTGGAGGCGCTGGGCGACGGACTCGTCGGCGCACGCTACGACGGCCGCTGCGGGGCGTCGCTCGGCGATCTCCTTGGCCAGGTTGGGTCCCGACACGACCGCGATGCGGTCGGCGGAGACCTTGGTGACGTCCGCGATCACCTCGCTCATCAGCTCGGCGGTCCCCAGCTCGACGCCCTTCATCAGGGAGACCAGGACGGTCTCCGGCTCCAGGTGCGGGGCCCAGTCGGCGAGGTTGGCGCGCAGCGTCTGGGAGGGCACGACGAGGAACGCGAACTCCGCGCCGCGCAGGGCCTCGGCGGCGTCGGTGGTGGCGCGGACGGAGTCGGGGAGCGCGATGCCCGGGAGGTAGTCCGGGTTGGTGCGGGTGGTGTTGATGGTCTCGGCGACCTCGGCGCGGCGCCCCCAGAGGGTGACCTCGCAGCCCGCGTCGGCGAGGATCACGGCGAAGGCCGTACCCCATGAGCCGGTTCCGAAGACGGCTGCTTTTACGGGGTGCGTCACGTGGGTCCCTTTCCCTGGGCCCTGCGCCGTTGTTCAGCACGGGCTTTGCGGTGATCGTAGAGCTCGGCGGGGGCTTTCTCGCCGCGCAGGTCCTCCAGCTCGCGGGTGACCGCCGCCATGATGACCTCGGTCACCTCGCGGAGCACCTCGGGGGTCGGCTCCAGACCGTAGAAGCGGCTGAGGTCGACAGGCCGCCCGGCCTGCACCTGGAGCGTCTTGCGGGGGAACAGCCGGAACTTGTTCTCCTTGGCGTAGGGCGGCATCGCGAGGTTGGCGCCCCACTGGGCGACGGGGATGACGGGCGCCTTGGTCATCAGGGCGACCCGGGCGGCCCCGGTCTTGCCGGCCATCGGCCACATGTCGGGGTCGCGGGTGAGGGTGCCCTCGGGGTAGAAGGCGACGCACTCGCCGCGCTCGATGGCGTCGACGGCGGCCCGGAAGGCGTCCAGGGCGTTGGTGGTCTCGCGGTAGACGGGGATCTGGCCGGTGCCGCGCAGCATCATCCCGACGAAGGGGGTGCGGAAGAGGCCGGCCTTCGCCAGGAGCCGCGGCACCCGCCCGGTGTTGTACTGGAAGTGGCCGTAGGAGAGCGGGTCCAGATAGGAGTTGTGATTGACGGCGGTGATGAATCCGCCGTCGGCCGGAATGTGTTCCATCCCCCGCCAGTCGCGCTTGAACAGAACCACCAATGGCGGCTTGGCGATGACCGCCGCCAGGCGGTACCAGAAGCCGATTCTGCGGCGGGACACTCGGACACCTTCCTTAGGGATTTCGACGTGCGGCCTGGCCACTGAGGGTCAAGTCTCGCCCCAGGCCCCTGCTCTGTCGAGAACACCGTACGCCTCACGTTCGGTAGCGGACCTCCAGGTTGTCGTACCGGCGGGCGAGAATAAGTGCTGACGCGCACGGAGGGGGAGATCGCCACGAACACCGATCCGGCCGGGCCCTGGTCCCTGGTCGTTCCGCTGAAGCCGCTCGCACGGGCCAAGAGCCGCCTGAGGCAAGCGGCGGGCGATGCTGCGCGGCCCCGGCTGGCCCTGGCGTTCGCCCAGGACACGGTGGCCGCGGCGCTGGCCTGTCCCCTGGTGCGGGATGTGGTGGTCGTCACGGACGATGCCGTGGCCGCGGCGGCTCTTTCGGCGCTCGGGGCGCGGATCGTGCCGGACGTTCCGGGGGCCGGGCTCAACGCCGCGCTCGCGCACGGCGCAGGCTCCGTTCGGGCCCTGCGGCCCGCCGCCGCGGTGGCCGCGCTCAACGCGGATCTGCCGGCACTGCGCACCGACGAATTGGCGCGCGTGCTCGATTTTGCTTCCGCTTTTCCCAGCGCTTTTCTCCGGGACGCGGCGGGAATCGGAACGACATTTCTGGCCGCCGCGGGCGGTGCGGAATTCCGTCCGGCTTTCGGTGGTCCGTCCGGGGCCCGGCACCTGGCGTCGGGGGCGGTGGAAATAGCGCTGTCCGCCGTCGACTCGGTGCGCCGGGACGTGGATACGGGCGAGGATCTGCGGGTCGCCCTGGCCCTGGGGGTGGGGCCGCACACGGCGCGTATCACGGCCGCTGCCGCCCCGTCCCGTGACCGATAGGCTGCCGCCCATGCAGGCGACCTCGTACACGTACGACCCCGAGACCCGCAGCGGCAGCGTGCTGCTGGACGACGGCACCCCGGTGGACTTCGACGCCACGGCCTTCGACGCGGGCGGTCTGCTGCTGCTGCGTCCGGGGCAGCGGGTGCGGATCGAGGGCGAGGGTGTGGGAGCGGACCTGCGGATCACGCTGGTGACGCTGCAGACGTTCTGACCCCGCCCCGGCCGGAGCGGGACCGCTGGGCCGAACGGGACCCACAAAGCCCGCGGGCCGGGCTCCCCCGGAGGGGAGCCCGGCCCGGCGCGTTGTGATGAGCGAGCGGGTGCCCGGTCTCACTTCTTGCGTGCGGTGGCCTTCTTGGCCGTGGTGGTGCGCGCCGTGGTCTTCTTCGCGGGCGCCTTCTTCGCCGTGGTCTTCTTGGCGGGCGCGGTCTTGCTGGGCGAGGCCTTCTTGGCGGTCGTCGCGGCCTTCTTCGCCGGAGTCGCCTTCTTGGCTGCCGCGGAGGCCTTCTTGGCCGTCGCGGTGGTCTTCTTCGCGGTGACCTTCTTGGCTGCGGCGGTGGTCTTCGCCGGAGTCGCCTTCTTGGCGGTGGCCTTCTTCGCGGTGGCCTTCTTGGCGGCCGACTTCTTGGCGGCGGCGGCCTTCACCGTCGTACGGGCGGCGGAGGATCCGCCCGAGAGGCTGCCCTTGGGGGCCTTCTTGACGGCCACGTCGTTCTTGGGAAGCTTCTTCGAGCCGCTCACCAGGTCCTTGAAACCCTGGCCCGCGCGGAAGCGGGGCACCGAGGTCTTCTTGACCCGGACGCGCTCACCCGTCTGCGGGTTGCGGGCGTACCGGGCGGGGCGGTCGACCTTCTCGAACGAGCCGAAGCCGGTGACCGAGACACGGTCCCCGGCGACAACGGCACGGACGATCGCGTCGAGTACCGCGTCGACAGCGTCTGCGGCCTGCTGACGGCCGCCGACCTTGTCGGCAATCGCTTCTACGAGCTGCGCCTTGTTCACGTCTTCCCCTTCGGAGACATTGCCAGAACGAAAGTGTTCAAGCTTTTTCGCACGTTAGGCAGATATATACCGCAAATCAAACACGAAACGGGCTAATCACCCTAGTGCCGCAACGAAGTCGACCGATGCGCAGTTCCACGTGTCAGTCACCTTCGGGGAATCGGCCCTCATCGAGGTCCTTCATCATCCGGTCCAGACGCCTTGCCGCGTCCGGGAGATCGTGCTTCGCCGCGGCCGTAACGACCAGCAGCTTCCGGGTCAGCGCCATCCGTACGCTCTCCGGGACTTGCAGTGCACGCACCTTCGCGTGCGCTTCCTTCAATCGGTCGGCGACTTGGCCATAGAGCTTGAGTTGGCTGTCGCGTTCCATGCACCGATTGTGCCATCTGGGGCGAGTTGTCGCCCGACGGGGTCTCAACAAGCGACTGTGCCCCCTGCCGGGAGGCAGGGGGCACAGTCCTGGAAAAGCGCTGCTCAGGCGGCAATGGTACGCGGCTTGAAGGCGGGCCTGGCCGCCTCGTACGCGGCGATGTCCGCTTCGTTCTGAAGGGTGAGGCTGATGTCGTCGAGGCCGTTGAGCAGTCGCCAGCGGGCGTTCTCGTCGAGCTCGAAGTCGGCGGTGAGGCCCTCGGCGCGGACCTGGCGCGCCTCCAGGTCGACGGTCACCTCGACGGTCGGGTCGGCCTCCGTCAGCTCCCAGAGGGCGTCGACGACCTTCTGCTCCAGGACCACGGTGAGCAGGCCGTTCTTCAGCGAGTTGCCCCGGAAGATGTCGGCGAAGCGGGAGGAGACGACGGCCCTGAAGCCGTAGTTCTGCAGGGCCCAGACCGCGTGTTCGCGGGAGGATCCCGTACCGAAGTCGGGGCCGGCGACCAGGACCGAGGCGCCCTGGCGCTCGGGGCGGTTGAGGACGAAGTTCTCGTCCTTGCGCCAGGCTTCGAAGAGCCCGTCCTCGAACCCGTCGCGGGTGACCTTCTTCAGCCAGTGCGCGGGGATGATCTGGTCGGTGTCGACGTTGCTGCGGCGCAGCGGAACGGCCCGGCCGGTGTGCGTGGTGAATGCTTCCATGGCTATCGGACTCCGGCGGGGGTACGGGCGTCGGACAGGTCGGCGGGCGAGGCCAGATGGCCCAGCACCGCGGTGGCGGCGGCGACCTGGGGCGAGACCAGGTGAGTACGGCCGCCCTTGCCCTGCCGGCCCTCGAAGTTGCGGTTCGAGGTGGAGGCGGAGCGCTCGCCGGGGGCCAGCTGGTCGGGGTTCATGCCGAGGCACATCGAACAACCCGCGTGCCGCCATTCGGCGCCGGCCTCGGTGAACACCTTGTCCAGGCCCTCGGAGACGGCCTGGAGCGCGACCCTGACCGAGCCGGGGACGACCAGCATCCGTACGCCGTCCGCGACTTTGCGGCCGTCCAGGATCGAGGCCGCGTTGCGCAGGTCCTCGATCCGGCCGTTGGTGCACGAACCTACGAAGACCGTGTCGACGTTGATGTCGCGCAGCGGCTGTCCTGCGGTCAACCCCATGTACTCCAGGGCCTTTTCGGCGGCGTGGCGCTCCGAGGCGTCCTCGTACGAAGCCGGGTCGGGGACGTTGGCCGACAGGGGCGCGCCCTGGCCGGGGTTGGTACCCCAGGTGACGAACGGGGCCAGTTCGGTGGCGTCGATGACGACCTCGGCGTCGAACACCGCGCCGTCGTCGGAGCGCAGGGTCTTCCAGTACGCGACGGCGGCGTCCCAGTCCTCGCCCTCGGGGGCGTGGTCACGGCCCTTGAGGTAGTCGAAGGTGGTGGCGTCGGGGGCGATCATGCCCGCGCGGGCGCCGGCCTCGATCGACATGTTGCAGATGGTCATCCGGGCCTCCATCGAGAGCTTCTCGATGGCGGAGCCGCGGTATTCGAGGATGTAGCCCTGGCCGCCGCCGGTGCCGATCCGGGCGATGATCGCCAGGATCAGGTCCTTCGCGGTGACCTCGTCGGGCAGTTCGCCCTCGACCGTGATGGCCATGGTCTTCGGGCGGGCCAGCGGCAGCGTCTGGGTGGCGAGGACGTGCTCCACCTGGCTGGTGCCGATGCCGAACGCCAGGGCGCCGAACGCGCCGTGCGTGGAGGTGTGGGAGTCACCGCAGACCACGGTGGTGCCGGGCTGGGTCAGACCCAGCTGCGGGCCCACCACGTGCACCACGCCCTGTTCGACGTCGCCCAGGGGGTGCAGCCGGACGCCGAAGTCCGCGCAGTTCTTGCGCAGGGTCTCCAGCTGGATGCGCGAGACCGGGTCGGCGATCGGCTTGTCGATGTCGAGGGTCGGGGTGTTGTGGTCCTCGGTGGCGATGGTGAGGTCGAGGCGCCGCACCGGACGTCCGGCCTTGCGCAGCCCGTCGAAGGCCTGCGGGCTGGTCACCTCGTGCAGCAGGTGCAGATCGATGAAGAGGAGGTCGGGCTCGCCCTCCGCGCGTCGGACGACATGGTCGTCCCAGACCTTCTCCGCGAGTGTCCTACCCATCGCTTTCCCTCCGGCCGGCGTCTTCGCCGGCCCAACTAGAGATTCGGTGCGCCTCCGTCCGGACCCCCGTGCGGGGCGGTGGCTACGAGCCGTTGTGCGGCCGCCCGTACAGGTTCGCAACTTCCGCCGAAAATTGAACTTGCGTTTCACAGAGTGAGACGGGAGTATCGTCGTATGGACAACTCTAGCGGCGTCGGCGTTCTCGACAAGGCAGCTCTGGTATTGAGCGCCCTGGAGTCCGGTCCGGCCACCCTCGCCGGGCTGGTCGCGGCGACCGGGCTCGCACGGCCCACGGCCCATCGACTGGCCGTGGCACTGGAACACCACCGGATGGTGGCGAGGGACATGCAGGGCCGGTTCATTCTCGGCCCCCGGCTGTCGGAACTGGCAGCCGCGGCGGGCGAGGACCGCCTGCTGGCCACGGCCGGACCGGTGCTCACCCACCTGCGCGACATCACCGGCGAGAGCGCGCAGCTCTACCGCCGGCAGGGCGACATGCGTATCTGCGTGGCCGCGGCGGAACGGCTGTCCGGGCTCCGGGACACGGTGCCGGTCGGCTCGACCCTCACGATGAAGGCGGGTTCCTCCGCCCAGATCCTGATGGCCTGGGAGGAGCCGGAGCGTCTGCACCGGGGCCTCCAGGGCGCCAGGTTCACGGCGACGGCGCTCTCCGGCGTACGGCGGCGGGGCTGGGCCCAGTCCATCGGCGAGCGGGAGCCGGGCGTCGCCTCGGTCTCGGCGCCGGTACGCGGCCCGTCGAACCGGGTGGTCGCCGCGGTCTCGGTCTCCGGGCCGATCGAGCGGCTGACCCGCCACCCCGGCCGGATGCACGCCCAGGCGGTCATCGACTCGGCGGCACGGCTGAGCGAGGCACTGCGCCGCACGGGCTGACGCCGCGCACCACTTCCTCCCGACCGCATCTCCCGAAGGCCGCCCCAGCGTCGTGGCGGCCCTTTTCCTTTTCCGGGGAGCCCTCGCAGGGCGCAACTACAGCGCCGGGCGGGCGACTTGGCACGGGGCATCCCGCTCCGGGACAAGCAGGAAGGCCCTCCACCGAGGTGAAGGGCCTTCCCGTACCGCTCTGTTGTACCCCCGACCGGATTCGAACCGGCGCTACTGCCGTGAGAGGGCAGCGTGCTAGGCCGCTACACAACGGGGGCGTGTTTACTGCTGACTTGCGCTGGGCTACCAGGACTCGAACCTAGAATGACGGTACCAGAAACCGTAGTGTTGCCAATTACACCATAGCCCATGGTGTGACAAGTACCCCCGACCGGATTCGAACCGGCGCTACTGCCGTGAGAGGGCAGCGTGCTAGGCCGCTACACAACGGGGGCCCTAGCGATCCTGCATCGAGAGCGATGGGTGCGACCCATGATGTTCTCGCGGGAAGGATCTGTACCCCCGACCGGATTCGAACCGGCGCTACTGCCGTGAGAGGGCAGCGTGCTAGGCCGCTACACAACGGGGGCTTGTCCTGCTGATCTTGCTCGTACTGCTTGGTCTTGCGCTGGGCTACCAGGACTCGAACCTAGAATGACGGTACCAGAAACCGTAGTGTTGCCAATTACACCATAGCCCACTGAAATGCAACCCCTGGTGGGGATTCATCTCTGTCTGCGCTTCCCGGCCGGATCTTTCGGCCCGCTCGGGCGGCGCAGAAAGAACATTACCCGAAGGTGTCCGGCGCTCCAAAACGGGTATTGCCCGCCAGTAGACCGGGGAGCTGGTCGAGCCCGGTGATCGTCACGAGATCCGGCCTCCCGCCGCTGCTCCGCCGGTCGAGCCAGATGCCGGTCAGCCCGGCGGCGACGGCTCCACCGGCGTCGATGTCGGGCTCGTTGCCGACGTACGCCACCTCGTGCGGCTCCAGTGCGAGCGCCTCGCAGGCCGCGTGGAAGGCGCCGGCCTCCGGCTTGGAGATCCCCAGCTCGACCGCGCAGACCATCGCTTCGAAGCGGTCCCGGATGCCGAGCGCGGTGAGCTTGTGGTGCTGGTGGTCGGTGTTGGCGTTGGACAGGATTCCGTGGCGGTAGTCGCGGGCCAGCAGGTCGAGCACCGGCAGGACGTCCGGGAAGAGCGTCCAGGCGGCCTCGTAGTGGGCGGCGTGACGGCCGAACCACGCCTCGGCCTCGGCATCCTCCAGATCGCGGGAGAGGAACTCCCGCACCCGGTCCCGCCGCTGCCCTCGGAAGTCGGTCTCACCGGCGGTCATCCGGGTCCAGTGCCGAACGCTCAGCGCCTTCCAGGCGTCGAGGGCCACCTCCACCGTGGCGTACCCCTCGGGCAGCCCCTCACGCTCCAGGTGCTGCCGCATACCGATGCGGTCGGCATGCGCGTAGTCGAAGATCGTGTCGTCGATGTCCCAGAGCACGGCGCGGATCGGCATGGATCTCACGGTAGCCGCATGCCAGGGGCCGTGGAGGCGGAAAAGCCGAGGAGGGCAGCAGCCGGTCGGCTGCGGCCCTCCTCGGGGTGTCCTGTCGCTTACGCGGTCAGCTTCGCCAGCGCGGCGTCCACGCGGGCCAGGCTCTTGTCGCGGCCCAGGATCTCCAGGGACTCGAAGAGCGGCAGGCCGACGGTGCGGCCGGTGACGGCGACGCGGACCGGGGCCTGCGCCTTGCCGAGCTTGAGGCCGTGGGCCTCGCCGGCGGTGAGGACGGCGTTCTTCAGGGACTCCGGGTCGCTCCAGTCGGCCGCTTCCAGGTTGGCGCGGGCCGTGGTGAGCAGGGCCGCCGGGTCGCCCTTCATCGCCTTGGTCCAGGACGCCTCGTCCTCCACCGGCTCGTCGAGGAAGAGGAAGTCGACGTTGTCCGTGATGTCGGAGAGCACCGTGACCCGGGTCTGGGCGTACGGGGCGATCCGCGTCCACTTCTCCGCGTCGAACGCCTCCGGGGCCCAGGGGGCGAAGGGGGCCCGCAGCCAGGGGCCGCAGGCCTCGGTGAAGGCCTTCACGTCCAGCATGCGGATGTGCTCGGCGTTGATGTGCTCGCACTTCTTGAGGTCGAAGCGGGCCGGGTTGGCGTTGACGTCCTTGATGTCGAACGCGGCGACCAGCTCGTCCATCGAGAAGATGTCGCGGTCCTCGGCGATCGACCAGCCCAGCAGCGAGAGGTAGTTCAGCAGCCCCTCGGGGAGGAAGCCGCGCTCGCGGTAGAGGTTGAGCGAGGCCTGCGGGTCACGCTTGGAGAGCTTCTTGTTGCCCTCGCCCATGACGTACGGCAGGTGACCGAAGGCGGGGGTGTCCTTGGCGATGCCCAGCTCGATGAGCGCCCGGTACAGGGCGATCTGGCGCGGGGTGGAGGAGAGCAGGTCCTCGCCGCGCAGGACGTGGGTGATCTCCATCAGCGCGTCGTCGACCGGGTTGACCAGCGTGTAGAGCGGGGCCCCGTTGGCGCGGACGATGCCGTAGTCCGGGACGTTCTCCGGCTGGACGGTGATGTCGCCGCGGACCAGGTCGGTGAAGGTGATGGCCTCGTCGGGCATCCGGAAGCGGACGATCGAGCTGCGGCCCTCGGCCTCGTACGCGCTCTTCTGCTCGGCGGAGAGGTCGCGGCAGTGGCCGTCGTAGCCGGATGGCTTCCCGGCGGCGCGGGCGGCGTCGCGGCGGGTGTCCAGCTCCTCGGTGGTGCAGTAGCAGGGGTAGGCGTACCCGGCGGCGAGCAGCTTCTCGGCGACGTCCTTGTACAGGTCCATCCGCTGCGACTGGCGGTAGGGGGCGTGCGGGCCGCCGGTCTCGGGGCCCTCGTCCCAGTCCAGGCCCAGCCAGCGCATCGAGTCGAGCAGCTGCTGGTAGGACTCCTCGGAGTCGCGCGCCGCGTCGGTGTCCTCGATCCGGAAGACCAGGGCGCCCTGGTGGTGCCGGGCGAAGGCCCAGTTGAAGAGCGCCGTCCGGACCAGGCCCACGTGGGGGTTACCGGTCGGGGAGGGACAGAAACGTACACGGACTGGTGCGTTAACCACGCTTGATCACCTTGTTGGTGAGAGTGCCGATGCCTTCGATGGTGACGGCGACCTCGTCGCCGATGTGCAGGGGGCCGACCCCCGCGGGGGTGCCCGTGAGGATCACGTCGCCCGGGAGCAGCGTCATGGCCTCCGTGATGTGGACGATCAGGTCCTCGATGGAGCGGACCATGTCGCTGGTGCGGCCGAGCTGCCGCTGCTCGCCGTTGACCGTCGCCTGGATGGTGAGGTCGTGGGGGTCCACCTCGGTCTCCACCCAGGGGCCCAGCGGGCAGGAGGTGTCGAAACCCTTGGCGCGGGCCCACTGCTTCTCGCGCTGCTGAACGTCGCGGGCGGTGACGTCGTTGGCGCAGGTGTAGCCGAGGATGACGTCCTTGACCCGCTCGCGGGGGACCTCGCGGCACATACGGCCGATGACCACGGCCAGCTCGGCCTCGTGGTGCAGCTCGTTGGAGAAGGAGGGGTACTCGATCGCGTCGCCGGAGCCGATCACCGAGGTGGTGGGCTTGAAGAAGGTGATCGGCGCGTCGGGGACCTCGTGGCCGAGTTCGGCGGCGTGCTCCGCGTAGTTGCGGCCGATGGCCACGACCTTGTTGGGGAGCACGGGGGGCAGCAGCCGGACCTTGCTCAGCGGGACCTTGGTGCCCGAGAGCTCGAAGTCGGCGTACGGAATGCCCTTGATGATGTCGAGGACGAGGTCACCGGATTCCACGGTGCCCTGCCCCTCGACGGCGCCGAAGGCGACATTGCCGTCGATGGAGAACCTGGCGATGCGCACGGGATGCTGTCGCCCCTCACTTGCTGGCTGACTGAAGACTGACGCTCCAGGCTAACGCCGATGAGGGGGGACAGCCGCGCGCACTGGGGGCCCTACTGGGCGGCCGTGGCCGGGGCTTCCATCAGGATGGTGCGGCGCGGGTTGGCCGTCACGGTCGGGAGGTCGGCGGCGTGCTCCGGCTGGGGGGGCGTCCGCAGCGCTTCGGCGTCCTTGAGGTGCGCCAGCGTGGTGCGCCGGGGGTTGGCAATGTTGCGGAACATCGTCGTCGTCTTCATCTGCCGTCAGGACCCTGTCGGTGAGGGCGTCGCTCGTCGCGGCGCCGGCTTGTCGGATTCGCCATCCCTGTAAAGCGTCAGGCTAAACATCCGATTCCCCGCCGGAGCCGGGATGAGACGGCGATCATCATGTGAGTTTGCTCACGAACTAATCGACAATTGACCCATTACGGACAGCTGACCTTGATCCACAAAACGGACAATGCATGACTGAATCCACCATTCCGCTCCTGATCATCGCGTCTGGGACACCCCCCTCCCCTAGGTGAGTCCTCCGCAATAGTCCGCTTTACCCATGATCACTCTCCACTGCTTGTTACCTGCCCATCACAACGTGTCACGCAGGTCACAGCCCGGTACGCGGCCCTTGTTGGAGATCCTGCACTGTGCTGGAATTCCACGCACCGCCGCGGGTTTCAGGCCGGCGCGCAGGGGCGCTACGCAGCGCCGAGTGGCGGCGGGAGGGGGAAGTACGCCGGTCACTCATACGACCACCCATGGGGCGCGTCCAGCGCCCCACGACGCCGACACCGTTCTTGTCCGCACACGCGGGCGGGACGCCTGGTCCAGAGGTTGCGACGCTAGTGCAGGGACGTTTCAAGAGGGATGGCAGCGCTCCGGCGGAACAGGAGCCGCGCGGCGGGACCGACCGCGGTTCCTCGCCCCAGCACGCCCAGAACCCCGGGCCGGCCGCTGCCGGCGACAACAGCGACCGCGCGCAGGGCCCGGGCTCCACGACGAGCGGCGGCGCGGAGCCGAACACGCCGGCACAACCGCGCGGCCCGGTCGACACGGGTTCGCGCATAGCGCTCCGTAACTGGCGCATCAGCACGCGACTGGTCTCGCTCCTCGCCCTCCCCGTGGTCGCCGCGACCAGCCTGGGCGGTCTGCGGATCAACGAGTCCATGAACGACAGCCAGCAGCTGCAGCACATGCAGCTGCTGACCAGGATGACCAAGCAGGCGACCTCGCTCGCCCAGGCGCTGCAGGTGGAACGCGACCAGTCGGCCGGTCCGCTGTCCAACAAGTCCAAGCCCACCGACTACAAGGTCACCGGGCCCCGGGACAAGACCGACCGGGCCAAGGACGCCTTCCTCGACGGGACCGACTCGATCGGTGACTCCGAGGGCGACGAGGCGCTCGACAGCATCCACGCGAGCATCTCGCAGATCGCCTCCCAGCTCGGCACCATCCGTACGATCCGCAAGACGGCGTACGAAGAGGGCGCGCCGAGCCTCAACACCATCGACCAGTACAACCAGCTGATCACCTCGCTGCTGAGCCTCTCGCAGGACATGGCGCAGGCGACCAGCAACCCGGACATGATCAAGCGGACCCGGGCCCTGGCGGCGTTCTCCTCCGCCAAGGAGTACGCCTCGGTCCAGCGCGCGGTCATCGCCGCGGCCCTGCCGGGCGGTTCGGTCAAGGAGCCGCACCTCAACCCGAACGACCGGCAGTTCGGCTCCAACGCGCTCGCCAAGGAGTCCCGGGCCCTCACCTCGTTCAAGACGATCTACGGGACGACCGGGGAGAGCGCCGAGGAGCTCATGGCGCCCCTGGACAACGGCAACCCGGAGATCAACGCCGGGAACATGTACGCCAAGCGGATCCTGGACACCACGAACGGGATCGAGGGCAAGCAGGTCCGGTCGTACCTGGACTGGTACGACCAGAGCACCATCAAGATCAAGGCCATGGAGACGATCGAGGCCACCCTCCTCAGCGACATGGAGGCCAAGGCCCGCGAGCTGCGCCAGGCCTCCCAGCGCGAGGCGATCATCAACGGCGCGGTCATCCTCATCGTGCTCGGCGTCTCGCTCGTCGGCGCCTTCGTGGTGGCCCGCTCCATGATCCGTTCGCTGCGGCGTCTGCAGGACACCGCCACCCGGGTCGCCCAGGACCGGCTGCCCGAGCTCGTCAAGCAGCTCTCCGAGACCGACCCGCAGGACGTCGACACCTCCGTCGAGTCCGTCGGCGTGCACTCCCGGGACGAGATCGGCCAGGTGGCCGCGGCCTTCGACGACGTGCACCGCGAGGCCGTCCGCCTCGCCGCCGAGCAGGCCCTCCTCCGGGGCAACGTCAACGCGATGTTCACCAACCTCTCGCGCCGCTCCCAGGGCCTCATCCAGCGCCAGCTCTCGCTCATCTCCGAGCTGGAGTCCCGCGAGGCCGACCCGGACCAGCTGTCCTCGCTCTTCAAGCTCGACCACCTCGCGACCCGTATGCGCCGTAACGGCGAGAACCTCCTCGTCCTCGCGGGCGAGGAGCCGGGACGCCGGTGGACCCGGCCCGTCCCGCTGGTCGACGTGCTCCGCGCCGCCGCCTCCGAGGTGGAGCAGTACGAGCGCATCGAGCTGACCGCGGTGCCCGCCACCGAGGTCGCCGGCCGGGTCGTCAACGACCTCGTGCACCTGCTCGCCGAGCTGCTGGAGAACGCGACGTCGTTCCCCTCGCCGCAGACGAAGGTCAAGGTCACCGGTCACGCGCTGCCCGACGGCCGGGTGCTCGTCGAGATCCACGACACCGGCATCGGCCTCTCCCCCGAGGACCTCGCCGCGATCAACGAGCGGCTCGCGCAGCCGCCCACCGTGGACGTCTCCGTCTCCCGCCGCATGGGTCTGTTCGTGGTCGGCCGGCTGTCGCTGCGTCACGGCATCCGGATCCAGCTGCGCCCCTCCGACTCCGGCGGTACGACCGCACTGGTCATGCTGCCCGTCGACGTCGCGCACGGCGGCAAGCAGCCCCCGTCCAAGCAGGGCCCCGGACAGCAGCCCGGCGCCCCGGGCGGTCTGCTCGCGGGCAACGGGAACGGCGCCGGCAACGGTCAGCGCGCGGGCCTGGGCGGCGGGCCCGCCGGTCCGGGCGCCAAGAGCCTCGGCGGTGGACCGGGCGCCCAGCGCGGCCAGGTCGGCGCGGGCGCGGGTCCCCGGGCGGCGCTGCCGGCCCGGGACACCGGGGCCGGCCGTCCGCAGGGCCCTCAGGGCGGCGGCCAGCCGAACAACGGCGGACCCGGCCAGGACTTCCCCGGTCAGGGTCCGGCGCCCCAGCGCCAGGGCGGCGGCCTCTCCGGCGCCTTCGGCAACAGCGCCCGGCTCGGCGCCCGCGGCGGCCAGGGTGGCCCGCAGGGCGAGGCCCCGGGCCGCGGTGACGCGACCAACCTGTTCGGGCACGGCGCTCCGCCCTCCCCCGGGCAGAACGGGCGCCCGGGTCAGTTCGCACCGCCGAACCAGCAGAACCCGTCCGGCTGGCAGAACCAGTCGAACCAGCAGAACCAGCAGGGCCCGGGAGCGCAGCAGAACCAGCAGGGCCCCGGAGCGCAGCCCCAGGGCCGTCAGGAGCGGAGCGGCCCCGACCAGGGCGGCTTCCCGCAGTCCGGCGGCCCCGGCCGTCAGCTGCCGCCGCCCGGTGGACCGCGTGCGGAGCTGCCCGGGGGCAACCCCCAGCCGCAGCGGCCGACGACCCCCAGCTGGGGCGCGGACACGCCGCGCGGTCACGAGGAGCACGACGCGACCGGGCAGTTCGCCCGTCCGGCGGACCTCGGCCAGGACCGGTCGTTCAACGCCCCGCTGAACCAGCGGCCGTCGGACGACCGCCAGGGCCCCGGCGCCACCTCCGAGTTCGCCCGGCCCGACTTCTCGGCGCCGGGGGCTCCCCAGGACCCGTCGTATCCGCAGGGCGCTCCGCAGGGCCAGGACCCGGCGAGTACCGCGCAGTTCGCTCGGCCCGACTTCGGTGTCCCGCAGCAGCCGGACCAGAACCAGCTGGGCCAGAACCAGCTCGGTCAGAACCAGCTGGGCCAGGGGCAGTACGACCAGGGTCAGCAGCTGCCCGCGCCGCGTCAGCGCGGTGCGGAGGGCAACGACTTCGGCGCGCCGCTGCCGTCCGCCTCCCCGGCCGGCGAGGCCCCGCCGTACCGTCCCGCGCTGCCGCTCCAGCCCCAGCAGCCGGAGGCCCTGCCGCCGGCCGGGCCCGGGGACGGCCGTACGCCGCTGTACGACACCCTGGAGACGAACTGGTTCCACGGTCCGGGCCAGGGCGGCCAGCAGCCGCCCGCCGAACCGCAGGCGCCGGCCGCTCCGGACTCCTCCGATGTGCCGGTCCCGCCCATGCCTCGGCGTGGTGCGGCCGACCCCTCGGTCACCAGCTCGTGGCGGGCCTCACCCAACGACGAGCTCGTACGCCAGGCCGAACGGGTCAAGAAGCCCGCCGCCGGCGGGGTCACCACTTCCGGGCTGCCACGCCGTGTCCCCCGCGCCAATTTGGTTCCGGGGACCGCACAGCAGCAGAATCACCAGTCCGGACCACAGGTTTCGCGCGCGCCCGATGACGTGCGCGGTCGTCTGACCAATCTCCGCCGGGGCATCCAGCAGGGTCGGCAGGCCAACAACGGCCCGCAGACCGGCAGTATCCATCTCGGCCCCACTCACCAGCAGGAGCGTTAGTTGAGCCCCATGAGTCAGGCCGCGCAGAATCTGAACTGGCTGATCACCAACTTCGTGGACAACACCCCAGGCGTTTCCCACACGGTGGTGGTCTCCGCGGATGGCCTGCTGCTGGCGATGTCCGAAGGTTTCCCGCGCGACCGCGCCGACCAGCTCGCGGCGGTCGCGTCGGGGCTCACCTCGCTGACCGCGGGTGCGTCCCGGATCTTCGAGGGCGGCGCCGTCAGTCAGACGGTTGTGGAGATGGAGAGGGGATTCCTCTTCCTCATGTCCATCTCCGACGGTTCGTCACTGGCCGTTCTGGCCCACCCGGACGCCGACATCGGTCTGGTCGGGTACGAAATGGCCCTCCTGGTCGACCGTGCGGGCACCGTCCTCACGCCCGACCTCCGCGCCGAACTCCAAGGAAGTCTGCTCCACTAGGCGGCCATCCAGCGGATTCACAACACGATCCCCCCAGGTAATGCCCATAACCCTCACCCGTCAGGCCGCCTTAGTCCCCTCACCGGCCCCTTGCAGACGGCAAGCCGAGAACCTGCTGTCACGCCCGGAGGATTCATGACCCCGCCACCCGCCTCATCCGATCCGTACGGCGCACTGCACCACGCGTCGTACGACGGTGAAGGCGACCAGCCGCTGGTTCGTCCTTATGCCATGACCGGCGGCCGGACCCGGCCGCGCTACCAGCTCGCGATAGAGGCACTGGTCAGCACGACGGCAGACCCCGCGCACCTGGGGACCCTGCTCCCCGAGCACCAGCGGATCTGCCACCTCTGCCGTGAGGTCAAGTCGGTGGCGGAGGTGTCGGCGCTGCTGTCGATGCCGCTCGGCGTCGCCCGGATCCTGGTGGCGGACCTGGCGGAAGCCGGCATGGTGGCCATCCACCAGCCGGGCAACGGAGAGGCCGGCGGCGCGCCGGATGTGACACTGCTCGAAAGGGTGCTCAGTGGACTTCGCAAGCTCTAGCGGCGGTACGGGCCGCTCCACCACCTCGGCGAAGATCGTGGTGGCGGGCGGCTTCGGCGTGGGTAAGACCACGTTTGTCGGTGCCGTTTCGGAGATCAACCCGCTGCGCACCGAAGCCGTGATGACGTCCGCCTCGGCGGGCATCGACGACCTGACCCACACCGGGGACAAGACCACCACGACGGTGGCCATGGACTTCGGACGCATCACCCTGGACCAGGACCTGATCCTGTACCTCTTCGGCACACCCGGCCAGGACCGCTTCTGGTTCATGTGGGACGACCTGGTCCGCGGCGCCATCGGCGCCGTCGTCCTCGTCGACACCCGCCGCCTCGCCGACTGCTTCCCCGCCGTCGACTACTTCGAGAACAGCGGACTCCCCTTCGTCATCGCCCTCAACGGCTTCGACGGACACCAGCCCTACACCCCCGACGAAGTACGCGAAGCACTCCAGATCGG
>NZ_KB899009.1:0-1547 GCF_000377965.1 Streptomyces sp. CNB091
CGGTGGTGGGGGCGGATGCGTGGCTGGCGTTGGTGAACTCGGACGAGCCGGTCGTCACTCAGCTCGACGACGGGGTCGAGGGCGGTCCCGGTGTCGCGACGTCGTCGAACTCGATGCCCTCAATGGTCGCCCGGATGCTCGGGTTGCTCGGTGTCCAGGACGGTCAGCGGGTGATGGAGATCGGGACCGGCACCGGGTACGTTTCCGCGTTGCTCTGCGAGCGGCTCGGTGACGATCTGGTCCACAGCGTCGAGCTCGACCCGGTCGTGGCCCGGCAGGCGGCCGACGCCCTCGCGCAGGCCGGTTACCGGCCACACCTTCGCGTCGGGGACGGCGAACAGCCCTGGCCCGGTCTAGGACTCGTCGACCGGCTGGTCTCCACCTGCTCCCTGCGGTACGTCCCGTACGCGCTGCTCCGGCAGGTCCGGCCTGGCGGGGTCGTTGTGGCCCCGCTGGCCCGGGAGTTCTGGTCGGGTGCGCTGGTCCAGCTTCGCGTTCAGGGCGACGGCACCGCGACGGGCCCGTTCTGCGGCGGGGCGACGTACATGCCGATGCGAGCCCACCGCGTGCCCGATCTCCACGAGGTGCGGGGCAAGGGGCGGGCCCGTGCGGCGGGCCTGGACCCCGCCCGGCTCCTCGACCTCGGGTTCGCCCTGTACGCGGGGGCGCGGTTGCCCGGCGTACGGCTCATCCACCAGAGCACCGCCGGCGGGGCCCGGGTGTGGGTGACCCGGGAGGACGGAGGTGCTGCCATGACCGCCACCGGGGAGGAGGTGTGGCAGTACGGACCCGGGTTCTTGTGGGAGGAGATCGAGCAGGTCTGGTGGGAGTACGAGTCGGTGGGGCGGCCCGACGCCGGGCAGTTCGGGCTGACCGTGACCGACCGGGGCCAGCAGGTATGGCTCCGGGACCCAGTCGAAGTCATCCGGCCCGCCAGGACGTAGTCGGCGTGATGGCCGCTGTGCAGACCCTTACTCGTTGTCTACGTGCGAACTTGGCGAGCGAGACACGGACCGCGCTGGGGAGCCGGCGAACGGACGTGTGACACGCCGGGCGGCCGGCTATTGGGTCTGGTGGGCTTAGCAAGGCTTGGGAGCAGCCCCGAATGCTCTGGGACCCCGGTCGGCCGGACAGCGCCTGCATGATTCGGACGGGTACACGCCCGCGCGCGGGGGGACCACCTCCGGCAGCGTTACGGCTATCAGCGTGTGGCGGAACCACCGCCGCGTGCGCGGGGACCACATACGGGGTGAGCAGCGTCAGAACCCGGTCCTGGGACCACCCCCGCACGCGCGGGGGCCACCGGTTCCGCAGTGACGAGCAGCCGGATGCCCGGGGACCATCCCCGCACGCGCGGGGACAACGCTGAGGCCCTGATGGTGCGCACCGCCGAGGAGGGACCACCCCCGCACGCGCGGGGACCACCCGAACGCCCCGTCGCACACCCGCGACGGGGCGGGACCACCCCCGCACGCGCGGGGACCACACGATCAGCCCGGTGGTGTGGGCGTCTGAGGCGGGACCACCCCCGCACGCGCGGGGACCAC
>NZ_KB899009.1:1647-168390 GCF_000377965.1 Streptomyces sp. CNB091
GGCGGGACCACCCCCGCACGCGCGGGGACCACACGATCAGCCCGGTGGTGTGGGCGTCTGAGGCGGGACCACCCCCGCACGCGCGGGGACCACTTGGTGTACCGCTGGCTGTGCCCGCATTCCTCGGGACCACCCCCGCACGCGCGGGGACCACCGCGAGTGGGACGACGCCCGGCCACCGGCGACGGGACCACCCCCGCACGCGCGGGGACCACGACACCCTCCTTCTCCGGTTCGTTCAGCGCCTGGGACCACCCCCGCACGCGCGGGGACCACAGCTTGGTGAACAGGATGTCGCCGGGCTTGGCGGGACCACCCCCGCACGCGCGGGGACCACTGGTGGGCGGTGGGCCTCTCGGAGCACGCCCAGGGACCACCCCCGCACGCGCGGGGACCACTGAGTGCGCCACTGGGCGATCGGCTCGGGCTGGGGACCACCCCCGCACGCGCGGGGACCACACGGCCGGTGTCGGGCCGCAGGAGCGGAGCGAGGGACCACCCCCGCACGCGCGGGGACCACGATGTAGACGAGGCAGCTACGACGCACGCCAAGGGACCACCCCCGCACGCGCGGGGACCACAGTTCGTGACCTGCGGGTTTACGTGGCGACGGGGCTGAATTTACCCACTTCTTTAGAAAAGGACATATCCCCCAACCCCGAAGGCGAATCGTGCTCGGAGAGCGCTGTGCGGCAACAGCCATTCTGCCTCTCTTCAGCCGTAGCAGGAGCCCCCCTGAGGGAGAGCCGTGGGCGCCGTGGCGACCACGAAGCGTGGCCGCGACGTTTCGTGGACGTCCAGGCCCGCGTCTTCCAGCAGCTTCACCGCGCGGTCGGCGATGACCTTGGTCGTGGGAATGACGGTGAGCCGGGAACGGAGTCGGCGCATGTGGTTCGTGGCATGTCCGGTGCGGCGGACTTCGGCGATGCTGACCGTGGAGATGGCGGCCGCGTACCCCTCGGCTTCGGCGACCTTGCGTGTCAGCGTCGTCCTGCGGTCCTGGTCGGCCGGGAGGGGAAGTCGCTGCGCGTCAAGGACGAGGAGGGGTGCGAGGGAACGCCGGGGCTACTCGCCGTGCCATGTTCGGCGGGCCTCCTCGATCTCCTCGGGAGTGAAGGGGCCGTGTTCGTCCTCGTACGCCTCGATGATCTCTCTGGTTTTGGTCAGGGCGAGGGCGTGTTCGGCGGGGTCGGAGGCGAAGTCAGAGAACCTCCGCGCGTCTGTGCGGGCTTCGATTTCGCCGACAAGTGATCGGGGGGTGGTGGCGGAATTCTTGACGGTGGTCTCGTCCGGAGGCGCGTGCTCGGTAGCCATACCTGCGTTATCTCATCAGCAGTAGGGCTACTGCCCCGTCGCGTTCTTGCGGCCGTGCGTCCCGGGGCACATGCAAAAACCCCCTTGATTGCGTCTCCGCAGATCAAGGGGGCTTTGTAAGAGCGGTAGCGGTGGGATTTGAACCCACGGTGACGGGTTACGCCACACTCGCTTTCGAGGCGAGCTCCTTCGGCCGCTCGGACACGCTACCGAGAGAGAGCTTAGACCATCCCGGGGCGTGGACAGAAATCGGTTCTCGGGAACGGGGCCTCGCTTGGTCGGGCAGCCGGGGCGTACCTGGTCAGGGGCGGTGCATCCGGGGCATTACCGGTCAGGGGCGGGGCCGTGCCGGTCAGAGCGTGCGGAAGAAGGCCGTCAGCTGTTCGGCGCACGTGGCCTCCAGTACGCCGCCGATCACCTCCGGGCGGTGGTTGAGGCGGCGGTCGCGGACGACGTCCCAGAGGGAGCCGGCCGCGCCCGCCTTCTCGTCGCGGGCTCCGTAGACGACCCGGGTGACGCGGGACTGGACCAGGGCGCCCGCGCACATCGTGCAGGGCTCCAGGGTGACCACCAGCGTGCAGCCGGTCAGGCGCCACTCGCCGTGGGCCTCGGCCGCCCGGCGCAGGGCCAGGATCTCGGCGTGTGCGGTCGGGTCGCCCGTGGCCTCGCGTTCGTTGTGGGCGGCGGCCAGCTCGGTGCCGTCGGGGCCGAGGACGATGGCGCCGACCGGCACATCGCCGGCCGACGCCGCCCGCCCGGCCTCGGCCAGGGCGCGGCGCATCGGTGCCTGCCAGGGGTCGCGTACGGGGTCGGGCTCGGGTACGCGTACGGGATCCGGGGCGGGCTCGGGTGAGGGGTCCGGCGGTCGTGCTGTCACCCGCGGACCCTAACGGACGGGACGGTACGGACGGGGCACGGGACAGGTGGTGAGGGAGGAGCGGGTGTACGGGGCCGGGCTAGCGGACCGACTCCAGGACCTCCGCCGCTCCCACGGCCTCCGCGATCTCGGAGAGTGCGTCGGTCTGCAGGGTGAGCAGCTCCTTCTCGGACAGCCCGAGGTCGGCGAGGATCCCGAGCTCGCCGATCGGTCCCGCCGGCACGGCGTCCGGGTCGGGGCCGTCCTCGTCCGGGTCGACGGCTGCGGGGGCGGGTCGTTCCGGTTCGCCGTCCTCGGTGCCGTCGAGGTCGACGAGCTCCTCCAGGGCGGCGATCTCGTCCTCGGCCCCTGGTTCGCGGCCGAGCACTTCGTCGGTGAGCAGGATCTCCCCGTACGAGGAGCGGGCGGCGGCGGACGCGTCCGAGACGTAGATTCGGGGGTCCTCCTCACCGTCCACCCGGACGACGCCGAACCAGGCGTCCTCCTGCTCGATGTAGACCAGGACCGTGTCCTCGTCCACCGAGACCTCCCGGGCCAGATCTGTCAGATCGGACAGGGTCTCCACATCGTCGAGCTCTGTATCGCTCGCTTCCCACCCGTCTTCGGTGCGCGCGAGCAGTGCGGCGAAGTACACCGTGACTCTCCCACTGGTCATAGGCGAATCGGTCCGGCGGGAGGGCGAACGGTGATCCGTCCGTCCTGCGCCCCGCCCAACCGGCATCGTGGCAGAAACAAGCGCTGTACGAGACCTCTTCGGCCGTTGCGTCGGCCATCAGTTCCAGGAGTGCCTGGTCGGCCGTCGCCCTGACGAGGCGATCGGCGGGGGGAGTGCGCCGGTGGAACGGGGAGTGGTACGAGGAGGATTCACCAACGGAACGTGCGCATCCGCATCTGTTGCCGCATACGGGCCGCACGGGCCCGGCGCGGCTGCACGCGGTCGCGCAGCTGCTTGGCCTCGTGGAGCTCACGGAGGAACTGGGCGCGGCGACGTCGGCGGGCGGCGTCACTCTCCTGCGCGTCCTCGACGTCACTCGCCGCGCCCTCCGCGTCGCGCCCGTCGCGCGGCCCGCGCGAGGCCGGGTCGCGCCGCAGTTCCCCGTCAGCCATCGACACACCACCCCAGTGCTGGGTCCGTATGCCCCCACCTTCCCCCCGAACAGGTGGTTGATGCCAGCGCAGAGTGCCGGGCGGGCGCGGTTACTGTTGACACATGCGGATCCACGTCGTCGACCACCCGCTGGTGGCGCACAAACTCACCACGCTGCGCGACAAGCGCACCGACTCCCCGACCTTCCGGCGGCTCGCCGACGAGCTGGTCACCCTTCTCGCCTACGAGGCCACCAGGGATGTGCGCACCGAGCTGGTCGACATCGAGACCCCGGTGACGCCCACGACCGGGGTGAAGCTCTCGCACCCCCGGCCCCTGGTCGTCCCGATCCTGCGGGCCGGTCTGGGCATGCTGGACGGCATGGTGCGGCTGCTGCCGACCGCCGAAGTGGGCTTCCTCGGCATGATCCGCAACGAGGAGACGCTCCAGGCGGAGACGTACGCGACCCGGATGCCCGAGGACCTCTCCGGTCGCCAGGTCTACGTCCTGGACCCGATGCTGGCCACCGGCGGCACCCTTGTCGCGGCCATCCGCGAGCTGATCAAGCGCGGGGCCGACGATGTCACCGCCGTCGTCCTCCTCGCGGCGCCCGAGGGCGTCGAGGTGATGGAGCGCGAGCTGGCCGGGACCCCCGTCACCGTCGTCACCGCCTCCGTCGACGAGCGCCTCGACGAGAACGGCTACATCGTGCCGGGCCTCGGCGACGCGGGCGACCGGATGTACGGCACGGCCGAATAGGTCACGGCCGAATAGGACACGGCCGCATAGGTACGGACGCCTCGCCGTACAGGTGCGGACGCCGCCGAACAGGTAGCTACGTCGCCGAGTGGATTCGGACGCCCGAGTGGGTTCGGACGCCGAATTAGCTCGGAGGGCAAGGGCCCGGCGGACAGGGCCATTCCCCGTTTCCCCGTTCCACAAATTCGCGCCCCGTGCCGGCACCGTACGGATACGTACGGTGCCGGCACGGGGCGTGAAACCGTGTGCGGGCTCAGACAGGAGCGCGCGTGTGCGGGGTTCAGCAGGAGGAGGACGGGGCCGGGGCCGGCTTCGTCAGGGCCGCCATCGCGGCGGTGGCCTCCTGCGGGGTGCTGAACGCCTTGAACTTCGTCCCGAGGATCAGGTCGACCTCGCCCGTCCTGCGGGTGTCGGTCTTCTGCACCGTGCCCGCCAACTGGGTGCCGAGCACCGTGAAGCTGCCGTTCGTCGCGGTCGGTGCGCCGAGAAGTACGCCCGTGCCGGGCACCTTCTTGTCGTACGCCTTCGTCGCGTTTCCTACCTCGCCGATGGTGAAACCGCGTTTCTTGAGCTCCTCGGCGGCGGACTTGGCCAGCCCGCTGCGCGTCGTCGCGTTGTAGACGTTGACCTTGATGGCGGCCGGCTTCGGCAGCACCTTGGCGGAGGCCGCCGACGGCTTCGGGGTGGGGCAGTCCCGCTTGTGGTCGGCCGCGCTGGCGCTCTTGTCGCCGCCGGTGAAGACGTCGATGAGCTGCAGCGTGCCCCAGCCGGCCAGGCCGAGGGCGACGACGGCTCCGATGCCCGCGAGGACCAGCCTGCGGCGGTGCGGGGGGCGGCGCATACGGGGATAGGCGTCGCCCGTGATGCGGTACTTTCCGCCCATGCCGGGGGGAGTGAGCATGCTCATGGAGGCAGCGTAATGCGGCCCCGTGTCCATGCGTACAAGATGATCAACGTACGACACCCGGATGAGCGTGAAACCACCCGAAAGGCCCGGATCGGGTAGCGGTGGGGTGCGAAACCCGGGTGGGGTGTGCGGGCGCCCCTCGCGGAGGTTGCTCGCGGGGGTGTGCTCAGGTAGCCGGGGGCGGCGTCAGCCCAGGTCGAGGACGCGGGCGTGCAGCACCTGGCGCTGCTGGAGCGCGGCCCGGACCGCCCGGTGCAGGCCGTCCTCCAGGTAGAGGTCGCCCTGCCACTTCACGACGTGGGCGAACAGGTCGCCGTAGAACGTGGAGTCCTCGGCGAGGAGGGTCTCCAGGTCCAGCTGGCCCTTGGTGGTCACGAGCTGGTCCAGGCGAACCGGACGCGGCGCGACATCCGCCCACTGTCGGGTGCTTTCCCGGCCGTGGTCGGGGTATGGCTTCCCATTTCCGATGCGCTTGAAGATCACACGGAAAGCCTACCGGGCAAGGGCCACCGGGCGCAGCCAGGGAAGCTCACCGCGATGACGTCGCAAAGGGTGCATAGCGCCGCATTGGGCTGGATAACCGGGCAGGTGACGTGGGAGCCGCGGGAGGCCCGCGGGCGGCGGAGGTCGCGGTAGTGGGCCCGGGGCGGAATCCGTGGGGATTCCGCCCCGGGCCCACTGGTGGTCCGTCGTGCGGGCTCGCTCGCGTTCCGTCGCCTACGGGACTGCCTTCGGGACTGCCTACGAGACGGCTTGTGGGACGGCTTGTGGGTCGGCTGTGGGCTGCTCGTGGGACGGGCCCGTTTCGGGGCGCCGCTCCTACTCCGCGACCCGGCCGTGACCCTCGCGCAGGCCGCCGCCGCTGCCGCCGCTGCCACCGCTGCCGGGCGTACCCGTGCCGGTGTCGGGGGTGACCGGGCGGGTCAGGGAACGCAGGTCGTGGGCGTACGTTCCGACCGCGTTGGCGATCACATCGATGTTGGTGTCGAAGTGACCCATGCCGATGTTGTCCAGGTCGTCACAGGCCGCGTGGTAGCAGGGGTCGTACGCGATCCCCGCCTCGCCGCCGAACACCTCGGCCTGGGCCGCCGTCTTGATGCCCTCCGCCCCGGTGTCCGTACCGCCGGACGGGATGCCGACCTCGATGAACGGTCCGTAGTCCGAGCGGCCGGTGAAGTCCGTGCCCTCGTGCGGCTTGCCCTTGCCGTCGAGGAACTCGTTGATGTCACGCTCCAGTTGGGCCGAGCCCTCCGGGCCCGGGCCCTCGCCGACCTCGTCGGAGTTGTCGCCGTCGAAGACGAACTGGACGCCGTTCGGCGAGGCGATCATGTCGAAGTTCAGATAGAGCGCGATCTGCTCGCGCTGCTTCTCGGAGAGCGCCGCGACGTACTTCTCCGAGCCGATCAGGCCGTTCTCCTCGGCCGACCACCAGGCGAACCGCACCTTGTTGGCGGGCTTGCTCTTCGACTTCGCCAGGTCCAGGGCGACTTCGAGCAGGCCGGCGGAGCCGGAGCCGTTGTCGTTGATGCCGGGGCCCTCGGTCACCGAGTCGAGGTGGGCTCCGAGCATCACCGTCCGGGCCGTGCTGCCGCCGGGCGTCTCGGCGATGACGTTGCGGGTGGGCCGGTCCTCCTGGAGCTCGCGGATCTCGAAGGAGACCGTGACCTCGCCGCCCGCGGCGTCGGCCGCCAGTTTCTCGCCCTCCGCCTGGGTGAGGCCCCCGGTCGGGATCCTGCCCGCCGCGACCTCGCCGAGCGTGCCGGACAGGACGCCCTCGACGTTGTTGTAGATGACCGCCCCGGCCGCGCCCGCGTCCGCGGCGGCCGCCTGCTTCTCGGCGAAGGAGCAGCCACCGCGCTTGATCAGCGCGATCTTGCCGGTGAAGGTCGTGGACGCGTAGTCGGTGGCCTCGCAGCCCGTCGTCCCGTCGACGGGCACCGCGACGAGCGCCGCCGTCAGGCCGCCGACCTCGGTCGACGGGGTGTACGTCATGGCCTTGATCGTGACGTCGCGGGGCGTCGGCGTCACCACGGCGAGCTTCTCGGCCAGCGTCTCGGTGTAGGTGAAGCGGAAGTTCTCGTACGAGACCTTGTACCCGGCCCGCTGGAGCTGGCGGTAGACGTACGCCGCCGAGGCGTCGTGGCCCAGCGAGCCGGCGGCGCGGTGGCCGTCGGTCGAGTCGGCTATCGCCTGGAACTGCTGGAGGTGGCGGTAGGCGTCGCGTGCGGACGCCTTCCGGACCAACTCCTTCGACAGCTTGGCCGCTTCCTTACCGGGGTCGTGCGGCGCGGGGCGTCCGGGGTGCGGGGACGCGGCCAGGAGGAGCGGTGTGGCCAGGGCGGTGGCGGCCACGACAGCGATGGCTCTGCGACGTGTTGCGTGCACAGGAGTCCTTCCGGTCTGAACGGCTGGTGCTCTGGGCGGCTCAGTACCTGAACCGCCGGTGCTCCGAGCGGCTCAGTACCTGAACGGCTGAACAAATGTGCTGCGAAAGCTAGCGAGTGGGGTGACCGCCTGTGAACAGATGTGGCCGGATTCGATCGGTGAGAGGGAGGTGTCGGCCTGATTCGGTGCTCGACCACGTCACTCGCCCGACCACGTCACTTCTCCGTCGAGCGCCGGATCAGGCCGACCGACTACCTGCCCGACTTCTCGTTCGGTGAGCCGCCCGGCTTCCTGGGCGAGGGCCCGCTCGGCTTCTTCGCCGGCCCTGCCGCTTTCTTCGCCGCTTTGGCCGCGGCCTTGGCCTCCTGCTTGTACGCGCGCACCTCGACGAGCGACTCCGGGCCCGTGATGTCGGCGACCGACCGGCGCGATCCGGCCTCCCCGTACGGGCCCGCCGCCTCCCGCCACCCCGCCGGCCGTACGCCGAGCTGCTTGCCGAGCAGCGCCAGGAAGATCCGCGCCTTCTGTTCGCCGAAGCCGGGCAGTGCGTTGAGGCGTTTCAGCAGCTCGTCGCCGGTCGCCGCGTCCCGCCACACGGCGCTCGCGTCACCGTCGTACTCCGCCACCAGGTAGCGGCACAGTTGCTGCACCCGCTGGGCCATGGAGCCGGGGTAGCGGTGCAGAGCCGGTTTCGTGGTGAACAGTTCGGTGAAGGCGTCCGGGTCGTAGGCGGCGATCCGCCCCGCGTCCAGGTCGTCGGAGCCCATGCGTTCCGCGAGGGTGTACGGGCCCGTGAACGCCCACTCCATCGGAACCTGTTGGTCCAGCAGCATGCCGACCAGAGCGGCCACCGGGCTGCGGCCGAGGAGCTCGTCGGCCTCCGGATTCTGGGCGATCCGCAGGGTGATGTCCTTGCCGCTGTCGCTCGTGGTCATGCTGCCGATCATCGCGAGCACGGCGGACGACGGCGACCGGTACTGCGCCGATGGCCTCTCCCTGTCGGCCGAAGGGAGTAGGGAGGCGCGCGGCGGCCGGGGTGTGCGCGTCCGTCCGTGTCGCCGCGCTGCCCGATGAGGCAGCTCCGGATGCCCCGGCCGGGCCGGGGCGCGGGCTGGACGGGCCGGGGGCCGCACCGTAATCGTGGAATGCCGAGGACAGCGCGGTCAGGGGAGAGATGAGCATGGACGCGCACGACATCGAGCAGGAACGCCACGAGCACCATGAGCACCACGGGCACGGTGGACACCATGGACACGGTGGGCGGGAACAGGGCCACGAGCGCGACGAACAGCGTGGCGAAACCGCCGCGGAGGCCTCCGGCGAGCAGGCCCACCACGTCTTCCGGGCCGCCGCCGCGGGCCGGGCCGATGTGGTCGGAGCGGCCGGGATGGGGCTGCTCCAGCGGACGGCCGGCAACGGGGCGATCGGGGCGATGGTCCAGCGTTCCCGGTCCGGGGCCGCCCAATCCACCGCCGAGCAGACCGAGCAGACAGGGCAGGCGGCGCAGACGGCGCAGTCGGCGCAGGCCGAGGCACAGCGGTCGCCGGTGCACGACGTGGTCTCCTCGGGCGGTTCGCCCCTGGACACCGACACCCGTACGGACATGGAGAGCCGGATGGGAGCGGACTTCTCCGACGTGCGCGTCCACCACGACTCCGCCGCGCACGAGTCGGCGAAGGGCGTCGGGGCGCACGCGTACACCGTGGGCAACAACGTGGTGTTCCAGCGCGACGCCTACGACCCCGGATCGCCGCAGGGCCGCACCACGCTGGCCCATGAGCTGACCCATGTGATCCAGCAGCGCAACGGCCCGGTGGAGGGTACGGAGGCCCCGGGCGGCATCCGGGTCAGCGACCCTTCGGACCGGTTCGAGCGTGAAGCCGTCGCGAACGCGGACCGAGTGCTGTCCGATCCCGCGCCGGAGGCCGCACCGGCCCCGGCCGACCCCGTGTCCGCCCCTGCGCCCGCCGCCTCTGTCTCCGCCCCCGCCTCCGCCTCCTCCGTGCAGCGGGCGGCCACGGAGGAAGAGGACGAGCAACCCGCCGACGTACAGGGGTCGTTCGTGCAGCGTGCGGAGGAGAAGAAGCCGGGGGAGGAGGAAGAAGAGGAGGAGAAGCCCCCGGCCTGAGGGGAGTCCGCTTCAGCCGGCTGGTGGGTCGGCTGGTCGCTCGGCCGGTGGGCCGGTGGGCCGGCGGGTCGGTGGGTCGGTGGGTCGGCAGGTCGGCGGGTCCGCGGGTCGGTGGGTCGGCCGGTCCCGGCGCGGGCTTCAGCCCGCCGGGGTGTCCGGGCGCATCGTCCCGCCCAGGAACATCGAGGACGAGCACCGCGAGGGGGCCGGGGCGCCCACCGGCTTGCCGACCCGCCTGCAGTCGATCGTCATCGTGACCTTGCCGCCCGCGGGCACCAGGATCGGGGTCACGAAGTGGTAGTCGGAGTCGCGGAAGTTCTCCAGACCGAGGCTCAGGACGCGGGTGTCCTCGCCGGCCGTGACGGTGACCGTACCCGCGTCACCCTGCGGGTTCTGCACCACGATGTCGGTGAGCTGGAAGGTGTGGCCGGCCGGTACCTCCAGGGCCGTGCCGGTGTTCGGGCCGCCGCCCACCCCGTCCCGCACCCGGACCTGCGCGCTGGTCGGGGCGCCCGCCGCCGCGTCACCGCCCCCGCCGCTGCCGTTGCCGTTGCCGCCCGAGGCGGACGGACCCGGCGACGGAGTGGGGCTTGCCGCGCCGCCGCCCGTGCCCGCACCGGCGGGGTCGCCGCCTCCGGAGCCCGCGCCGCCCTGCTCGCCGTCGTCCGGGGCCTTGCTCTTGTCGGCCGCGGCGGCCGACCGTACCGCCTCGGGAGTGACCGCCTCCCGGGCCGCGGACTTCACCGCCGGGCGCAGCAGCGCGTACCAGAGTCCCACCAGGACGAGGAGCAGCAGAGCGGCCGTGAGCAGGGCCCGGGGCAGCCAGCGCGGCAGGATCGGGTCCTGCTGGTAGGAGCCGTCCACCAGCACCGGGGCCGGCGCCTCCTCGCCCTCGGGCGGCTGCGGGGCGGCGAACACCTGGAAGGCGTGCGTCACCGGCGTACCGCGCCACATCCGCTGCGCCGGGCGGACCCGCAGCTTCGCGAACTCCGCGTGGCCCGGCTCGATCCGCAGCTCGGAGGCGGCGAACACGACCCGCGCCTGTTCCGTACCGGGCTGGGCCCCGAGCCGTACGGTCACCGGGGTGTTGCCGCGGTTGTCGACGGCGAACTGGTGCCGTCCGCCGCGCGAGCCGTTCGAGCCGCGCGGGACCAGCTCGGCGGTCGTCTCGGTGAACGGCATGACGGTCACCCGGCCCTCGGGCACCACGGTGTCGCTCCGGTCGCCGGTCGGCATCACCCGGATCCCGAACGTGCTCTCGCCCGCGAGGACCGTCGCTTCGCGCGGCGGCCGCATGACCAGGGAGACGGTTCCGGAGTCGCCGGGGTACAGGGAGAGGACCGCGGGCTCGATCGCCGACCAGGCGGCACAGGTCCCGACCACCTCGAAGTGGTACTCCTCGACGGTCCGGCCGGAGTTGAGGATCTGTAGGGGAAGGGTCGTCTCCTCGCCCGGTACGACGGTGACGGACGGCGCGTCGAGGCTTGCGGTAAGACTCATACGCGGACCGTAGGACCGGGCCGGAGGACGGGCACCGGTCACGGAGGAACACTTTCGGGCAGATGCGATGCCCGAGGTAACCTTCTAGTTTCCTCACGGGTAAGAACGGGAATCTCTAGACCGCCTCACAACGGCTGGGGCGGACGAGTACAGCTGTGGAGCTTGTGCCTGCAGTGTGATGCTTCCGGCTGGTGCCCAGGGGGAGCATTCGCATGGAGCGCATCACTGTCGTTTTACGCGCGCAGGACCCGATTTCCCAGGCCGGAGTGGCCAGCCAGCTGCGGGCCCGCCCCGAGGTCGCTGTCGTCGACCGGGACGACGGGGAGCCGGCGCCCCAGGTCGTGGTCATGGTGGTGGACGCCGTGGACGACGAGGTCCTGCGCGTCCTGCGCAACATCCAGCGCACCAGCACCTGCCGCACGGTGCTGGTGACCACGGACATCGACGAACAGAAGCTGGTGAGCGCGGCGGAGTGCGGGGTCGCGGGGGTCGTCAGGCGGTCCGACTCGACGCCGGACCATCTGGTGCAGGTCATCGGCACGGTGGCGCGGGGCGAGGGGCATCTCCCCTCCGACCTGCTCGGACGCCTCCTCGAAGAGGTGGGCAGGCTCCAGGGGCAGGTGCTCGGTCCGCGCGGTCTGCACTTCACCGGGCTGGCCGCGCGTGAGGTGGACGTGCTGCGGCTGGTGGCCGAGGGGTACGACACCGCGGACATCGCGACGAAGCTGGCGTACTCCGAGCGCACGATCAAGAACGTGCTGCACTCGGTGATGACCCGTCTGCAGCTGCGTAATCGCTCCCACGCGGTGGCGTACGCGATGCGTCAGGGGCTTATCTGACGGCTGGTCCGTCCGAGGGCCGCTCTACGAACGCCTCTGCACCATCGGGCAGTTCGGCCTTCCCGCGGAAGTGGCTCGTCTCTCTCCGCACGCGGCCTGCCGGTGCGCGACGGTGGCTTCCGGGTATCGGGCGTGGCGCGGGGAGGGGAACGCTGTGCGGTGGTTTCAGCCAGGAACGGGACCGCGGAGGCGAGCGGCCGGGCTCGTTCTCCTGCTGCTGGCCGCCGGTCTCGCGCCCGCGTCGGGCGTGAGCGGTGTGGCGTCCGCCGTGCCCGTGCCGCCGGAGCCGTGGGTCACTCCGGCGACGCTGGAGGAGGCGCTCGACCCGGGCGGTTCGACGGGCGTGGACAAGCGGGTGCGGACCCCGGCGATTCCGCCGAGGCCGGATGTGGTGCTGCTGGTGGACGGTACCGGAAGCATGAAAAAGCCGATCGAGGACGTGCAGACGGGCCTGAAAGACATCACCGAGACGGTTCTCGCGGAACAGCCGGACTCGCGTTTCGCTGTGGCCACATATGGCGACGAGATCGACGACCCGACGGCGGAGTTCGAAGTGCTCCAGGAACTGACGGACAACATGACGGACGTCCAGCTCGGGGTCGACCAGTTGGACACCTCGCGAGGATTCAAGAGCAAGGGGCCGTCCGAGGATTGGATCTACGCCCTGTGGAAGGTCGCGGGCGGCGCGGACGGCAAGACGGTCTTCCGCGAGGGGGCGAGCCCCGTGGTCGTCCTGGTCGGCGACGCGTCGAGCCACGACCCGAGTAACGGGATCCCGTTCCAGGAAGCGGTGTTCGCCCTTCAGGACGCAGGCGTACGCGTCATCGCCGTCGACGTGACGACGGAGGACGGCGATGGGCTCAACGGCGACGGTTACAGCAGCCCCACCTATCAGGATCCCTATCATGAGCCTGACCAGGCCAAGCGGATCGCCGCCGCCACCGACGGCCGCATGCTGAGCGGCATCCCGGACGACGGGGTGACCGAGGCCGTCATCGAGGGCTTCGAGAACCTGCCCACGTCTGTCGGCTATCGCTTGGACGCCTGCGACCCGCATCTGACCGTCGCCCTCGACCCGCCCACCCGGCAGCTCACCAGCGGGGAGACCGCACACTTCGCGGAGACCGTCGATGTGTCTGAGGACGCCCCGCAGGGCACGACGCTGACCTGCACCGTGCAGTTCCTGCTCGGCACCCAGGTGCCGGGGACGGACACGGTCGGGCCCGCCGCCGTACCCGACCCCGACTTCCAGCAGAAGATCAGCATCGCCGTGAACGACGTCGACGTGCCCGTCGTCACCGTGGACGACCGTACGGCCAGGGCGCCCGACGACGACGGCGTCCGCATCGACTACACGGCCACGGCGACGGACCCGCAGGACGGGGCACTGCCGGTGACCTGTACCCCGCCGTCCGGATCGCTCTTCCCGGTCGGAACGACGATGGTCACCTGTTCCGCGACGGACTCGGCGGGCAACACGGGTGCGGACACGGCCCGGTTCGAGGTGCTGGAACCCGTGGTCCCGCCGGACCCGCCCGCCCCGCCGCCGCCGCCCCCGCCCCCGGCCTCCGACCTCGCGGTACGGGCCGATGTCAGCCCGGACCGTACGTACGTGGGGCGGCCCGCCACCGCCCGGTTCACGATCACCAACGCGGGCCCGGACACGGCGACCGGTGTCGTCCTCGGGGCAGCTTGGCCGAGGACGGACGAGTCGAAGGACCGGAGCCTGCCCGGCCTGAGCCGGTGCACGGCGGCGCAGCCCTGCACGATCGCCGCCGGGGAGCGGGTCGTGGTGACGCAGACGGCGACCTACCGGGCGGCGGTCACCGGTGATGTACGGGCCACCGTGCGCGGCACCCTGCCCGACGGGCGGGCGGCGAACAACCGGGACGTGGACCGGCTGAGGGTCCTCAAGCCCTCGCTGACGGTCACCCCGCAGGTGGCGAAACCGGGGCAGCCGGTACTGGCCCGGGGCAAGGACTACCCGCCGGGCGAGACCGTACGTTTCACGTGGAACATCGGCATCACCGCGGACCGGTCCGGCGTACGGGTCGGCCGGGACGGCACCTTCGAGGTGCAGGTGCTGGTCCTGCGCAAGGACACGCTGGGCCCGCGCGTCCTGCGGGCGGAGGCCCGCGATCTGCCGCGCCTGCGGAAACCGGTGCTGGTCGTACAACACAACCTGCAACCACCGGACTTCGCGGGCCGCTCATGAGTTCATTCTTCGCGTCGGAGGCGGTCACCGGATGATCCATGAGGTGGACGACGTCCTGCGGGCCCTGATCCGGGCCGAGGTGCTGGAGGGCCGCCAGATCGCGGTGGTCTTCGACGCCCCGACCCGGGAGTGGGCGGCCAAGGTCAACGCCCCGATGGTCAACCTCTACCTCTACGACATCCGTGAGGACATGCGGCGGCGGGAGCGCGGCCTGCACAACGAGTACGACGAGCGCGGGGCGATCGTCGCCCGCCGTCGCCCGCCGCGCTTCTTCAAGCTGTCGTACCTGATCACGGCGTGGACGAAGCGCCCCGAGGACGAACACCGGCTGCTCTCCTCCCTGCTGGCCTGTCTGCTGCGGTACGAGGCGCTGCCGCCGGAGCGGCTGGCGGGCTCGCTGGCCGAGGTCGGGGCCGCCGTCCCGATGTCGATCGCGCTGCCGCCGCCGGAGGACCGGTCGTTCGCCGATGTGTGGAGCGCGCTCGGGGGCGAGCTGAAACCCTCGCTGGACCTGGTGATCAGCGTTCCGGTGACGGCCTCGCCGGTCTACGAGGCGGGCCCGCCGGTGGGCGACGAGGGGCTGCGGGCGCAGTTCGGGGACGTACCCGCGCCGGGTCCCGGGGAGGGGACGGGTGCGGGTACGGCGGAGGCGCAGCCGGGCCGGCCGGGGCTGCCGGTGTACGGGTCGCGTCCCGGGCGGCCGGTCCGGGAGCCTTCCTCCGCGCCCTCGGGCGGGGCGCACGGGCGGGCGGTATCACTGCGGATCACGGAGCGGCGGGGCACGCCACCTGAGGGGCGGGGCGCGCCACCTGAGAGACGTGAGAGACGGGGTACGCCCTCTGAGGATGGGGACGTATGACGGCGCCGGCCGGCGCCGGCCCGGACCTCCGCCATCTGCTCGCCCGGGCGGCGGCCGTGGAGCGGCGCATCCGGCATGCGGTGGAGCTGAGAAGGAGCAACGATCCGGACCCGGACGACGACTTCCGGGGGCTTTACCTGACGGACGAGAGCATCGTGCGGCTGCTGGACGAGGAGGGTGCGAGGGGGTTTCCGGCGCTGGACGGTGCCTTGGCCGAGGGTTCGCCGCCCGGGGAGGCGGCCGTCGAGACGGAGAAGGATTCCCGACTGGCGGTGCTCGCACAGGAGTTCGGGCTCACCCCGCTGGACACGGAGATCCTGCTCATCGCGCTCGTACCGGATCTGGACGACCGTTTCGAGGCGTTCTACGGCTATCTGAACGACGACGTGTCCCGGCGCCGCCCGTCCATCGGGCTGGCCCTGGGGCTGTGCGGCGCGGCGCTTTCCGACCCTGCGGCCCGTGCCCGGCTGGCAGCGGGGGCGCCGCTCCGGGCCGGTGGGCTACTGCTGGCGGAGGACCTGCACCGCCCGTTCCTGAGCCGGGCGCTGCGGGTGCCGGACCGGGTGGCCGCGCACCTGCTGGGCGACGACACCCCGGACCCGCGACTGGCGGACCTGCTGGCCCCGTGGCAGGCCGTGCCCGGGGTCGGCGACCCGGCCCCGCTCGCCGGAGTCCTCGCCGACGGCGTCCGGCTTGCCTACCTGAGCGAGGACCAGGGCGGCGCGGGCACGGCGCTCGCCGCGTCGGCGCTGACACGGGCGGGCCGGGGGGTCCTGGGCCTGGACCTGGCCCGGCTGGCGGAGGACCCGTCGCCCGCCGAGGCGGTGAACGCCCTGGTCCGGGAGGCGCGCCTGACGGGGGCCGGCCTGGTCTGCGCGCCGTTGGACGCGGTGTCCAGGGAGCGCCCGGGGCTGCTGAGGCTCCTCACGGCCACCCCGGTCCCCACCGTCCTGGTGGGCCGGGCGCCCTGGGACGCGTCCTGGTCGGTCGCCCCGCCCCTGCTGCTGCACGCGCCCCGGGTGGAGCCGTCGGCGCGGGGGGCGCTGTGGCGGGACGCGTACGAGCGGGTGTCCCCGCTTGGGCACGCGCCTGGCCACGCACTCGGTCAGGCGCCTGGCCACGCACTAGGTCAGGCACCTGGCCACGCACTCGGTCAGGAGCCCGACCGCGCATCTGGGGGCGGGGACGGTCACGGGGCCGGCCACACGCCTGGGACTTCCGCGCCGCTCCCGCCCACCATCGCCCCGGACCAGCTGCTTGCCCCGTTCCTCCTCACCCCGGAACAGATCACCGGAGCTGCCCGCTCAGCCGCCCAGGCGGCCCGGCTGGCGGGCGGCGAGCTCACCGCGGACCACGTACGGCGGGGGGCCCGCGCCCAGAACGCGGCGGGCCTGGACCGGCTGGCCCGCCGCATCGAACCCACGGTGACCTGGGACGACCTGGTCCTCCCGCCCGACACCCACACCCAGCTCCGCGAACTCACGGCCCGCGCCCGGCACCGCGACCGGGTGCTGGGGGAGTGGGGGATGCGGCCGGGCGGGGGCCGGGGCCGGGGGGTATCGGCACTGTTCGCCGGCGACTCCGGCACGGGCAAGACGATGTCGGCGGAGGTGATCGCCGCGGACCTGGGGCTGGACCTGTACACGGTCGACCTGGCGACGGTGATCGACAAGTACGTGGGCGAGACGGAGAAGAACCTGGAGCGGATCTTCACGGAGGCGGCGGGCGTGAACGGCGTGCTCCTCTTCGACGAGGCGGACGCGATCTTCGGCAAGCGCTCGGACGTGAAGGACGCGCACGACCGCTACGCGAACGTGGAGAGCGCTTATCTCCTGCAACGCATGGAGTCCTTCGACGGCCTGGCCATCCTCGCCACCAACCTCCGCGCCAACCTGGACGACGCCTTCACCCGCCGCCTGGACCTGGTCATCGACTTCCCGGTCCCGGACCCCGAACAACGCCTGCTCCTCTGGGACCGCTGCCTGGGCCCGACCCTCCCGCGCGGCACGGACCTGGACCTGCCGTTCTGCGCCGAGAACTTCGAGCTGGCGGGCGGCAACATCCGCTCGATCGCGGTGACTTCGGCGTACCTGGCGGCGGAGGCGGGGGGCGCGGTGACGATGGAGACGGTGATCCACGCGATCCAGCGGGAGTACCAGAAGCTGGGGCGGCTGACGCTGGCTTCGGAGTTCGGGCCGTATTTTGGGCTGGTGACCTGAGGCGGAATCGGAAGGTGGGGGCGGCCCCGGGGGCGGGGAATCAGACTTTGACGATGCGGACGCGGTCGCCGCAGAGCATGGTCAGGTCCTCGGGATCGGAGGTCAGGATCACGGCCGGCTTCGGAGCGTGGAGTGCGGTGGCCGCGACGACGGAGTCGATGGCGTACTTGTGCCCATGAAGGCCCGCGTCGACGAGCAGGGCCATCGCCGTGCGCCCGATCTCCTCGGTGACCGGTTCCACGTTCAGCCGTGACACGGCCCAGTTGAAGCGGGCTGAGTTCACCCGCGCGTGGTGTGCCTCGATGAGCGTGAGGATGCTGGTCACGACCCGCATGTCCTCCTGCTCGGCCCCGCGTACCAGGGCCATGACCTGGCGGTCATCGGCGACGACCTTCGACAGCCCTTCGCTGTCCAGGACAAGGGTGCCCGGCCGGTTCATCAAGCCGCGCTCCCTACGCCGCCGTTGGCATCCCCGCGCAGCAGGGCACGGGCGGCATCGATCTCCGCCGGGCTGAACTCGCCGTGCTCCGTCTCGTGAGCCGCGGTCAGCTCCGCGAGGTTGTCCCGCTCGATCTGGCGCTGCACGGCGGCGTCCACGTAGGCGGAGAACCCCCGCTTTCCAACGCGCGCGCGGACGGCGGCGATGTTGCCGGAGTGCAGGCTGACGGAGACGTTGGAGGTGGGGCCTTCACCGGGTCTGTAGGTGACCTCTTCACTCATGGGTCCATTCTAATACGTCTTCTAGTAGAAATAGTTCTGCGCACACGCATGGCGCGACTGGGCGGCAGGGGCGAGGGGGCCTGCCGCCCAGCCGCGGAGCACTCTGTGGCTTGCCGAAACGCGACGGGCGGGCGCTCATGCGAAGGGCACCAGTCTTTCGTCCTCGAAGTATCGGAGAACCCTCTCGGGGTTTCCGGAAAGCAGTGATGTCACGTCGCTCTCCTGGACAAGAGGGTGTGCGTACTCAGGTGAATCGGTCAGCCCCAACCCAGGACGACATAGGCGATATTCCTGTTTCTTCTTGTAACAAGAAACAGGAATCCCTTGGGCATGCAAATGATGAGTGAGCTTCCATTCCAGTTCGTCCGACCTCAGTACGCGACAGCCGCGTTCTATCAGGCTGGGAAGCAGTTTCCTGTAGGAGTGCTCGGACAAGGGGTTGCCCGTGACATCGAGGTTCTTGAGCCGGGGAGCGCTCATCAGCGGTGAGGTGTCAGTAATGAAGTTCCGTGGGATGTAGCAGCTGAGAAGAGGCAAGGTGGAAATGTCCGTGACCGACTTCAGTCCGCTGTCCCGAATGGTCAGGGTGTCCAGAGCTCGGAGGTCTTCAGCTTCGTTTAGTTTCACCGGATCACACCCGACCAGGATCAGCACTTCGATGTTGCGACACTGCTGCCATCCGGATAGATTCCTTGCGCCACGAATATGCAAGTCTGTGATGCTGTCGTACTCCTCTTCGGTGAAAGGTTCATCATGTCCGATGGCACGTACCAGTGACTTGCGCAGAGCGGGGTCCTGAATGGCGCTCATGCTATTTCCTCAGATCACGTGGTGTGGGCTTCTATGAGTTGGGTCAGCTTGCGACGGAGGCGCTCGAACGACTGCTCCTGCGCTGCCCCCAATTCGTCGATATCGAAAGGCTGGCGCTGCTGGTTGGCTTCGCCCACCCGATCGGCTTCGATGTTCACAGACTTGTAAGTTGCCATGATCTTGAGCTTCCTCTGGGCTGGAGTGAAGTCTGATGTGTCCCCATCCCACATAAGCTTTCCCTCTTCAAGTAGAGCGCGTAGCTTCTCAAGGAAAGCGACAGGCTCTCCCTGGGGGTTGTTGCCCATGAAGTCGGTAAAGTAACCCCGTAGGCTGTCATGCCACTTCTTGTCGCGCCCATTGAATATAGGGTTTCCGTCTTGTGTCATGAATGCACCCACGTGTGCATCCATGTCGTGACTTTCTACCGTATCTACGCTGTCGGTGAGGCGTACCTCCCAGATGACGTCGGTCGTGAGCGACCGCAAAGCGTCCTGCAGTTCAATCCAGCCGGACGAGGTCTGTGTACTGCCCCGCGCCATGTCGGCTTCGAGAATCTTGATCATGAGGTTGGTCGGTATCCATTCATGGTGGCCGTCCTCAAGGGCGCGGAACTCTCCCTTGAGCCACTTCCGATGTGGGTTCTCCCCTGGTCCGGGCTCATCCCAGAGGCGCTTGAGGTCGTCCCAGCTGACCCCTCCTGACCGACCTGATTTTGCCATGCCCTTGAGGAACGCGATGAGCTTTCCTCCTCCTGCTGCCACTTTGAGCTTTGGGTCCACTTCACGCTTCGGGGTGGGCAGAGAGGAGAACCTGCCGTACTGGATGTCCTCGTTGAATGTCAGCCTGTCGAGCTTGGCCTTGAGATCAGGATTTCCCTTGATCTCGTCCTTGGCCCCGGACTTGAGCTTTTCTTGCGCCCCCTTGCCTATTTTTTCATAGAAGGCGGAACGTGTTGAATGTAACGGATCCGGGTTCAGGGAATGGAGGGCGTATTGCTTAAAGGCGTCCGAGTCTGCCCCCTTCTTCCTGTTCTTGCCGCCATTCATTGACGGGGTGAAGTACCCCATAAGGTTTTGGTGTGTCGATTCTTCCTTCAGGTAGTTGATCGCTTCGGTTTCGAATCCGTTGAGTTTGGATTCTGATTCCCAGGCGGAAGTCGCGCTGAGTTGCGATTTCCACCAGTATTTCTTCAGCTCCTCGGCGAAGGTAATCCCGTATGCGGGAAGGTGTACGTCTATATTCGGTACGATCGCCTTTCCCGCCACGCTCTGCGGGCTGGCCTTCGCGATGATGGTCGTCTCACCCGCGCCGTCGGCGGAGTGTTTGGCGTGCAGAGATTTCAGCCCCTTCGGGCGAAGCTGCGTGGCAATTCCGGCGACGACATCGTCCAGCTCACTTCTTTTGGAGAAGGGAGATGAGGTCGGCTCCGCCAGCAGCCTGCGGGCCTCTCGTTTAACATCGAGGCTCTTCTTCGTCTCACCGGTGGGGTCGGAATCCTTGGAAGGCTTCTTCTTGTCTCCCTTCTTTCCTCTGAGCTTCGCCCACAGCGCCTTGCCCTTCTTGGCGATGAAGTCGACGATCTTGTCGATGGCTCGCGTGACCGGTCGTGATACCGACTGGAAGACCGACTTGACCTTGTTGGCCAGGCCGCCGATGCCCAGCAGGGCGGCGAGGAAGCCGATCAGGAGGGGGACGCTCGTGGCGAGGGCGGATTCGATGAGTTTGGGGACGCCGGCCTGGCCGCCGTTGGCGATGGCGATGACCGCGTCCAGGACCGCGTTGACGAAGTCCGCGATCTGGGCGCCCTGCGTCACGATGAACGTGACGATGTCGATGATTCCCTTGACTGCTCGGACGAACGCGGAGGCGGGGTTGAGCAGGGAGATGATCCAGGTGATGCCCGCGATGAGGACCGTGGGGATCAGGTAGGTCGTCAGCTTGCCGAGGATGGTGGCTTTGAGGTCGCCCGCCTCGGCCTGGATTTCCTTGACCGCGCCGGCCGGGCCTTCGGCGGCGAGGTTCTTTGCCACCGGGACCGAGGTTTCGACCGCGCTCATCGCTTCGTCGGGGACGCCCTTGCGGGTGACGCGGGTGCGGATGTTGTCCCAGGTCAGGCCGAGCATCGAGCCGATGAGCTGGATGATTCCCTTGAGGTCGAACTTGGCCGGGAGGTCCAGGCCCGCCTTTACCGCGGTGCCCAGCAGCCAGGAGACGACGCCGGTCTTCAGGTGGTCGGCGATGTTCGTGATGAAGAGGTTCAGGCCCGCGCCGACCGCTTTCACCAGGTTGCCCAGGAACCCGATCGGGTCCTGGATGATCTTCATGATCGCGGAGGCGGCCTTGGCGAGGATGCCCAGGAGCAGGTTCTTCAGCTCGTTGATCGTCTTGATGGCGCCGACGATGGCGTCCTTCGCCTTGTCGATGAGGCCCTTGTTGGCCTCCTGGAGCTTTTTGATCTCCTCGTCGATCTTGTTGAGGGCGGCTGTGTACTTCTGGGCCAGGTCCTGGACCAGCTGTTCCGACTTCTCGTCGACCGTGGCTTCCAGGTCGTCGAACTTGCCCGCGAAGTCCTTCGCCGCCTCCTCGCCGAACTGCTTCAGGTCGGCGGGGAGTCTGTCGACCTCGGCCTTCAGCTCCGTGCGGCCCTTGGCTATGCGGGCCTTCGCCTTGCCGAGTTCGGCGCCGATGATGTCGGCTACCGAGGAGATGACCGTCTGCATGCGGGAGACGTAGAGCTTGCGGGACTCCTGGTAGAGGTCGTTCGCCGCCTTCGGCAGGCCGGCGAACTTGTCCTTGACCCAGCGGACCTTGCCCCGTATGCCCGAGTACCGCTTGTCCTTGTACTTCTTCATCCGGCTCTTGTGGTCGGCCGTGAACGCGTCCCGCGCTGACTTCTCGCCCGACGTGAACGCCGAGTCCACCTTCTTGTCCAGGCCGGACAGGGTGTCCTCGACGTCCTTCTTCGTGCCGTCGTAGACCTTCTGGAGTTTCGCCGTGACCTCGGCGCGCTTCTTCTCGTCCTTCGACTTCGTGTCGTTCTTGCCGCCGTCCACCTGTTTGCCGGCGGTGGCCCGGGTCGCGGTGAGTCCCGCCATCGCCTGGGCTCCGGACGCGGCCGCGTTCTCCTTGGCGGTGGAGAGCTGCTGGTCCTCCGCCGCCTTTCCCTTCGCGGGGGCCTTCGCCGCGTCCGCCTCGGAGGTCTTCTTCGCCGACAGCGCCTCGTTGAACTCCGGTTCGTTGCCCTTGACCAGCTGTTCCTCGGTGACCTCGGCGTCCGCCATCGCCTTGTCGTTCTCGGCCGGCCCCTCGGAGAAGTCCGTGACGGCCGCCGGCTGCTTCTCGGGGACCGCGTCCGTGGCGGACGGTGCGCCCGGGTTGCCGGGAGCCTGGTCGGGGGAGAGCGGGGTGACCTGCTTGTCCTTGGCGGCCGAGGTGTCGGGCGGGGCCTTCGTCGCCGTGTCGATGTCCTTGGCGGACGAATCCTTGCCGTCGGTGACCTTGCCGTCGACCTCCGCCTTGACCTGGTCCGCCTTGCCGGACTTGGCGAACTTGTCGGCCTCGTCGAGGTTCTTGGGGGCCTGGGAGTCGATCGCCTTGTTCACCGCGTCGATGAACGCCTTCTTGTCGAACTCCCCGGGCTTCGCCGCGTTCATCTTCTCGGCGTTCGCCGCCTTGCCCTGGGCCTCCTTGTCGTCCGGCGGGGCCACCGCCGCGTCCTGCGAGGCCTTCGACTCACTGGCCGCCGGGGCGTGCGCGGCGAGCCGGGTCTTCTTCCCCGCCACATCGGCCTTCACCCTGCGGAACCCCGCCGCCTGCGCCGGGGACGGCTTCACCGGCGCCGTGTACCGCTGGGCGACCAGCCGCGACACCGCCCCGTTCCCCGCCATCCGCTGGAGCCGTTGGATCGAGCGGCGGTCGGGGCGGCGACCGGGGGGCGTGGCCGTGGCCGCCCGCTCCGTGCGCGGCGCTTCCGAGCGGGAGAGTTCGAGGGCCGGGGGGACCGAGGAGGAGGATGAGGATGAGGAGGAGGAGGAGTCCAGGGCCGGAGGGTGTGCCGCCGTCCCGTGGTCTGGAGCGTGTACGGCGTCGAGGGTCGGGGCGCGTACGGCGTCCTGACGCGGTGGCGTCGCGGACGGCTTCTCCGGAACCGCCTTCATCCGCCCTCCCGCCCCTCCCGCCCCCGCCGGCCAGGAGGCCGCCCGGATGGCCCGGGCGGCCCGGATGGGGGGCATGCGTGGTGGTCGCCACCGTGCCGGGGAATCCGGGGACGTACGCAGCGCGCGCGGACCGCGTACGGGGCAGAGAGGGGCGGCACTCGTGGCGCGGTGGCGTTGCCTCATCGGGCAGCCCTCGATGCGCGGCGGGGCGGCCGACCGTCCGTTCCCGGTGATCGCCGCAGTGGCGAGAATGGCCCGCGTCCCACGGTCGAGCAGTGCGTCCAGGAGTGTGTCGAGGAGAGGCCTTATGCCGTCGTACCTGTCCCCCGGCGTCTACGTCGAAGAGGTCGAGTCCGGATCCCGGCCGATCGAAGGGGTGGGCACCTCGGTCGCCGCCTTCGTCGGCTTCGCGCAGAAGGGGCCGTTCGACGAGGCGACGCTGATCACCAACTGGAGCCAGTTCGTCGCCACGTTCGGCGACTTCGTCGACGGCACCTACCTCGCGTCCTCCGTCTACGGCTTCTTCGCCAACGGTGGCGGCGTCTGTTACGTCGTGCGCGTCGACGACGGCACGACAGCGGCGCACGTCGGGGCCGAAGAGCGCGAAACCGGGCAGGCCGGGGAGGCCGGGCAGGCCGGGCAGGCCGGGCAGGCTGGCGAACTGCCCGTCGGCGCGGAGGTCCCGGTCGGGCCCTACGCCGTACGGCCCCGGCCCGGCGTGAGCGGGGAGATCAGCGTGGAGGTCGCCCCGGTGGAGGGCGACGACCCGCCCGCCGACGTCTTCCGTTTCCTGGTGAAGCGTGACGGCCAGGTCGTGGAGACGTACCCCGCCGTCACCACCAAGCGCAGCAAGGACAACGTCGCCACCCGCGTCAACGCCAAGTCCGAGCTGATCGAGGTACGGGAGTCCGGGCGCGGCGCGGCCCCCGCACCGCCCGCGCCGCAGACGGTGGTCCTGGCCCCGGCCGCCCCCGCCGCCGGCAGCTCCGGTGCGATGGCCCCCGAGGTGTACGTCGGGGACGCCGACCGCCGTACGGGGCTGGGCGGCCTGGAAGCGGTCGACGAGGTGACGATGATCGCCGTGCCCGACCTGATGAGCGCGTACGAACGCGGGCTGCTCGACCTGGAGTCGGTCATCGCCGTCCAGCAGGGGCTGATCACCCACTGCGAGCTGATGGGCGACCGGGTGGCCATCCTCGACCCGCCGCCCGGGCTCACCCCGCAGCAGATCCGCGGCTGGCGCACCGGGCAGGCCAACTTCGACTCCAAGTACGCCACGCTCTACTACCCCTGGATCAGCGTCGCCGACCCCGCGTCCGGCCGCGCCGCCCTCGTACCGCCCAGCGGGCACATCGCCGGGGTCTGGGCGCGCAACGACGATACGCGGGGCGTGCACAAGGCCCCCGCGAACGAGGTCGTCCGGGGAGCCGTCGCGCTGGCGACCCAGCTCACCAAGGGCGAGCACGACCTCCTCAACCCGATCGGGCTGAACTGCATCCGCGCCTTCCCCGGCCGGGGCATCCGGGTGTGGGGCGCACGGACGCTGGCCTCCGACCCCGCCTGGCGGTATCTGAACGTCCGGCGGCTCTTCAACTACCTGGAGGAGTCGATCCTCGCCGGTACGCAGTGGGTCGTCTTCGAGCCGAACGACGACGCCCTGTGGGCCCGTGTCCGGCGCACGGTCTCGGCGTTCCTCGTCAACGAGTGGCGCAAGGGTTCGCTGTTCGGGCTGACCCCCGAGGAGGCGTTCTACGTGAAGTGCGACCGCGAGACGAACCCGCCGGAGAGCATCGACGCGGGGCAGGTCATCTGCGAGATCGGGGTCGCCCCCGTCAAACCGGCCGAGTTCGTGGTGTTCCGGCTCTCCCAGCTGACCGGCGGCAGCGGTGGTGTCGACGAATGACCGGCCACCGCCCCCGTTGATCGCTGACAGCCCGTTCCTGAGTCCGGCGTAAGGAGTCTGCTGTGCCACTTCCCGATCTCGACAGTTCCGTCGGGCATTCCTTCGGCCTCGAATTCGACAGCGTCATCATCAAGCAGATCACCGAGGTCAGCGGTCTGAAGATGGAGCAGGACGTCATCGAGCTGAAGCAGAACACCTTCGACGGCAAGTACGCCATCAAGAAGCTGCCCGGCCGCCCCAAGGCGGGCGAGGTCACCGTGACGCGCGGCCTCACCGAGGACAACAGCTTCGAACGGTGGATCAAGGACTCGCGGTTCGGCCGCATGACGAACGCCCGCCGCAACGGCGCCGTCATCGTCTACGACTACGAGGGCCTGCCGATCAAGCGCTACAAGCTCATCAACGCCTGGCCGAAGTCCCTGGAGATCGGCACCCTGAAGGCCGGCGACACCTCGGTGCTGACCGAGAAGCTGGCGATCACCTACGAGGCCATGGAACTCGACTGATGCGCCGCTCGGTCCAGTTCCAGAGTCCGGAGCAGGTCGACGCAGGGGCGGCCGGTGCGCGGGGTGGCCCGGGGACGCGCCAACAGGAGTCGCTGCGCACGGAGTTCGGCTTCGAACTGCCGCGCGGTTACGTCGACGAGTCGGGGGCCGTCCACCGTACGGGCGTGATGCGCCTCGCCACCGCACGCGACGAGCTGGTCCCCCTGCGGGACGACCGGGTCAGGGAGAACTCCGCCTATCTGTCGGTGGTCCTCATCTCGCGGGTCGTGACGCGCATCGGCACGGTCGAGGACATCCACCCCGGTGTCATCGAGGATCTGTTCGCCTCCGACCTGGCCTTCCTCCAGGACTTCTACCGCCGGATCAACTCCGAGGGCCACACCCGCGCCGCCGTCACCTGCCCGTCCTGCGACGAGGAGTTCGCGGTGAATCTCGCCGGTGGCCGCCTGGGGGAATCGTGACGTACGCGGCCGACCTGCTCTACGAGGAGGTCGCGTACCTCGCCTACCACTTCCACTGGCCGCTGGACGACCTGCTGGACCTGGAACATCCGGAACGCCTGAAGTTCGTCGCCCAGGTCGCCCGCCTCAACGGGCACTGAGGCCCTGCCCGACGGCCGGGCGGGATACACCGCGCAGGGGAGGACGAGGAGCTCATGGGGTTGATGTCCTGGCTGCGGGGCGGCCGCGGCGGTGCTGACCGCTCCGGCGATGCGCCCGCCCTCGTCCCTGCGCCCGTGCCTGTGCCTGTGCCGGTGGCCGATCGTGGCGAACGGGTTGACCTGAACCGGTTGGAGCCGATCCAGCGGGTGGTGTCCGGGCAGCAACTGACCGTGGGGCCGAGGGAGTTCGAGGCGTCGCTCGCCACCCGTCAGGACACCGCGCTCGGGACCCCGCTCGGGCATCTGGTGAGTCCTGACGCTCCGGCCGGGCTGGTGCGTGGGGTGGGTGTGGCGGAGTCGGCCCCGTCGTCGCCGTCGCCGTCGTCGCCGTCGTCCGTCGCTGCTCAGCGGTCCGTGGACATGCCGATGCGGGGGGCGGTGACCCACTTCAGGCGAGTGGGCGGGCCCGAGGCCGTGAGGGGGATGGTGTCCGCGCCCGAACCCGAACCTGTACCCGTACAGCGTTTGTACGGAGGTGAGCACTCGGCCCTGACGTCCGTCGCCGGGGGCGCGGAGGAGCTGCCCGAGCGCCGTCTGGTGGGGGAGCGGCCCGTCGTGGCGGAGCCCACGCCTCCGGTACCGTCGCCCGAGCCGCTGCCCGCCCCGGCCTCCGGCGGCGCCGGCGTCGGCGTCGGTGTTCAACGGGCTGCGATGCCTCCGGCGGGGGAGCGGCCCCGGCGGGCTCCCGGGCTCGGTGCGCCGTTGCCCGGTCTGCCGCCGACCGCCCAGCGGCGGGCCGCCTCCGGCCCGGAAGCCCCCGGGAGCCAGGTTCCGCCTGCTGCCCCGGCTGTGCCCGGTCTGTCCGATGACGTTCGGGCAGGGGGATCGGACCAGTCCACTGCCCCCTTGCTCGGTGACGATCCGCTGGTGGGAGAGGTGTCCCGGGGCCGTCCCGATGACCTGGCAGGGGGAGCGCCTGCTTCTGCCGGTGGGGCGAGCGATGACGGTGGGGCGAGCGATGCGGGTGACGCCGGGAGTATCGGTGGTGCCGGGAGTATCGGTGGTGCCGGTGGTGCCGGGAGTCTCGTGCAGCGGTCGGACGGGCCGCCTGACCTCTCCGGGCCGTCCCCCGCGCTGCCCGTCCTGCCTGCCCTGCCTTCCCCGGCCGCCCCGTCCGACACCGGGCCCGTCGTCCCCCTCCTGGGCGACCGGCCCCTGGTTCCACGGAACGTCGACGTACAGCGTGCCGCCGAGCCGGGTTCCGGGCCCGCCGGGGGGCCCGCGCCGGAGCCGGGCGGTTCCGCCCCGCCCCCCGAGGGCGTACCGGTCCGGTGGACCGGGGCGGAGGGCGGGGGGCCGGTGGCCGGTCCCGGTGTTTCCCTGGGGCCCGCGCCCCCGTTGTCGTCGGCCCCCGTCGGCCCGCCTTCCCTGGCCTCCGGGCCCTCCGCCTCCCTTCAGCGACGGGCAGTCGGCGGGCCTCCGGTGCCCAGCTCGGTGGCGCGTTCCCTGCCGGGTTCCGGCAGTGTGCGCCGGTTGCCCTCGGCCGGGGCCGTGGCGGTGGCGGCCGGGGTGGCGCAGCGGATGACCGACGGCAGTGTCGTGTTCGGGGGCGCGCCGGTCTCCGGCACCTCGCGGCCGGTCGTCCAGCGGGACTCCGAGGTCGCCGAGGTCGTCGAGGAACCGCCGCCCGAGCCCGACCCCGTAACGGAACCGGAGGATGGCGTGGAGCCCGGGCCCGGGCCCGTAACGGAGACGGGGGGCGGAGCCGGGGGTGCCCCGAAGGACGGCGCGGGGGCTCCTGCCGTCACGGACGAGCTGGTCCGGGCACTGTACGCCCCGCTGAGCCGGCTCCTGAAGAACGACCTCCGGCTGGAACGCGAACGCGCCGGTCACCTCATCAACACCCGCCATTGAAGACTGGGTTGAGGCCCACAACAAGCCCGAACCTTCGGCTGCTCGACCGAACTGAGAGGTACGTGTCATGGCCACCGCCCAGGACAGCGACCCCGCCGTCAGCGTCTGTTTCGTCGTGACGATCGACGACATCGAACTCGGGTCGTTCAACACGTGCGAGGGCCTCGGCTGCGAAGTCGTCCTCGAAACCCGGGAGGAGGGCGGCAACAACGGGTATCTGTGGCAGCTGCCGACCCGCCTGAAGTACAGCAACGTGAAGCTGTCGCGCCCGCTGACCCGGGAGACGGAGAAGGTGGCGCGCTGGTTCGCCACGATGACCACCGGGTTCAGCCGGAAGACCGCGCACATCGAGGCGCGGACCGGGGACGGCCAGAAGGTCGCCCAATGGGGGCTGCTGGAGGTCGTGCCCGTGCGGTGGACCGGGCCCTCGTTCACGCCCGAGTCGCCGAAGGTCGCGATGGAGACCATCGAGATCGCCCACCACGGCTACGTGATGGAGGGCTGAGGACGATGAGCGCTGCGGGTCCCATCGCGTTCAGCGCGGCCGGTACGTCGGGGGTGGCCTCGGCGGCGAAGGGCGGCTCGGCGCGGCCCAAGCTGGAGCACGCCTACCTGGAGCTGCGCACCCCGCCGACCGGGGGCGGGCTGACGCCCGGCGGGCCGTGCGGGCGGATCGACTTCCAGTTCAACCCCAAGGAGCTGAGCCTGACCAAGGCGGCCTCCTGGAAGCGGAGTCCGGCGAAGGGGGCGAAGAGTTCGGGCCCGCCGGAGTACCAGGGTTCTCAGCCCAGCAAGCTCACCGTCGAGATGTTCTTCGACGCCAGCGACACCCAGGACACCCGGGTCGTCACCTCGGTGGAGCAGCTCTTCGCGTGCTGCGTGCCGACGGACGAGACCCGGCAGCAGCAGCGGTCGTCCCCGCCGTGGGTCGTCTTCCACTGGGGCGGCCTGACGGGGTTTCCCGGTTACGTGAGCCAAGTCGCCGCCAAGTACACGCTGTTCACGACCTCCGGCGTGCCGATCCGGGCGGTCTGCCAGGTCACCATGGAGGAGATCAGCGGCGAGACGCCCGGCCAGAACCCGACCTCGGGAGCGCTGGCCGCCCGGCGCGTCCACCGCGTCGGCTCGGGCGACTCGCTGCCCTCGCTCGCCCACCGGGAGTACGGGGACCCCGGGGCCTGGCGGGTGATCGCCGAGGCGAACGGGATCGACGACCCGATGCGGCTCGCCCCCGGCACCCAGCTCCTGCTGCCCGCCCTGGACGAGCTGGCCCGGCTCAGGGAGCCCTCGGGCCGGGACGCCGCCACGGCCGGCCGGGGCAGGGGGCGGGGCTGATGGCGCAGCAGGGGGTTTCCACGGCGCTGACGGTGGAGTTCGGCGGTGCGCCGCTGCCCGCGAAGTTCGTGAACACCCTGGTCGAGGGCTATGTCGACGACAGCCGTACGCTCCCCGACCTGTTCCTGCTGCGGTTCCGTGACCCCGACCGGGTGCTGCTGGAGCAGGCCGGGCTGAAGATCGGCACCGAGGCCCGGCTGCTGGCCCGCGCGGGCGGCGGCACCGAGCCGAAACCGCTGCTGGAGGGGGTTGTCACCGCGCTGGAGGTGGAGCTCGACGAGTCCGGCACGTTCACCGTCGTCCGAGGGCTCGACGAGTCGCACCGGCTGTTCCGGGGCCGCCGGGTGGCCAGCTACCAGAACATGACCCTCGCCGACATCTGCGGCCAGGTCGCCCAGCGTGCCGGGCTGAAGCCGGGACCGGTCGACATCGCCGGGCCCGTACTGGAGCACATCGCCCAGCCCAACATCACCGACTGGGAGTTCGTGCGCGGCCTCGCGGAGGAGGCGGGCGCGCAGGCGTACGTACGGGACGGGCAGCTGCACATCACGAAGCCGGCGGAGGCGGGCGGAGCGCCCGACGCCTCGGCGCGCGCCGACCGCGACCCGCTCGTCCTGGAGCTGGGCAGCAATCTGCTGCGCTGCCGGGCCGGGGTCTCGGCCGCCGAGCAGGTCTCCGAGGTGGAGGTGCGCGGCTGGGACGTCCGGGCGAAGCAGCCGCTGGTGGGCCGGGCCCCGGCTGGCTCGTCCCCGACGCTGGAGCTGGGGGTGACGGCGGCGGAGGTGTCGGCCCCGTTCGGTGAGGCCCGGTTCGTGGTGACCGACGCGGCGTACGGGGAGCAGGCCCAGGTCGACCAGGCGGCGAAGGCGCTGGCGGAACGGATCGCCGGGTCGTTCGCGGAGCTGGAGGCGGTGATCCGGGGCAACCCGGAGGTGCGGGCGGGCAGCGCGGTGGCGCTGAACGCGGTGGGCGCGCCGTTCGAGGGCCGGTACACGGTGACGACCTCGCGCCATGTCTTCGACGCCGTACGCGGGTACGAGACCTGGATCACCGTATCGGGGCAGCAGGAACGGTCCCTCTTCGGGCTGACGGGCGGCTCCCCGGTGGCGGCGGGCGGCTCGCGGTGCGCGGGGCTGGTCAGCGGGACGGTGACGGACACGCAGGACCCGGAGGGGTCCGGGCGGGTCAAGGTGCGGTTCCCGTGGCTCTCCGACGAGTACGCGAGCGACTGGGCGCGCACGGCGCAGTCCGGCGGTACGGGGGGCGGCGAGGCGTTCATCCCGGAGGTGGGCGACGAGGTGCTGGTCGGCTTCGAGCACGGGCATCTGGACCGGCCGTACGTCCTGGCGGGGCTGTACAACGGGCAGGACCGGCCGGGGGGCGGCGGGGGCGGGGGCACGTCTGCTGCTGCTTCCGGTGTGCCTGGTGCGTCGGGTGCGTCGGGTGCGTCGGGTGCGTCCAGTGCTTCTGGTGGTGCGGGAGGCGCGGGAGGCGGGGATGCACTCGTCGATCCCACCACCGGTGCGGTGAACCGCCGGGCCTTCGCGTCGAAGAGCGGAAACCAGCTGGAGCTGCTGGACGCGGCGAACGGCCCGCAGGGCGTCCGGCTCCGTACCGGGGACGGCAAGCTCACGATCGACCTCGACCGCAAGGGCACCGCCATCGTCATCGGGAGCGACGGCAGCGTGACCATCGAGGCCAAGGAGCAGGTCTCCATCCGGGCGACCGACGGCGTCGCCCTGGAAGCGGGGCGCGGGGTGCTCGAACTGAGCGGCGAGAGCGTCACGTTGACCGCGCGGAAAGGCGTGTCCGTGGATGGCGGCACCGGGAAGGTCGGCATCGCGGCGCAGGGCCCGGTGGAGGTGCGGGGCGGAGAGGTGTCGGTCGACGGCAGCCGCCGAACGGAGATCAGGAGCGGAGGCTCGGTGCACGTCAACGCGCCCATGATCAAGCTCAATTGACGGCGCGGCAGCTATCACACCTACCACGTCATCCACCGCGTACGGGAGGAGCACGCAGCATGTCAGACGCAACAGCCGCTCCGGCAGCCCGGGTCGGCGACCCCACGGGCCACCCCGGCACGGTCGGGCCGCCCGGGGTCCTGTCCGTGCTCATCGGCGGGAAGCCCGCCGCCACCGTCGGGACCGCCCACCTGTGCTCCTCGCCCGCCGCTCATCCGCCGACCGTCCTCGCGCCGCCCGGCAGCGCGACGGTGTTCATCGGCGGACAGCCGGCCGCCCGCGTCGGTGACCTGGCGGGCTGCGGCTCCCCGGTGCTCTCCGGCTGCCCGACCGTACTGATCGGCGGGTGATCCGGACCCATGGGACAGCAGTTCATCGGCGCGGGCTGGGCGTTCCCGCCGCGTACGGACGCCACCGGGTCCATCGCCCTGGTGCGCGGCGAACACGAGCTGGAGGAGTCGATCCGGCTGATCCTGGCGACCTCGCCGGGGGAGCGGCCCATGCGGCCGGAGTTCGGCTGCGCGGTCAACGACTACGTGTTCGCCCCGGCGGACGCGGGAACCGCCGGGCAGCTCGCGTACGAGGTGCGGCTCGCGCTGGAGCGCTGGGAGCCCCGGATCGAGGTGACCGAGGTCGTCGTCCGGTTCGACGAGGCGGACAACGGCGTCCTCTACATCGACATCGGCTACACCGTGCGCGGCTCGAACGACCCGCGCAACCTCGTCTTCCCGTTCTACGTGATCCCGCAGCACGCCGAGTCCACCGAGGCGTCGGCCGACGAGCCGGAGGCGGGCGCGTGACCCGTTCCCGTACGCACGAAGAGGAGGCGAGGGCGTGACCCTGCCCAGCCCGCATCTGGACGACCGCACCTTCCAGGGCCTGGTCGACGAGGCGAAGCGCCTGGTGCAGCAGCGCTGCCCGGAGTGGACCGACCACAACGTCTCCGACCCCGGGGTGACGCTGATCGAGGCGTTCGCGACCATGGTCGACCAGCTCGTCTACCGGGTGAACCGGGTGCCGGAGAAGAGCTATCTGACCTTCCTCGACCTGATCGGGGTACAGCTCCACCCGCCGACGGCCGCCCACACCGAGGTGACGTTCCGGCTCTCCGCCCCCCGCCCCGAGCCGGTGCTGGTGCGCGCGGGCACGGAGGTCGCCACCGTCCGTACGGAGACGGAGGAGGCGGTCGTCTTCACCACCTCCGAACCGCTCTCCATCGTGCCGTGCGCCTTCGCCCACCTGGCCACCTGGCCCTCGCCCGGGGAGGCCGTGGACCGGACCGAGGAGCTGACGCTCGGCCGGGACGTGCCCGTCTTCGGTGCGAGGCCCGCCCCCGGCGACTGCCTGTACGTCGGCCTGTCGGCCGCCGTGCCCGCCGGCGTCCTGGCGCTCCGGCTGGACTGCACGGTGGACGGCGTCGGGGTCGACCCGGCACGGCCGCCGATCCTCTGGGAGGCGTGGGACGGGGCCAGTTGGGCGGCCTGCGAGGTGGAGAAGGACGACACCGGCGGTTTCAACCGGTCCGGCGAGCTGATCCTCCACCTCCCGCGCACCCATGTCCCGGCGGCCGTCGTCCGCCGCACCGGGGGCTGGCTGCGCTGCCGGCTGATCGAGGCGGAGCCGGGCCAGCCGACGTACATGGCGCCGCCCGTCGTGCGCTCCATCACCGCGTTCACCATCGGCGCGACGGTGGCGGCCGAGCACGCCGAGACCGTCACCGACGAGGTGCTGGGCCAGGCGGAGGGCGTCCCCGGGCAGGTGTTCCGGCTGGCCAGGCCGCCGGTGGTGCCGGGGGAGTTCGTGGTCGAGGTGACCGACCCGGCGGCGCCCGACGCCGTCGCCGGCTCGGACGTCACCCGCTGGGGCCGGGTCGACGACTTCGCGCACTCCGGCCCCGAGGACCGGCACATCACGCTCGACCCGAACGCGGGGCGCGTCGAGTTCGGTCCCGCCGTACGCGAACGGGACGGCTCCGTACGCCATTACGGCCGGGTCCCGGTCAAGGGCGCCACCGTCCGGGTCCGCTCCTACCGCAGGGGCGGGGGGCTGCGCGGCAACGTCGCCCGCTCCACGCTCCGCGTCCTGCGCAGCGCGATCCCGTACGTCGCCCGGGTCGAGAACCGCCGGCCGGCGCTCGGGGGCGTGGACGGCGAGAGCGTCGACAGCGCCCGGGTGCGCGGGCCCATGACCCTGCGCACCCTGCACCGGGCGGTCGTCCCGCACGACTACGAACTCCTCGCCCGGGAGATCGCCCCGGACGCGGCCCGGGTCCACTGCATCCGGGCCGGTGCGCAGGACGGCGGCGCGGAGGCCTCCGACGCGGGCGGGGTGCGGCTGCTCGTCGTCCCCGCCGGGAGCGGCGACGAGCAGGGCCGGATCGAGTTCGACGAGCTGATCCCGCCCGCGAACACGCTCGCCCTGATCGCCGGACACCTGGACGCCCGGCGGCCGATCGGGGCCCGGCTGGTCGTCGAGCCGCCGTTCTACCAGGGTGTCACCGTCGTCGCCCTGGTCCAGGCGGAGCGCGGGGCGGTCACGGAGAAGGTCCGGATAAGCGCACTGGCCGCGCTGTACGGGTACTTCAACCCACTCACCGGCGGGCCGGCCGGGGGCGGCTGGCCGTTCGGCAGGCCCGTCCAGTCCGGGGAGGCGTTCGCCGTGCTCCAGCGGGTGCCGGGGGTCGACCTGGTGGAGGACGTCCGGCTGTACCGGGCCGACCCGGTCACCGGCGAACGCACCGACGCCACCGCGAAGATCGCGCTGGACCCGCACGCGCTGGTCTTCAGTTACGAGCACCAGCTCCGGGTGAGGGGGGCCTGATCCGATGCGTGACGGAATCCCGGGGCTGCCGACCCCGCACCCCCTGATCGACCGGCTCCCCGCCGTCTACCTGGAACAGGACTTCCTCCAGCGCTTCCTGGCCGCCCTGGACGACGTCCTCGCCCCCGTCCTCCTCTCCATCGACAACCTGCCCGCGCACCTGGACCCGCGCAGCGCCCCCGACGACTTCCTCGACTGGCTGGCCCAGTGGGTGGCCGTCGACCCCCACGAAGGCAGCCCGCCGGAACTGCGCCGGGCGGCGGTGCGGGGCGCGGTCGCCCGGCACGCCCGGCGCGGCACGGTGGGCGGCCTGGCGGAGGCGCTCCGGCTGGAGACCGGTACGGAGCCGGAGATCGTCGAGAGCGGCGGCACCGCCTGGTCGACCGGGCCCGGCACCCCGCTGCCGGGCCAGGACCGCCCTTGGGTGACCATCCGGATCCGGGCGTCCGGAGGCGGAGGTGACGGGGGCGGAGGTGGCGGAGGTGACGGAGGCGGTGACCGGGCCGGGTCCGGGTTCGCGTCCTGGTCCGGGTCACCGCCCGGGTCCGCGCCCGGATCCGGGTCACCGCCCGGACCCGGACCCGGAGCCGGCGTGCGGCAGCCGGACCGGGGCCGGTTGGAGGAGTTGATCGGCGCGGAGGTCCCGGCGCACGTCGGATTCACCCTGGAGCTGCTGTGATCTGCGACGAGTGCGGACACCGGAACCCGCCGGGGCGGGAGTTCTGTGTGGCGTGCGAGGCGTTCCTGGGGTGGGAGGAGGGGGAGACCTCGCCCGCGTCGAACGTGTCGCCCGCGCCCCAGGGGCCGAACGCGACTGCTGGTCCGCCTGCTGCTTCCGCCGGGCAGCCGGGGCCGCCCGGGGTGCCTGCTCCCGCGCCCGGGGCGCCCGTGGCGGGGAGGCCTGCCGCTTCCGCCGGGCCGCCCGCTTCCGGGCCGCCCGCTTCCGCCGGGCCTGCCGGGGTGCCCACACCCGGGGTGCCCGCGTCGGGGAGGCCTGCCGCTTCCGCCGGACCACCGGTCTCCGCCGGGCCTGCTGGTTCCGGCCCGCCCGCGTCTCCCTTCGTGACGCCGCCCGCGCCCGCCCCCGTGGCGTCCCCCGCGCCCATGCCCGCGACGGCTCAGCCGCCCCTGGCGCCCACGACGCCCCCCGGGCGGCCGACGCCACCGCGGGCAGCGGCCCCCCGGCGTCCGGGCGAGGGGCCGCCCGGCCCGGCTCCCGGGCCCGACGCGTGGCCGGACGGCGGGCCGGGGCCCGCCACCGAGCCGCCCCGCCCGGGACCTGCCGGCGCGCCGGTCGTCTGCCCCAGCTGCCGTACGGAGAACGCCCCGGGCCGCACGCTGTGCGTCCGCTGTGCTCTGCTCCTGGACCCCGGGCCCGCTCCCGAGGGCCGGCTGCCGTGGTGGCGGCGGATCCTGCGCCGCCGGCCCCGGCAGGCGCGCGTGGCGGGGGCGCGTCCGCGGCGCGGGTGGCGGCGGCCGAGGGTCGGGCTGCCCATCGTGCTGATCCTGCTGGCGGTGGGGGTGTGGTTCGCGCTGCCGCATCTCCCGGGCCTGTTCGGCTTCGCCAAGGAGGAGACCGGAACCCCGGAGTCCGTGCCGCCCGCTGTCTGCCGGGGCTCCAGCGAGGCGGGCGGGCACCCGGCGGCGGCGGCGTTCGACGGGTTCAACAACCGTTACTGGGCACCCGAGAAGGCCGGCGAGGGCGTCGGGGAGCACCTGGAGTGCGAGTTCGCGCAGCCGGTGCGGATGATGAAGATCGTGGTGTTCTCCGGGACGTCGGCGCGCCAGAACGAGTTCCTGACGCAGGGCCGCCCGGCGCGGCTCACGGTCGAGCTGACGTCGAAGGACGGGGAGAAGACCGACCGGACGATCCGGCTGCGCGACCAGGCGGGCCAGCAGACCTTCGACGTACGGGGTTCGGACACGGTCAGGGCCCGGCTCACGGTCGAGTCGGCGTACGGCTCGGGGAAGGACCGGCGTACGGCGGTGGCGGAGATCGAGTTCTTCGGCCGACGGGAGTGAACGGGCGCGGAGGGCCGGCGGGAGTGAACGGGCGTGCCGGAAGGCCGGCGGGAGTGAACGGGCGTGCCGGAAGGCCGGCGGGAGTGAACGGGCGTGCCGGAAGGCCGGCGGGAGTGAACGGGCGTGGCCGGAAGGCCGGCGGGAGTGAACGGGCGTGGCCGGAAGGGCTCGGGCTCCTACGGGTCCAGCCGGTCGGCGCGCATGCGCAGATAGCGGGCCTCGGGTTCGCTGAGCGTGCCGTCGGCGGCAGCGCGGTAGGCGGCACGGGCGGCGGCCGGCTCCCCGGCCCGTTCCAGGAGATGCCCGCGTACGGCGTCGAGGCGGAAACGCGGCTCCACCGCCCCCGTCAGGGCGTCGACCGCCGCCAGCCCCGCCCGGGGCCCGTCCACCATCGCCACGGCGACCGCCCGGCCCAAGGCGGCGGCGGGGTCGGGGGTGCGCCGCACGAGGACGTCGTAGAGGGCGAGGATCTGCGGCCAGTCGGTGTCCTCCGCGCGCTCCGCCTCGTCGTGGAGGGCGGCGACGGCGGCCTGGAGCTGGTAGTCGCCGGCCGGGCCCTGGGCGAGCGCCTCCTCGGTCAGGGCGGTGCCTTCCGCGATGGCCGTACGGTCCCAGAGCGTCCGGTCCTGTTCGTCGAGAGGGACCAGCTCACCGTCCGGCCCGGTGCGCGCCGGGGTGCGCGCCTCCGTGAGGACCATCAGCGCCAGCAGCCCGGTCACGCGCCCCTCGTGGGGCAGCAGCCGGCGGACGGCGCGGGTCAGCCGGATCGCCTCGCGCGCCAGGTCCGTGCGGGTGAGGTCGGGGCCCGCGGTGGCGGTGTAGCCCTCGTTGAAGATCAGGTAGAGCACCTGGAGCACGGCGCCGAGCCGCTGGTCGAGGTCCTGGGCGTCCGGCCGCCGGAACCGCGTACCCCGCAGCGTCCGCTTGGCCCGGCTGATCCGCTGCGCCATCGTCGCCTCCGGCACCAGATGGGCGCGGGCGATCTCCGCCGTGGTGAGACCGCCGACCGCGCGGAGGGTGAGCGCGATCTGGGCGGCGGGGGAGAGCGCGGGGTGGCAGCAGAGGAAGAGCAGGGTGAGCGTGTCGTCCTCGGAGGGGGCCCGGCCCGTGCCGGAGGGGCCTTCCCCGGGCGGCGGCGCGAGAGACGCGTCCGCCGGGGTGAGGGCCGCCGCCGTCTCCTCCCTCCGGCGACGGGCCTCGTCGCTGCGGAGCCGGTCGGTGAGGCGGCGGGAGGCGACCCGGATCAGCCAGCCGCGCGGGTTGTCGGGGACCCCGTCCCGCGGCCACTGCTCGGCGGCCGCGATCAGGGCCTCCTGGACGGAGTCCTCGGCCGGGTCGAAGTGCCCGTACCGGCGCACGAGCGCGCCGAGGACCTGCGGCGCGTGGCGGCGCAGCAGGTCCTCGATGATGACGTCGGCCGTACGTTCCATCCGCGTCCTCGGGTGGTGCGTCAGTCGTCGATCCCGCCGTCGACGGGCCGGATGAGCACCGGGTAGTCGGGTGCCCCGGCCGGCTGCGGACAGCGTGCCACGCGGGCCGCGATCTCGGTCACCCTTTCCAGGCTCTCGCAGTCGAGCACCCAGAACCCGGCGAGCAGCTCCTTCGTCTCGCTGTACGGCCCGTCCGAGACCACCGGACGGCCTTCGGCGTCGACGCTGACGGCCCGGCCCGAAGCGGGCTCCCGCAGCCCGTAGCCGGTGACCAGCTCGCCCGACTCGGCGAGGTCGTCGTTGATGCTGCCCATGTAGGCGAACATCTCCTGCATGGCCTTCTCGTCCCAGGCCGGGCTGTCCGCGGTGCCCTTGCCGGTCTGCGCGTCGTAGTCCGCCTGGCTGCCCTGGACCATCACCAGATACTTCATGACCGTCGCCTCCTGGTCGCTCGTTCGCTCGGTGGTGTTTCTTCCTCTTACACAGGGACGTCGGGGCCGGTGCGGGGTTCTCGACACCACGCGCGAAGTTTCTCGCGGATTCACCCGCCGGAGGGGCCGGAAGGCGAGGTTCAGTAGAGTTCGGCAGCGTTGCCCTGCGCCTTACGCTCCGTCTCCTCCGTCCCCTCCTCTGCCTCCATCTCCTCCTCTGCCTCTGCCCTCTGCCTCTGCCTTCTCCCGCCGCGCCGAACGAGGTCCCGACCGTGTCTGCCGCCCCCGCCCCCGCCGCTCCCCCGCACCCCGTCTCCGTCGTGGGGATCGGCGCGGACGGCTGGCCCGGCCTGTCCGGTACGGCACGGGAGGCGCTGTGCGCGGCGGAGGTGCTGATCGGTGGGGCGCGCCAGCTGGACCTGCTCCCGCCGGAGTGCGCTGGTGCCCGGGTGGCCTGGCCTTCCCCGCTGCGACCGGCCGTCCCCCGGCTGCTGGCCGAGCACCGGGAGCGCCGGATCGCGGTGCTGGCGAGCGGGGACCCGATGTTCTACGGGGTCGGGCGCGCGCTGGCGGAGGAGCTGGGCCCGGAGGGGCTGCGTGTGCTGCCGCATCCGTCCTCCGTCTCGTACGCCTGCGCGCGCCTCGGCTGGCCGCTGGAGGACACGGAGGTCGTGACGCTGGTGGGCCGTCCGGCGGCGCGCCTCGCGGCGTCGCTGTACGAGGGCCGGCGCCTGCTGGTCCTGAGCGCGGACGCGAGCACCCCCGCGACGGTCGCCGCACTCCTCACGGAGCGCGGCTTCGGCCCCAGCGGGCTGCGGGTGCTGGAACGACTGGGCGCCGAGGACGAGGCGTACGTGGACGGCGTGGCGGAGACGTGGGAGCACCCCCCGGGAGACCGGCTGAACGTCATCGCGATCGACTGCCGGGCGTCGGCGGAAGCGCTGCGGCTGGGCACGGTGCCCGGGCTGCCGGACGAGGCGTACGAGCACGACGGCCAGCTCACCAAGCGCCACATCCGGGCGGCCACGCTGGGAGCGCTGGCGCCCGCGCCCGGAGAGCTGCTCTGGGACGTGGGCGGCGGCTCCGGCTCGATCGCGATCGAGTGGCTGCGGGCGCGTCCGTCCTGCCGGGCGGTGAGCGTGGAGCGGGACCCGGTACGGGCGGAGCGGATCACCCGTAACGCGGAACGCCTGGGAGTCCCCGCGCTGAAGGTCGTCACGGGCCCGGCCCCGGCGGCCCTGGCCGGACTGGAGGCGCCGGACGCGGTGTTCATCGGTGGCGGCCTGACCGCGCCGGGCCTGCTCGACGCGTGCTGGGAGGCGTTGCGGCCGGGGGGCCGGCTGGTCGCGAACACGGTGACGCTGGAGTCGGAGGCGGTGCTGGCCGAGCGGCACAAGGCGCACGGCGGCGAGCTGGTGCGCCTCGCGGTGGCCCACGCCGTCCCGGTCGGCGGCTTCACCGGCTGGCGCCAGGCCATGCCCGTAACGCAGTGGTCGGTTATCAAGCCCCCGGCTTCCGGGGCACGTTCGCACAAGGGAGATCGATCATGACGGTGCACTTCATCGGCGCGGGCCCGGGCGCGGCCGACCTGATCACGGTGCGCGGCGCCCGGATCCTCGCCGCCAGCCCGGTCTGCCTGTACGCGGGCAGCCTGGTCCCGGTCGAGCTGCTGGCCGAGTGCCCGGAGGACGCCCGCCTGATCGACACGGCGAACCTGGACATCGAGCAGATCACGGCCGAGCTGGTCCGGGCCCACGCGGACGGCCACGACGTGGCGAGGCTGCACTCGGGCGACCCGTCGGTGTTCAGCGCGGTGAACGAACAGATGAAGCGCCTGGACGAGGCGGGGGTCCCGTACGAAGTCGTCCCCGGCGTCCCCGCGTTCGCCGCTGCGGCCGCTGCCCTGAAGCGCGAGCTGACGGTCCCGACCGTCGGCCAGACGGTCATCCTGACCCGCGTCGCGCAGCGCGCCACGGCCATGCCGGAGGGCGAGGACCTGGCCACGCTGGGCCGCAGCGGCGCCCTGATCGTGCTGCACCTGGCGGCGCGGTACGTGGACCGGGTGGTGGAGGAACTGCTCCCGCACTACGGGGCGGACTGCCCGTCGGCGGTGGTGGCGATGGCGTCCCGCCCGGACGAGATCATCCTGCGGGGCCCGCTTGACTCGATCGCCGAGCAGGTGAAGGCGGCGGGGGTGATCCGGACGGCGGTCATCATGGTGGGCCGGACCCTGGGCGCGGAGCAGTTCCGGGACAGCCACCTGTACGCGGTGGGGCGGGACCGGGGGGAGAGCTGAGGGGTGTGCGGAGCGCGCGCTACGAGGCGGGCGCGGGCTTCTTCCGGCAGGACCGGCACGATGAGACGGGTGTCGGCGTCGACGACGACCTGGTGCTTCGTGGAGTATCGAATGGTCCTTCGACTGCTTGGCCGGCCACCGTCTTCCCACCGTGTGGTCGCGGTGGGAAGCCCACTCCTCCGAAGGGCGACCTCCTATGAGTTCGACGCACGGTATCGAAGTCCCCGACGCCCTGGTGGCGTCGTACACGAGGAACGGGGGCGCAGAGGAACGCGCCTGGATCGGCCGGCTGCCCGCACTCGTGGCGGAGCTGCTCGACCGATGGGCACTGGAGCGCGACGGCGACACCAGGTCCGGTGAGGCTTCACTGGTGGTGCCGGTACGCCGCACGGACGACGCCCGCGCCGCGCTCAAACTCCAGATGCCCCGAGAGGAGACGACCGCCGCGCTGATCGGGCTGCGGGCGTGGAACGGCGACGGCATCGTGCGGCTCCTCGACCACGACCCGGAGAGCAGCGCCATGCTGCTGGAAAGCCTGGACGGCTCCCGCACCCTGGCTTCCGTCGAGGACGACGACGTGGCCATGAACGCCTTGGCCGGACTCATGGCCCGGCTGCATTCCGTCTCGGCGCCCAAGGGCCTGCGCGGCCTCGGTGACGTCGCCTGCGACATGCTGGCGTCCGTGGCGACGGCCGTCGCCGCCCTGCCGGACCCCGAGGACCGGCGTCGTCTGCACGGCTGGGCGTCGGCAGTCGACGAACTGGCCGGCGAGCCCGGCAACCGGATGCTGCACTGGGACCTGCACTACGACAACGTGCTCGCCGCCGAGCGCGAGCCGTGGCTGGCCATCGACCCCGAACCCCTCGTCGGCGACCCGGGCTTCGACCTGTGGCCGGCGCTGGACACCGGCTGGGAGAAGCTCGTCGCCACCGGGGACGCTCCCCGGGTGGTGCGGCGCCGCTTCGACCTGCTGACCGAAGCGCTCGGGCTGGACCGCCAACGCGCGGCCGGCTGGACCCTGGCCCGGCTGCTGCAGAACACGCTGTGGGACATCGAGGACGGGCGGACCACCATCGCCCCCTCGCAGACCGCCGTGGCCGATGCGCTGCCCCGCCACTGAACAGGCTGGTCAGTCATGCCTGCCGGTCTCCGCCCGCCGGCCGTCGGCCATCTCGATCAGGGCGAGCACCGCGGCGTGGCGGTCCTCCTCGGCGCCCCGCGGTTGGGCCCCGTCCGGCGCGGCGCCGGTCTGCCGCCGGCGGTCTTGCGGACGTCGTCCGGGCACCGGACAGCCAGGCCGTTCCAACGCACGTACTCGGGTGTGTTCACGTGTTCCTCACCTCATGACAGCTGAGGTGGTCGGGGCCTTCGGGGCTGTACAGGGCGCCTGCGAAGTCGGTGAGGGTGTGGAAGTCGGTCTCGCGCAGCGTAGTCACCTTTCACGTGCCCGTGCCCGGCGGCGAGCACGTCGCTGCCGGGCACGGGCACGGGTAAGGGGCCAAGCCCCTGGCAGACGCCTCGCGCGTCAGCCCTTGATCTCGATCTCGCCGTTCTTCGACGTCGAGGAGTCCGCCTCCGGGGCGTCCGAGGCCGTGGGGGCGGGCACCGTGCCCACGCGGCTCTTCAGGTTCTGGAGGAGGGACGTCATGTCCACGCCGGTCGTCGAGGTGAGCAGTTCCATGCCCTGCGCGACGTTGTCGGTGACCGTGCGGGCGAGCTGGCTCGCGCCGTCCGTGGAGATGACCGTCATCTTGTCGATGGCGCTCAGCGGCTCGGAGGCCTTCGCCACCACGCTCGGGAGGACTTCGACCAGCATCTGGAGGACGGCCGCGTCGCCGTACTGGGCGAACGCGTCGGCCTTCTTCCGCATGGCCTCCGCCTCGGCCGCACCCTTGGCGGCGATCGCCGCGGCGTCCGCCTCACCCTCGATGCGGACCGCGTCGGCCAGCGCCGAACGGTGCAGCTTCTCGCCCTGGCCGGTCAGGCGTGAGCGCTCCGCGTCGGCCTCGGCCTCCTTGACCTGGGCGATGCGGCGGGCCTCCGCCTCCTGCTCGGCCTGGTAGCGGGCGGCGTCGGCGGGCTTACGGACCTTGGTGTCCAGCTCGCGGTCGGTCAGCGCGGCCTGGCGCTCGGCGACCTTCTCCTGCTCCTGGAGGACTTCCTGCTGGCGGGCCGCCTCGGCGAGCGGGCCGGCGGCGTTGGCCTTGGCGGCCGCGGCTTCGGTCTCGGCCTTGATCTCGGCCTGCTTCAGGTAGTACGTCCGCTCGGCGATGGCGATCTCCTCGGCCGCCTTCAGCCGGGCCTGCTCCGAGGCCCGCTTCGCGATGGCCTCGGCGATGTCCGCCTCCTGCTTGGCGCGGGCGGCCTCCGGGCGGCCGAGGTCCTCCAGGTAGGAGCCCTCGGTGGTGATGTCCTGGATCTGGAAGGCGTCCAGGATCAGGCCCTGGCCGGAGAGGCTGGCCTCGGCCTCCTCCGCGACCTGCCCGGCGAACGCGGCCCGGTCCCGGATGATGTCCTCGACCGACATGCGGCCGACGATCGCGCGGAGCGCGCCGGAGAGCACTTCCTGGGTGAAGCCGACGATGCCGTCCTGCTGCTGGAGGAAGCGCTGGGCCGCGGCGCGGATCGCGTCCTCGCTGCCGCCGACCTTGACGATCGCGACGCCTTCGAGGTTCGACTTGACGCCGCGCAGGGTCACCGCGCCGCGCACGGCGATCGGGATGTGCCGGCTGGACAGGTCGAGGGTGAACTTCTGCTGGACGAACGGCACGACGAAGACGCCGCCGCCCACGACGACCTTCTGGCCGCTGTTGTCGATGCTGGTCTGTCCGGTGACCGGATCCGTCGACTTCTTGCCGCGGCGGCCGGTGATGATGAACGCCTCGCTGGGCCCGGCCACCTTGTAGCGCGTGATGACGACGAGGCCGAGCAGAACGAGGAGTACGACGATGCCGATGACGGCGATGACTACTGGACTCATGTGATGTGTCCCCCCTGCCTCCCGTGGGGGACGGCAGATTGTTGTGGAGCGGGGCGGTGCTGTGGAGTTGAACGGCGCGGTGTGGTGCGCAACGGTGGGGATCAGTGGGATCGTGGGGTTACGTGGTCAGCGCTCCACCGGGCGGACCGCGACCGACGTGGTCGACAGTGCCTCTTCCACCCAGATCTCGGTCCCGCGCGCGACGGGCGCGGCCGACTTGGCCGAGTACTTCACGGGCTGGCCGCCCAGTCGCAGCAGCACCTCGCCGTAACCCTCGGCCGGGATGGCCGTCACGACGGACCCCGAGGTGCCGATCAGGTCGGAGCCGCGCGGGGTGGCGTCCGTCTGGTCGCGCATCAGGGCCTTGCTGAGTTTCCAGGTGAGCCAGGCCGCCACCAGGCCGGCGGCGACGCCGATGACCGTGGCCACGAGCGTTCCGGCGCTCGTCGAGCCGAGCACGATCGCTCCGCCGAAGCCGAGCATCGAGATGAAGCCGGCGATGACCGGAAGCGACAGCAGCCCGTCGAAGAGGCCGTCGAGCACACCGTCGAAGAGCCCTTCGAGGATCCCGCCGAAGATCAGGGAGAGCGCGAGCAGCACGATCCCCGCAATGCCGAGACCGAGAAAGATGGTCACGCGATCACTCCCCTGTTGCTCCCGCTGCCGACTTCCCCCGAACGTTTTCCGTCGATCTGGCTGGATGATCCCATACAGCACCTTCTTCGGTCACTGCCGGATTCCGGCAATCTTTATGCGTCTTTGATGCCGGACAGGCGGTCCGTGAGCGTGGTGAGCGACTGGAACGTCGCACCGAGCAGGGCCACGTGCTTCCAGCGCAGGACCCCGTCCGGGCCGATGAGGAAGACCGCCCGCCGCACCCCGATGCCCGGTGCGGAAACCCCGTACGCCCTGGCGGTCTCCCGGCCCTCGTCGGCCAGTAGCGGCATACGCAGCCCGAAGGAGCGGGCGAACGACTCATGGCTGTCCACACCCTGTGGACTGATTCCCCAGACGTCGGCGTCGAGGCCCTCGAAGGCCTCCATGCCCGAGGAGTACGAGCACAACTGCTTCGTGCAGACGCTGGTGTTGTCCCCGGGGTAGAACGCCAGCACCACGGACCGGCCGCGTGCGGCCGACAGCCGGTAGTCGGCACGCTCGAAGGCGTCGCCCGACAGGACTCCGCCCGGGAGAGTGAAGTCCGGTGCTGCGCTGCCGAGTTGAGGGCTTGATGGCACGATGTCTCTTTCTGTGTCGCGTGTAAGAATTGTCCCGTATGTGCCAGTGTGTCATCTCATTGGTCAAGACCAATCTTGGAATGATTTCTTCCGCCTGGAGCCGCTGCCTAGCCTTGCATCCGTGGCCCAGGAGGGCGTTTTCCTCCTGTTCGGGCCTTTATGTCTCTGTGTCCGCACCAGCTCAGGGAGAATCATGTCCACGTCTCGACGCTTTGCCGCAGCGGCCGCTCTCGCGGCGGCCCTCGGATCAGGGATCGCGTTCGCTCCGCCGGCGCTGGCCGCCGCGGAGTGCACGGCCGGTTACACCTGCCTCCACTACAACTCCCACTACCAGGGGGGAATCTACAAGCAGTGGGGCCAGGTCTCCGACTACGCGGGGAAGACGTACGTCGCCAGTACGAACGGCAGTGCCGGCGCCGGCCAGACGGTCAAGAACAACGCCGCCTCGGTCAACAGCTTCGACTACAACAAAGAGTTCACCGTGTACTACAACCGCAACTTCAACTGTGAGGTTGCCTGCCAGACGATCGGCGTCGCCGGGGCTCAGAACCTCAACGCCTCGCTGAAGAACAACAACGCCTCCGGCAGGCCCACGGGTCTCTGACGGGTTGGGCCGGTGGGCCGCGCACCGTGCGCGGCCCACCGGCCACCGCCGGTCGCCGGCCTCCGGCCATGTGCGCCGTCGATCCCTCCGGCCGCGTCGTCCCTTCCTTCCTCGGGAGTCCTCAGTCATGCGCATCGCACGTCTCGCCGGTCCCGCACTGGTCTGTCTGCCCGTCCTGCTCCTCACCGGATGCGGGGACGACGGCGCCGGCCGAAAGGGCGACGCGAACGGCGTACCGGCTCCTCCGCTCGGCGCCGTGCAGAAGCTGCTCACCACCGACCATGTGACCCTGCCCGTCGAGCCCTATCTCCTCTCCCCCGATCAGCGGCTCCAACTGCTCAAGGCGCACGACGCGTTGACCGTACGGTGCATGGACCGCTTCGGCTTCGACCACCCGAGGCCCGTACGGCAGAAGGACCCCGGCATCCCGGACCGGCTCGCCCTGTGGCGTTACGGAGCCAATGACCCCGCCGACGTGGAGATCAACGGCTACACCCGGGGGAACAAGAGGACTCCGCGGACCGCCGAGAGGCCGCCGGAACCCGTAGCCGGGTCGATGACCGTTCTGACCGGGGCGGAGGGCAGCGAGAAATTCGGTCCGGGCGGCCAGACGGTCAACGGGCGGAAGGTCCCCGAACACGGCTGCTTCGGCGAGGCGAACAAGGCGCTCACCGGGTCGGTCGAGCGGCTGGCCGACGACTCCGAGGTCGCGGTCAACGCCAACATCGACTCCGTGTTCAAGGCCGCCGAGGACGCGCGGGTGACTGCCGTGTTCAAGCAGTGGTCGGCCTGCATGAAGAAGGAGGGATTCACGTATGCCACGCCCCTCGAACCGTTGAACGATCCTGCGTGGGACCGCAATGTCACGGCGTCGCAGGAAGAGATCGCGGTGGCGGTGGCCGATGTCCGCTGCAAGCAGCAATACAACGTCGTCGGCGTCTGGAACGCCGTGGACGTCGCCTACCAGAGGCAGTACATCGAGGCGAAGCCCGAGGTCTTCGCCGAGGTCAGGAAAGAGATAGCCGGCTGGATGGACCGCGCGGCCGGCATCCGGACCAGCTGAGCATCCGAGGGGTCACGTACATGGACGAGTCGCGCCCCGGCACGGTCGGGAACACGGGCGGGAACACGGGGGACGAAGCCCTCGATACCGAAGGCGCCGAACCGGGCCAGCGCCCGGCCACCGCCTCCGGGCTGGCAGGACGCCGACGTTGGGTGCTGGCGATCACCATCGCCGCCGTCGTCGTGTCGGCCTCCGGCGTCGTCGCCGCCGCCCGCATCCAGTCCCCGGCCGAAGCCGCCGCGGCGGCCGACCCACCGCCCCCGGATGTGCTGACGGTCCCGGTGGAGAAGCGTGTCCTCAAGGACACGGTGATCATTCGCGGCACGGTGGCGGCGACCCAGGTCGTCGAGGTCGCTCCCGAGGGGGCCGGCGGGACTTCGGGTCGGTCCGTGGTGACCGGCATGGCCAAGGGCGTCGGGGACGCCGTCCGGGCCGGTGACGTCCTGTTGGAGGTTTCCGGCAGGCCCGTCTTCGCCCTACCGGGAACGGTGCCCGCCTACCGGGACCTCAAGCCGGGAACCCGGGGCAAGGACGTCGGGCAGCTCCAGCGGGCGCTGCGAGCCCTCGGCCACAGCACCGCCCCCGATCGGCCCGGTACCTTCGGGCCCGGAACCGGCAGGGCCCTGTCCGGTTTCTACGGCAAGCGCGGCTACGAACCGCGAGCGGCGCGACCGGACGGCGAGGAGGCCCTGGTGGCGGCCCGGCAGGCCGTCATCGACGCGGAGCGTCTGGCGCAGGACACCGCGGCCGCTGCCGCCCGGGCCGGCCGGCCCACATCCCCGCGGGCAGCCCGCGATCGTCCTTCCGCGGCCACCGAGGATGCCTCGGCCACCGAGGCGAGCCCCGGCGCCAGCGGCGACAACACGGCCTCGGAGCTCGGAACCGCCGCCGCACGGGCTGCTCAGGACCTGGCCAGGGCCCGCGGCGCACTCGCCGAGGAGGAGCGGCGGCAGGGGCCGTCGTTGCCCGTCGCCGAGGTCGTGTACGCCGCCGGCTTTCCGGCCCGGGTGGAGTCGGTGTCCGTAGCGGTGGGCTCGACACTGTCCGGCAGCGCGATGACGCTGTCCAGCGGCGAACTCGTCGTGGCGGCCCACGTCCCCGAGTCCCAGGTGGGGCTGCTCAAGGTCGGCCAAGGAGCCGAGATCTCCTCGGAGCTGGACCGGAAGCCGATACCGGCCGGGATCTCCTTCGTGGCGGACGCGCAGGACAGGGCGGAGACGGAGAACGGCGCGGGGGAGGAGCCCGAGGAGCCGGACCCCCGCGCCGGTTCACGCGGCTATCTGGTCCGGGTCGAGGCGAAACGTCCGCTCGCCGACGCCCTGTCGGGCCGCGAGGTGAGGGTGACCGTCGCCGCCGCACAGAGCAGGGGGAAGGTGTTCGCGGTGCCGGTCACCGCTCTGGTCTCGACTCCCGACGGATCGAGCGCGGTCTCCGTGATCCGCGCCGACGGGAGGCGGGACCGGGTGAAGGTGCGGCCCGGGATGGAGGCCGACGGGTTCGTCGAGGTCGGACCCGTGGAAGGTGACGTCCTCGACGCGGGGGATCAGGTCGTCGTCGGCATCAGGCCGTCGGAGGGCGGCCGGGAGGGTGCCGGGTGAAGGGCTTCAGACGGATGCGCGCGTCGACCGGGGGCGGGGTCGGGAACGGTCACCGGGGCGAGGCCGGGGTCGCCGGGGAGGAAGGCGCACCAGGAACGACGGCCCTGAGCGGCACGGGCCCGGAAGTGCCCCCCGTCATCGAGTTCCGGGGCGTCGAGCTCACCTATCCCGGCCCGCCTCCGGTCCCTGCGCTGCGGCGGTCCGACCTGCGTATCGAGAAGGGCGAGTTCGTCACGGTCGTCGGGCTCTCCGGGTCGGGCAAATCGACGTTCCTCAACATCGCCGGACTGCTGGACTCGCCCACCGCCGGGGCCTATCTCCTGGACGGCATCTCGACCCGCGAGCTGAGCGACAAGAGGCGTACGGGGCTGCGGGGCAATCGCATCGGGTTCGTGTTCCAGTCGTTCCACCTGCTGCCTCACCGCACAGCGCTGGAGAACGTGGCGCTGGCCATGGTCTACACGGGCGTTCCGCCCGCCGAGCGGCTGAGGCGTGCGCGTACGGCTCTGGACCGGGTCGGTCTCACGCATCGCGTCGACTCCCCGCCGACCCGGCTGTCGGGGGGCGAGCGGCAGCGCGTCGCCATTGCCCGCGCGCTGGCGGGCGACCCCTCTCTGCTGCTGTGCGACGAACCCACGGGGAACCTGGACTCCGGCAACGCCCACAAGGTGATGGAACTGCTGGCGGATCTGCACGCGGACGGGCTGACCGTGGTCGTCATCACCCATGATCAGCAGGTGGCCGAGCGAGGTGGGCGAACCGTCACGATCAGGGACGGCCGGCTGAGTGCGGCACGGGAGCCGAGGCCATGAGGATCTTCACGCGCGGAAGCTCGTGGGCCCGGTGGGGTCCGGCGGGGCCGGACTCCACCGGTCTGTCCGTCCGCGATCTGATCGCCGAGGCCACCGCGGGCATACTGCAACGGCCCGCCCGCTCTCTCCTCACCGCCCTCGGGACAGTGCTCGGCGTCGGCGCGTTCGTGGCCGTGCTGGGGCTCACGGCCACCGCTGCCGCACAGATCGACGCGCGCTTCAGCGTCCTGTCCGCGACGGAGGTCGGCATCGAGGACGTCTCGGCCGGCACGGACGACGTCGTCGGCACCGCTTTCCCCCCGGACGCCGACGCACGGCTGGCCGCGCTCAACGGCGTCCGGGCGGCCGGAGTGCACTGGTCGGTGCAGCTGCCGGCCGATGTGAGGCTCTCCACCTCCCTGGCCACGGACGCGGGGGCGGAGCAGCCCTCCGTCACCGCTGCGACCCCCGGCGCTCTGGAGGCTGCGGGCGCCCGGCTGCGGGAGGGGCGGCTCTTCGACGCCTACCACGAGGAGAACGCCTCCGAAGTGGCACTGATCGGCCAGGGAGTCGCCGACCGGCTGGGCATCACCACGCTGGAGAATCGGCCCACCGTCTTCCTGGGGACACGGCCTTTCACGGTGATGGGCATCCTCGGTGGGGTGGACCGCAAGACGGAGACCTTCATGTCCGTCGTGCTGCCGCGCTCAACTGCCCAGCAGGCGTGGGGGCTTCCCAAGGAGGGCGTGTGGATGATCGTGTCGACCGAGCTGGGAGCCGCCTCCCAGATCGCGCACGGGGCGGCTCATGCCCTGCGGCCCGACCATCCGGAGTACTTCTCCGTCGTCCCGCCGCCGGACCCCAAGGAGCTGCGGGGCGATGTCTCCACCGACCTCAGTCAGCTCTTCCTCGTGCTCGCGGGGGTCTCCCTGCTGATCGGCGGGGTGGGCATCGCGAACACGACGCTGGTGGCGGTGCTGGAGCGGACCGGCGAGATCGGCCTGCGCAGATCGCTGGGAGCCCGGGCACATCACATCACCGGCCAGTTCCTCGCCGAGTCCGGAGCACTGGGCACGCTGGGCGGCCTCGTCGGTACCTCGCTCGGAGCCGTGACCGTGCTGGGGGTCGCGCTGAACCGCGAGTGGACTCCTGTTCTGCACCCCGGCGTCGTCGCGGCGGCGCCGCTCATCGGACTGGCCACGGGGCTGATGGCCGGCCTCTATCCTTCGTGGCGTGCATCTCGCGTGGAACCCGCCGAGGCCCTTCGCCGCTGAGACGGGGGCGACGGCCCCGTGATGACACCTGAGGTCTCGTTCGGATCAGAGATGCCCAGGCCCATCCGGAGCGGCCTCGGCGCCGAATACGGGGCGAGGGGGCAGCGCGCCCCGCACCCGCACCTGGAGGTACGCGTGGCCCAACGACCGCCGTCGGCAGCGGTTCTCGTTCTGCACGGGGGGCGCGAGAGCGGTACGGGCCCCCCGCCGTCGGGGCTGCTGAATCTGCCCGGTACCCGCATGCGCCCCTTCGCCCGTGCCGTCGCCCGGGCCGCCCGCGCGGCCGGTGACGACATCCTCGTGACGCGGGTGCGGTACGTCCACCGGGGCTGGAACGGCGCCCGCGCGGACCCCTTCCACGACGCCGTGGCCGCCCTCGACGCGCTGCGGGAGCAGGCGGGCGATGAGCTGCCGGTGGTGCTCCTGGGGCATTCCATGGGGGCGCGCGCCGCCCTCCGCGCCGCCGGGCATCCCCTGGTGCGCGGCGTCGTCGGGCTCGCCCCCTGGTGTCCGCCGGGGGACCCGGTCACCCAGCTCGCGGGCCGTGACGTCGTCCTCGTCCACGGCAACCGGGACCGGATGACCAGCCCCCAGGCCAGCCAGTCCCTCACCGCGCGGGCCCGTCGCGCCGGAGCCCGTAGCTGCATGGTCACCGTCCGGGGCGGCGACCACGCCATGATCCGCCGGGCCGCCGCCTGGCACCGGCTCACCACCGCGCTGGTCACCGGACTGCTCGGTTCCGGCAGTCTGCCGGGCCCGGTGGCCGAGGCCCTCGCCCTGCCGCCCACCGCCGAGGCCACCGAGGGCACCCTCGACCTGGACGCCGATCTCGGCCCCGGCTTCGGCCCGTATCCGGACCGGGCGGGCGCCCCGCGCTGACCGGCCTCGCTGCGGATGCGGGACGGGAGCGGGCGACCGACGATGGAGGTCCGGGAGCCGGGAGCCGACGACGGCGGGAGGCACGCTCTTGCAGGCCGACACGTGCGACGACGGGATGCCGTCGTCCTTCGACCCGGGGACCGTCGCGGCCCTGTTCGACGGGAACCCGGCCGCCGTCGCGGTCCTCGACCACGATCTCCGCTACACCTACGTCAACCCGGCCCTCGAACGGCTCATAGGCCTCTCCGCCGGCTCCCAGATCGGGCGGACGTTCTCCGAGGTGCTGCCCGGGCTGCGCGGTCAGACCTCCGCTCTGCGCGAGGTCCTGGCCGACGGGAAGCCCCATGAGGAGACGATCCAGGGGCAGACCTGGGCGGCGGACGGGGCGGACGCGGTGGACGGCGAGGACCAGCGGTTCTGGCGTGCCACGTACAGCCGCCTGGACGTGGACGGGGAGGCGTGCGGTCTGATGGCGATCGTCGTCGAGATCACCGACCTCACCCGCCAGCGCGAGGAGCTGGAGGAGGCCCGCGGTCACATCGCCCTGCTCAGCACCGCCGCCGTCCGGATCGGCACGACGCTCGACATGGACACCACCTGCCGGGAGCTGGCCGCCTTCGTGGTGCCCGACTTCGCCGACGTCGCGGCGGTCGACGTGTTCCCGTCCGAGGTGGGCCACTCCGTACGCCGCCCGGAACCCGGCGTCGTACGGCTCCGGCGGGCCGCGGTGCGGGGCGACGGCGAACTCGACGAGCAGGTGCAGCGGTTCGGTCACCCCGGGGAGTACGTCGACTTCCCGGCGGACTCCGCGGTGCCCCGCTGCCTGGCGGAGAACGAGCCGGTCCTCGACGACTGGGAGGACCACAGCAGCGGGCGCGACGCCGTCACCGCGGACCGGATCAGCGCCTCCCGGGCGCTCGGGCTGCGCGAGGCGCTCATCGTCCCGCTCTCCGCCCGCGGCCGGCCGCTCGGCGCGCTCACCCTCGTCCGGGCCGACGGCTCGCCGGCCTTCAGCGACCAGGACGTGGCCGTCGCCCGCGAACTCGCCGTCCGGGCGGGCGTCGACCTCGACCACGCCCGCCGCTACGACCACGAGCACAGCATCGCCCGCGAGCTCCAGCGCTCCCTGCTCTCCGAGCCCCGGGGGCCCCACCCGCACGTCGAGATCGCCACCCGCTACCGCCCCGCCGACGAGGGCGTCCTGGTCGGCGGGGACTGGTTCGACGTCGTGCCGCTCAAGGACGGCCGACACCTCAAGGCGATGGGCGACGTGATGGGCCACGGGGTGGAGGCGGCCGTCGCCATGAGCCAGTACCGCTCGCTGCTGCGGCTGCTGGCCGAGGACGACCTGCACCCCCACCAGATCCTGGAGCAGCTCGACACCATGGTCGAGCGGTCGGGCCTGGACCGGGCGGCGACCTGTCTGCTCGCCGTCGTCGACCGGTTCGGCGGGGTGTGCGAGGTGGCCAGCGCGGGCCATCTGCCCCCGGTCTTCATCGACCCGGATCCCGCCGGGGCCCGGGTAGTGCCGGTGCCGGTGGGGCCGCCGCTCGGCACCGGATTCGGCGGGTACCGGACCACGTTCGTGCCCTGCGGCCCCGGGACCGTGCTGTTCATGTACACCGACGGCCTGGTGGAGCGCCGGGGCGAGGACATCGACGTGTCCGTGGGGCGGCTGGCCTCCCTGACCCTCCCGCGCGGCGGGCATCTGGAGGACCTGCTGGACCAGGTGCTGGACCGGTTCGGCGAGGACGCGGAGGACGACATCGCCGTGCTGGCCTCCCGGATCCGCGAGGGCCCGCCGGTGGTGCGGCCGACCCCTCCGGAGTGACGAGCGGCCGAGTGCCGAGCGGCGGACCGGGCTGCTGCTGGGGCCGGACCCGTTTGCTCCTGCGGGGTGGACCGGCTTCCTGCCCGGGACCGCACCGGCTTCCTGTCCGGGGACCGCACCGGCTTCCTGCCCGGCACCGGACCGGCTTCCTGCCCGGGACCGGCCCGGCCCGCTGCCCGAGGCCGCGGGGTGTACCGGGTCAGCCCAGTTCGAGGCTCGTGATGCCGTACAGGCCGGTCCGGTCGATGACCGGTTCCGGGCCGCTGTACATCCGCGCCGTGTCGAACGACGGGGTCAGGCCCAGCTCCCCCGCCAGCCGCACCGCCGCCGGGTTGACGTCGGGCACGTCGATCGCGACCGGGGTGCCCGGGGCGGTGGCCGCGAGCGCGCCGACCAGGGCCGCCGCCACCGCGGGGGACGCGGCGTACAGGGGGCCGATGCGGGACGCGGCGCGGCAGGCCCGCAGCACCGCGAGGCCCTGGAGCTCGCCGTCCCGGACCGCTGCGAGGGCCGTGCGGCCCGGGGCGGTGATCCAGGAGGCCAGGAAGGTGTCGCGCGCGGCCGGGAAGTACCGGCGGTCGTAGGCGGCGAGCAGGTCGAACGGCACGCTCCTGGCGTCGACCAGTTCGGTGCCCGGCGGCGGCGCGACGTCCCTGGGAGGCGGGGGCGTGCCCTCGTACCGTGCGTTGCTCCAGCAGGTACGGAAGCCGGAGCGGCGGTAGTTGTCCTGTTGCGCGGGCACCCCGTCCAGCCCGACCGTGCGCCCGGCGAGCCGGGCCGTGCCGGCCTGCCAGGTCCGCAGCCCGTAACCCTGCCCGCGCAGATGGGGGCGGGTCAGGTAGAAGCCCAGGAAGCCGTGGTCGCTGCCATAGCGGACGACGGAGACGGAGGTGACCGGTTCGCCGTCCAGCCGGCCGAAGAGGAAGCCGCCGGGGTCGGTCGCGAAGAACACCCCGCCGTCGTTCAGGCCCGGGTTCCAGCTCTCCTCGTGGGCCCACTCGCCCAGCGTCACGATGTCCTCGGCGCGGGCCGCGGTGATCTCGAAAGGTTTCGGCACGGCACAGTCGTACCCCGGCGGGAGGCTGTTCAGTGGCCCGGGACAGGGCGGTTTCCGGCCTTTCGGGAGAAGCTCGCGTCGGGTCGGTGCCCGGGTCGGTGGTCGGGTCGTGCTCGGGCCGCCTCGGCCCGGCACGCCGGGCCGGTGTTCAGGCCGCTTCCGGGTTCTCCCGGCGCCGGCCCCGCAGTTGACGCAGTACGAGGGCGGCCGAGGTGATCAGCGGCAGCAGACCCGCCACCGCGTCGGCGGTGTTCAGCTTGTCGTGCGAGCCCTTGGCCCGGCGGACCTGCTTGGAGGCCCTGATGACCGCGAGCGCGCTGCTGCCCAGGCTCAGCACGAGCCCGGCCTTGCTGCCGCGCAGGCCCTTGGCGGGCGCGGACCGGTTCTTCGCCATCGGAGGTACCTCCAGCCTGCGGGCCGCCCCGTTCGCGGGCAGCCCTCCCCGTACACGTAACCGGGTGTCCGCCGCCCCCGCAAACGGGACGGCCCGCGCGGGCGAGGTGCGCGGACCGCGCACCGGGCAGTGCGCCGCGCGCTGACCGGGTGACGCCGGTCCGGGCGCGGGGCAGTGCCTGGCGCCCGGTCCGCCGACGCCGGTCCGGGCGCCGTCGGACTCGGCTCGGACGGATCGGACTCAGACGAACACGTACGCCACGGTCGTCGCCGCGCCCAGGCCCGCGCCCGCCACGGTCTGGGCGACGGTGTGATAGCCGAGGGCGACCCGGGACCAGCAGACCGCCGTCGTCACCGCGTACGCGGCGATCCACCAGGGGGAGTGCACGACGGCGAGGAGGGAGACGGCCGCCGAGGCCACCGCCGAGTCGACCGAGATCTTCCACACCGTGTTGACGGCCAGCAGGCCGATCGTCATCACCCACAGCGCGAGCATCGCGACGAGGATGCCGGTGGGCGCGTTCCCCAGCACCATCACCACCGAGCCGGCGCCGATCGAACCCAGGATCACGAAGAAGATCGGCGCCCGCTTGGTGCGGTCCACCACATGGCGGTCGCCCCAGGTGCCGCGCCCGCGCTCCCACTCGATGTACCCCGCCGGTATCAGTCCGGCGCAGAGCGCCCCGAGGAACCCCCAGACCAGTCCTGTCCAGTCGCCTGCCGCCGCCAGGCCGATGGAGAGCATCCCGGCCAGCAGGACGTTGCGGGGCTGGAGGGCGTCGGTGACGGTGCGCGCCACGGAGGCCGTGCGGGCGGAGGGGGTGGGGATCCCCTCGCCGGTCGTGGTGCCGGTCATGCGCTCGTCTCCGTCGTGCGGGCGGTGTCGGCCGTCGCGGCCGCGAGGACGGCGCGGGCGCGCTCCTCGTCGACCGTCCGGTAGGCGGCGGCGACCCGGACCAGCCGGGCCACCTCGCCGTCCTGGTCCGCCGCCTGCTGGGCGGCGACCGTCGCGGCTGCGCCGGCGGGCGCCCCGGAGTCCTTCGCGAGCAGGGCGGCCCGGATCCAGTAGGCGTCCGTGAGGGACTCGGCCCGGCGCGGGTCGTCCGTGTCACGGGCGGCTGCCCCTTCGGCGGCGGCGAGCAGCCCGTCGGGTACGTAGTGGCGCAGTTTCTCGGAGGCGTCCGCGATGTCGGCGGCCCAGCGGTCCACCCGCAGATCGGCCGGGACGTTGAACCGGGTCAGCTCGCGGGCCAGCGGGGCGGGCGGGTCGAACGGCTGGTCCGGGAACGCGGCCATCAGCTCGTACCAGAGGGCGTGCAGCCGGACCTGGGCCCGCCAGAGCCGGGCCCGGCGGGCGCCGGCCGCGAAGGCGGGGACGGACGCGCCGAGGGCGAAGAAGGCGAACAGCACCAGCTGCGCGGCCTCGGTGACCTGGTCGAACCGCAGGGCGAACGCCTCGCTCGGCTCGTCCACCACGCTGATCCACAGGAAGAGGGTGCGGCTGACGGTGTAGCCGACGCCGATGAACATCGCGAACGTCATCATCCCGAGCCCGATGCGCAGATGGCGGCGCCGGGTGTCGAGGGTGGCGAGCGCCCACTGGAAGGCGCACACGGCGGACGCGGCCCCGAGGTAGAGGTAGAAGACGCTCATGTAGAGCGTGGCGCCCCACTCCCCGGCGTGGTCGGAGACGAAGCGGTCCGAGGGCTCGGAGCGGTCGACGACGGTGAAGAAGAGGACGGTCAGCAGGATCAGCGTGGCGACGGAGGCCTTGGCCGCCAGCTTCTGGACGAGCCGCGCGAACCGTACGTGGCGGGGGACCGCGCCCTCTTCGGGGTAGCTGCCGTAGATGGCCACGATGTAGCTGAGGATGGCCAGAATTGCCACGGTGGCGGTGTAGTGCTTGATGAGGACGGCGAGGTCGGTGACGGCGCTGTTGTTGAGGCCGATGCGCACCGCCTCGGTCTTCGTCCACAGGGCGACGGCGAATCCGGCGTAGCAGCCCCACAGGGCCCGGCGTCTGCGATCCTCCTCGTCGCCCCACAGGGCAGCGGGCATACGCCACAGGGCAACGGCCGTCATCAGGCCGGCTATCAGGTAGCCGGCGAGATCGAGGGGGGTCACGGCGGTGTTCGTCCTCGGGGTCGGGAGCGCGGGGCGGGGGGCCCGCGGGTGGTCCGGTGGCACGTGTCAGGCGTCGCCGGACCGTCTTCCGGGGAAGAGACCGCGCCGTCGGTGGGCCACCGGGCGGGACAGGGAGTTGTCCAGCCGCCCCACCATGTCATCGGTGGTGAGGTCCCGCGCCATCCGGGGGATCAGGGAGGCACCGAATTCGGCCATGCGTTCGTCGTGTGTCGCGTACTGCGCACGGGCCTGGACGGTGCCGCCGCCGGAGGCGAAGGACGCGGCGGCGGCCGGGGAGATCATCCGGGCGATCAGCGAGGTGTCGAAGACCGGGAGGAGTGTGCGGAGCTGTTCCGCGTCGAGCGTCGTCCCGTGGTCGAACCACTCGTGGCACAGCTCGTGCAGGATCACGTGCTGGGTCTGGTAGGCGGTCGGCCGGCGGCGGTAGAGGACGAGGCTGGTGCCGCCCGCCTTCAGGCGCAGTCCGCAGGCGGCGTTGACGCGGGCGAGGCGGTCCGGCATCTCGTGCAGCCGGATCGTGCGCCCGCTCGCCTCCTCCATGTTGGCGACGAGCTTCTCCAGCGTGAAGGGAACCGGGATGGGCAGGTCGGCCAGCCCGGCCTCGCACTCTTTCCGCAGTTTCCGCAGGGACATGACCAAGACGCTACGCTGCCGGACCCGCCGGGCGGTGGTTCGAGGCGGAATCGTTGCCGCCGCTTTCCCCTTCCGGCCCGTCCCTCTCCCGGGCCGCGTCCTCCAGCAGGGACAGGGCGAACCGCAGCAGTTCCGGCGGGAGCCCGTCGTCGTCCAGGCCCCGGCCCGCCAGGCCGCTGATCTCCCCGGTGCGCCGCTTGGCCAGGAACTGGAGTCCGGCGACGACGTCGTCGACGACCTCGGACTCCTCCTTGAAGAAGCGCCAGTCCACGCCGAACCCCAGGCCGAGGGCCTTGAGGATGTCCTCGGAGGGCTGGGTGACCTTGCCGGCCAGGATGTTGGAGAAGTAGCTGTGCGACAGCGAGCCGCCGCGGTCGCGGACCAGCTCGGCGAAGACCCGGCCCGAGATCTTCTGGCCGGGGAAGGTCTTCTCGACCATGTACTCGACTTTTTCCCGCAGCGAGCCGAGGCGGGGAAGCTCGTCCGGACCGGGGGGTTCGACGGGTTCCGGACCGCGTTCGCCGCCGTCGTCCATGGCCATCCGGGCCTCCACGATCACCTCGGAGTCGGAACTGAGCTTGCGCAAACACTCTACGTCACTGTTAACTCGAAAAAACACGGGCAGGGGACCACGAGGGGAGTCCCTTGCCCGTGAATGATCCTGTGCCCCGCGGTGCCCGGAACGGGCTCCGGACAGGGGTGTAGCCCTTCACGACGGGGGATGCGTGAAGGGCTACGCGTGCATTATGGCCCCACGGTCCTCCCCGCGACAACTGACCGGTCGGTCAGTGATCCATGGGCGTAGGTCGGCCGCGTCCTTCCCGGTGGTCCAAATCTGTTCCGGCCGCGATAGACATGACCTTGCCCGGCGATTAGGGTTTCTTGTGCAGTCACGTGAAACAGCTGTACGCAGCAGAGGCGCACCCCGCAGGCGTACGGCGCCCGGCTCCTCCGGTCGCGCGTGACGGAAGAGGTGCAGATGCCCCCGGAGACCCCCTCGCACGCCACCGACCGGCTCGACGACGACGATTACCCCGCCTACACGATGGGGCGAGCCGCGGAGATGATCGGTGCGACGCCGGGGTTCCTCCGGGCGATCGGCGAAGCCCGGCTGATCACTCCGCTGCGGTCCGAGGGCGGCCACCGCCGTTACTCCCGCTACCAGTTGCGCATCGCCGCCCGCGCCCGCGACCTGGTCGACGCCGGCACGCCCATCGAGGCCGCCTGCCGCATCGTCATCCTGGAGGACCAGCTGGAGGAGGCGCTGCGCCTCAACGAGCAGTTGCGCGGCCGGTCCGCCCACACCGGCGGCCCGGCTGAGCGCTGACGGGAGCTGGCGGGAACTGACGGGAGCTGACGGGCTCCGCGCCGCGGGCCGCTCGGGTTCTCGCGCGGCCCCGGGGAGATATCTGCATGCGTCAGCACAGAATTTCGCGCAATGCGCGATGAGGCTTTTCTCTTCCCGGTCTGTTCCGACACGGCCGGTGATATTAGGCACCCGCCTCTCCCGGTCCCATCGTGCTAGTGTTGATCTCAGTTGCAGTTGTGGTTCCCAAAAACTTCAAGTGTTCTTGCCGGTCGGATGTCGGCGGGCGCACTTTTGTATTTCCGGTGTACTTCCGGACGGGGTAATCATCGCGGCGACGTGGGGTCCGCACAGTGTGGGCCCGCGGGCTCTGCCCCTAAGGAGATATGACATGGCTACTGGCACCGTGAAGTGGTTCAACGCGGAAAAGGGCTTCGGCTTCATCGAGCAGGACGGCGGCGGCGCCGACGTCTTCGCTCACTACAGCAACATCGCCGCCTCCGGCTTCCGTGAGCTGCAGGAGGGCCAGAAGGTGAACTTCGACGTCACGCAGGGCCAGAAGGGCCCGCAGGCCGAGAACATCACCCCCGCCTGATCACTCAGGTAGTACTGCGCAGCTGGGGCCCGCACCTTGGGGTGCGGGCCCCGGCTCGTTGTCGTTTCCGGGGCCCGCTCTGCGCGCCCCCCGACGAAGCCGCGTCCGGTGCACTGTTTCCCGGCGGCCGGGCTTCGTTTTCTTTTGTCATTTCATCGGCTCGTTCTTGCGATTCTGGGTGCCGTTCACGGTCGCTTCCCGAAAAAGAATCCCTCGATACGTGCCCCATCGAGGAAAGGTTCTAGATGAACCGCGAACGCACGCCCCGCTCGAACGACCGATTCTCCCGCACCCGCTCCGGCGGCGGTGCCCCCCGCTACTCCGGTGGCGGCGGCGGCGAGCGCCGCGCCGCGGGCTTCGGCGGCGGACCCAAGCGCTCCGGCGGTTCCGGCGGCTCCGGCCGGTCCGGTGGCTACGGCCGCCGCTCCGCCTCCGGCGTCAAGGGCGAGTTCGCCCTGCCGGTGACCGTCACTCCGGCCCTCCCCGCCGCCGAGACCTTCGGCGAGCTGGAGATGCCCGCACCGCTGAAGGCGGCGCTGGTCGCCGAGGGCATGACCGTGCCCTTCCCGATCCAGGCGGCCACCCTGCCGAACTCGCTGGCCGGCCGGGACGTCCTGGGCCGCGGCCGCACCGGCTCGGGCAAGACGCTCGCCTTCGGCCTCGCGCTGCTGGCCCGCACCGCCGGCCGCCGCGCCGACGCCAAGCGCCCGCTCGCCCTGGTCCTCGTCCCCACCCGGGAGCTGGCCCAGCAGGTCACCGACGCGCTCACCCCGTACGCGCGGTCGCTGAAGCTGCGCATCGCCACCGTGGTCGGCGGCATGTCCATCGGCCGCCAGGCCAGCGCGCTGCGCGGTGGCTCCGAGGTCGTCGTCGCGACGCCGGGCCGCCTCAAGGACCTGATCGAGCGCGGCGACTGCCGGCTGGACCGGGTGACCATCACCGTCCTCGACGAGGCCGACCAGATGGCCGACATGGGCTTCATGCCGCAGGTCACCGAGTTGCTCGACCAGGTGACCCCGGACGGGCAGCGGATGCTCTTCTCGGCCACCCTGGACCGCAACGTCGACCTGCTGGTGCGGACGTACCTGAAGGACCCGGTCGTGCACTCCGTCGACCCGTCCGCCGGCGCCGTCACGACGATGGAGCACCACGTCCTCTACGTCCAGGGCACGGACAAGTACGCCACCACGACCGAGATCGCGGCCCGCGACGGCCGCGTGATCATGTTCCTGGACACCAAGCACGCGGTGGACAAGCTCACCGACCACCTGCTGCACAGCGGGGTCCGGGCGGCCGCACTGCACGGGGGCAAGTCCCAGCCGCAGCGCACCCGCACCCTGGAGCGCTTCAAGACCGGGCACGTCACGGTGCTGGTCGCCACCAACGTCGCGGCGCGCGGCATCCACGTCGACAACCTCGACCTGGTCGTCAACGTGGACCCGCCGAGCGACCACAAGGACTACCTGCACCGCGGCGGCCGTACCGCCCGTGCCGGGGAGTCCGGCAGTGTCGTCACGCTGGTGCTGCCGAACCAGCGCCGCGAGATGACCCGGCTGATGGCGGACGCCGGGATCACCCCGCAGATCGCCCAGGTCCGCTCCGGCGAGGCCGAGCTGAGCCGGATCACCGGCGCGCAGACGCCCTCGGGCGTCCCGGTCGTCATCTCCGCCCCGGCCAAGGAGCGCGGCAGCAGCCGCGGCGGCGCGTTCATGGGCCGCGGCACCAAGCGCGGCGGCAGCGGGGCACCGTCCCGGGGCCGTCGTCCCGGCGTGCCGACGCCCGAGGCCCGTGCGGCCGCCACGCAGCGCCGGAACAACCGCGCCGCGTGATCCGTGCGGCCGGCGGTCCGCCGCCGGCCGCCCCGTACGCCCGGCGATCCCCCCGTCGGCGCGTGCACCGGGCCCCCCGCCCGGGCTCCCTTACGTCCCCTTCGTGCACTCGACACGTCCCCCGTGCACTCGACCCCTGTTGAGGAACCATGCGCTGTGTCATCGCCCGCTTCCCCTTCGATCTGTTCAAGAACGAGGTGGAGGACTCGATGAAGGGCATCAAGCCCGAACCCGTCACCGGCGACGCGGTGGTCATCAGCCGCCGGGTCTACCCCGTCAAGCAGGTGGGTGAGGTCATCACCCGCCAGGACCGCCGGGACTTCAGCTCCGCCGAGGTGGTCCGGGCGCTGTCCAAGCTCGGCTTCACCTGCCGCACCGCCGAGTCGGCCGTGCCGGCTCCGGCCCCCGCCCGTACCCCGCTGGAGACGGCCTCCGCGCTCCTGGGGACTCCGGCCGAGGCGCGGAGCGAGACTCCCGAAGCGGTGTCCGCACCCCGGGCCGACGGGGTCTGAGACCTGTTTCCCCGCCCCGCGACGCCGACTTCGGGTGTCGCGGGGCGTGCGATGATCGCCGCCATGATGAGGAAGCTGACGGTGTTGGGTGTGACCGTGGTGGCGTGCATGCTGCTGCCCGTCTCCGCCGCGTACGCCGACGAGACACACACCAACGCTCACAACGGCCCGCAGGTGGCCCTGATCTCGACGGGCCAGATCGACGATCCGCTGGAGGACGTGCTGGAGCACGTCGCGGTCCTCGGCGACAACATCATCGTGGACTGAACCTCCCCTGGGACCTCCCCTGGGACTTCCCCTGGGACTTCCCCTGGGGCTTCCCCCGGGGCTTCCCCCGGGATCTCCCCCCGCTCCCGGCCGTTCGGCGTCTCAGGACGCGCGGGCGGCCGGTGGTTTCTGCCGGGCCCACTCCATGCGCGGCTCCAGCAGCGGACGCAGCAGCCACCGGACCGGGGGCGTGCAGAGCAGGGTCATGATGACGACCGCGCCCACGGTGACGGCGACCGTGCCCATCGTGGTGTCGAAGAACGGGTCGTCGTAGAAGCCGCCGTACCGCAGACCCCGGACGACGAAGCCGTGGAGCAGGTACCCGTACAGCGTGCAGGTGCCGAGCGTGGTCATCCAGCCGCGGCCCTTGGGCACCCAGGCGAGGAAGCACGCGCCCAGCACGATCGCGGCCGCGAACAGCAGGAGCGTGGCGGTCGGGCCCGTCCACTCGGAGACGCTGAGCTCCTCGGTGCTGTTCTTCCGGAAGAACCACGAGGTCGACGTCCGGGGCACCAGCCAGTACGCCAGCAGCATCCCGGCCACGAACACCGGCACCGAGGCGACCCGCACCCAGGTGGCGCGGAGAGCCGTGAAGTGCTCCGGGCGCAGCCGCAGGCCGAGTACGTAGAACGGCAGGAACTGCAGGATGCGCTGGATCTGGAGGCTCCCGTCGGCGGCCGGTGACACCGTCGCCAGGGCGGCGATGGCGAGGGAGACCAGCACGGGGAAGCGCACGGTCTGCCAGAGCGGGGTGGACAGCCGCCAGAGGAACAGGGCGGGCAGGAACCACAGCAGCCAGTAGGGCTCCAGCAGCGAGAGGGCGAACTCCGGGTCTCGGGTGGCCCGGTGGAAGAGCGTGTAGAGGATTTCGAGCAGGACGTAGGGCACCAGCAGGCCGGTGACCAGTTTCCACACCCGGTTCGGCCGCAGGTCGAAGTTCCGTGAGAAATAGCCCGCTATCAGGATGAACACCGGCATGTGGAACGTGTAGACGAAGGTGTACGCCGCTTCCACGAGGCGGCCGGGGGGCAGGGGCTCCCACGCGTGCCCGACCGCCACCAGGACGATCGCCAGGTACTTCGCGTTGTCGAAGAAGTGGTCGCGGCCGCCGTCGGGCGGCGGCGTTCCGGTCGCCGGGGCGCCGGCAGCGGCGGTGGGGCGCGGCTGCTCGGAGGTGAGGGGGGAAGACATCCTGACACCCTAGAACGCGGAGGCGTTCCCTCCGGCCCCTGTGGTGTGCGTCACTTCTGGTCGCCCCGCTCGGGCGGCCGCGCGCCGCCCGCGGTGGCCAGGTACGGCAGGCTGTCGGTCTGGGCCAACTCGTACGGCCGCTACGCCGGGGCCGGGGTGCGCGCAGGAATACCCGCACCGCGTCGACCGGCGGGGCCCGGGACGTCCACTGCCCGCACCGAACCGGTGTCCTGAAGAGGTGCCCGACCCGGGGTGCGGGGGAGCAGGGCGGGGGGCGAAGGGTGTCATAGCGGCTGATTCCGGGGTGTTCCTTGCTATACACGAGCGATGGAGCACCCCGGGACCCTCGTCCTGATCATGGCCCTGGCGGTTCTCGCCCCGCTGCTCGGTTACGCGACCGGGCGGTGGCTGCCGGTCCCCGTCGTCATCTTCGAGATCGTGCTCGGTGTTCTGGCCGGGCCGGACGTGCTCGGCTGGGCCCACCACGACCAGGTCATCGACACCCTGGCCGACCTCGGGCTCTCGATGCTGATCTTCCTCGCGGGTTACGAGATCCGGTTCGCCGAGGTCCGCGGCTCCACCCTGCGCCGGGCCGGCGGGGCGTGGGTGCTCTCGTTCGCCGCCGGGCTCGGCGTCGCGCTGCTGATCAGCGGGGCGGACCTGGCGAAGAGCCTGGTCATCGGCACCGCGCTGACCAGCACGGCGCTGGGCGCGGTGCTGCCGATCCTGCGGGACTCGGGGCGGCTGGAGGGACGGTTCGGGTCGGTGGTGATGGCGTTCGGGTCGGTCGGGGAGTTCGGTCCGATCATCGCGATGGCCCTGCTGTTCAGCGGCCGGAGCCCGGGTGCGGCGGGTGCGGTGCTGGCCGTGTTCGCGGTCGTCACGGCGGGGGCGGTGTTCTGGGCGATGCGGCCCCGGCCGCCCTGGTTCGCCCGGCTCATCGCCGTGACCCTGCACTCCAGCGGCCAGTTCGCGGTCCGCTTCGTGATGCTGCTGCTCGCCGGGATGCTGGGTCTCGCCCACGTCTTCGGCCTGGACACCCTGCTCGGCGCGTTCGCCGCCGGGATGCTGACCCGGCTCGTCCTCCAGGGGTCGGTGCCCGGGCGCAGCGGGGAGATCCTGGAGCGGATCGAGGCGATCGGTTTTGGCTTCCTCGTGCCGTTCTTCTACATCGTCACGGGCATCGACTTCGACCTCGCGGCGCTCCTGGACGGCGGGCGCCCACTGCTGCTCCTGCCGGTCTTCCTGCTGCTGTTCCTGCTGGTGCGCGGGGTTCCGGCGTATCTGCTGGCCCCGTGCGACCTGGCGGGGCGGCCCTCGCGGTCCGCGCTCGGGCTGTTCGCGTCCACCTGTCTGCCGCTGGTGGTCGCGATCACCGCGATCGGCCTGGACGAGAAGGTGATCGGGGCGGGCGAGGCCGCCGCCCTGGTCGCCGCCGCGATGGTGTCGGTGCTGGTCTTCCCGCTGCTGGCGTTCCGGCTGCTGCGCCGGGAGAAGGGCGACGGGGGCAGGGCCGTGCCGGGCCGGACGGCGGAGACCGGTGAGGCCTGGTGAGACCGGTGAGGCCAGTGAGGCCGGTGAGGCCGGTGAGGCCTCGTTCCGGATGAAGCGCCCCCACCGGTGACCTGTCACCCGAACGGCCCGCTCCCCTGCGAAGCCGGAGGCCGGACCGCAGGGTGGAGTGCATGTGGTCCCGCCGAATCGTCCTGGGCGCTCTGGTCCTGCCCCTGGCCCTCCTGGTGTTCGGGGACGGCCCGGCGTTCCGCGCGCCGGGGCCGGAGCTGGCCTCCGGGCCCCGCCCGCCGCGCGGACTGCCGCAGCCGGCCGTCGTCAGCCGCCGGGAATGGCACGCGGACGAGGAACTGGTCCGGGAGGGACCGCAGTACACGGGCGCGGCGCGGGCGGTGTTCGTCCACCACACCGGCAACCCCAACGACTACGACTGCGCGGACGCCCCCCGCCTGATCCGGGCCGTCCAGGGCGACCACGTACGGCAGGACGGCTGGGACGACATCGGCTACAACTTCCTCGTCGACCGCTGCGGCACCATCTACGAGGGCCGCGCCGGCGGGGTCGGCCGCTCGGTGCTCGGCGCCCACACCAAGGGGTTCAACACCGACACGGTCGGCATCGCGGCGATCGGCGACTTCGGCGCGGGGGCCGAGGTCCCGAAGCCGATGATGGACGCGCTGGTGAAGCTGGCCGCCTGGAAACTGCGGCCCGGGGCGGATCCGCTGGGCATGGTCGACCTGGTCTCGACGAACGACGAGAGCCGCTTCGACGAGGGCCAGGTGGCCCGGCTGCACGTCATCTCCGGGCACCGCGACAGCTTCGAGACCCGCTGCCCCGGCGACGCGCTCTACGGGCTGCTGCCCGAGCTGCGGGAGCGCGCCGCGAAGCTGCGCGCCGCCGCCCCCGGACACTCGGCTTCGGCCCGGCTGCGCCCGTACGTCTGAGCCTCGCGGGGCGTGGGGGGCGAGGCTACCGGGAGACGAACTGCGCGAGCATCGCCTGGACCTCGTAGATGTCGACGCCCTTGGTGAACGTCTTCTGGAGCGGCACCGGGTTGCCCGAGATCCAGATGCTCAGCTCGGCGTCGAGGTCGAACGTCCCGGCCGTCTCCACGGAGAACTGCGTGATGCTGCGGTACGGGACGGAGCGGTACTCCACCTTCTTGCCGGTGATGCCCTGCTTGTCGACGAGGATCAGCCGCCGGTCCGTGAACAGGATGCTGTCGCGGATCAGGAGGTAGGCGGCGTGGATCTGCTCGCCGTGCCCCAGCAGCCGTGCGTAATCCTGCTGGGCGGTGGCGGGGTCGATCGTGTGGGCGTTGCCGAACAGTGCCATGGGTTCCCGTCTCTATGTGGTGTCGTACTGGAGTACGTGTACGGCGCGGTTCTGGTTCCCGTGCGGGGCCTGCCGGTCTCCTTCTCCAGCGGGCTTCTACAGCGGGACGACCGTCGCCTCGGTGGCCTTCACGCTGGTCCAGACGGTGCTCCCGTCGGCGATGCCGAGCTCGGCGGCGGCCCCCGGGGTGATCTCCGCGACCAGGTCCGGGGCCTCGGCCGAGGTGATCAGCAGCCGGAGCCGGCTGCCGCCCGAGGTGATCTCACGGACGGTGCCGGGCCAGACGTTGCGGGGGGAGCCGGTGGGCCTCTCCCGGTGTACGGAGACGGCTTCCGGCGCGATGACCGCGAGGGCGTCCGTGCCCGCCGGGAGGGGTTCGGCGACCACGAGGTGTCCGCCGCCCGCCAGGGCCAGGCCGTCGGCGGTGGCGGTGCCGGGCCAGGCGTTGCGGCCCAGCATCCGGGCCACCCAGGGCGAGCGCGGGCGCCGGGTGACCTCGGTGGGCGGCTCGTCCTGGAGGACCCGGCCGTCCTCCAGCACCAGGACCCGGTCGGCCAGCGAGACCGCCTCGACCGGGTCGTGGGTGACGATCAGGCAGACCCCGCCGAAGTCCGCGAGATGGCCGCGCAGGGTGTGCCGGACCCGGGCCCGGGTGGTCTGGTCGAGGGCGGCGAGCGGTTCGTCGAGCAGCAGGAGGCGGGGGCGGGCCGCCAGCGCGCGGGCCAGGGCGACCCGCTGGGCCTGGCCGCCGGAGAGCTGGGCGGGCTTCCGGTGGGCGAGGTGGCCCACCCCGAGGCGGTCCAGCCAGCCCTGGGCCTCGCGCCGGGCCGCGGCGCGCGGGACGCCGTGGGCGCGGAGCCCGTACGCCGTGTTGGCCAGGGCGCTCAGGTGCGGGAAGAGCGCCCCGTCCTGGGGGACCCAGGCGACGCCCCGGCGGTGCGGGGGGAGTGCGGTGACGTCGCTGTCGCCGAGGCGCAGGGTGGCGTGCGCGCGGGGCGTGAGGCCGAGGAGGGCCCGCAGGAGCGTCGTCTTGCCCGCGCCGTTGGGGCCGACCACCGCGATGGTGGTGGAGCCCGGGGCGTCCAGCGTGAGGCGCGTGAAGCCGGTGACGTCGGCGTGCAGCGGCCAGGGCTCAGGCTCGGTCTTCGGCCGCGGGTCGGCGGCGGGCCCGGGGAGCGGGCCCGGGGCCGTGGCCGCCGGTTCCTCCGGGCGTGCCTCCGCCGTCCGGCTCGCCGGGTCCCGGTGGCCGGTCGCCGCCGACGGGCGGTCGCCCGGGGTCCCGGTCCACCGGCCGCGCAGCGCGATGAGCACGATCATCGCGATGGCCAGCAGCAGCAGGGACACCGAGGTGGCGGCCTCCGGCGAGTCCTGGAGCAGCAGGTAGACCTGGAGCGGCAGGGTCTGCGTGGTGCCGGGGAGGTTCCCGGCGAAGGTGATGGTCGCGCCGAACTCGCCGAGCGCCCGCGCCCAGGTCAGGGCGGCTCCGGCGATCAGCCCGGGGGCGACCATCGGCAGCGTCACGGTGCGGAACACCCGGACCGGCGAGGCCCCCAGGGAGGCCGCGGTCTCCTCGTACCGGGGGCGCAGCCCGCCGAGCGCGCCCTCCAGCGAGATGACCAGGAACGGCATCGCGACGAACGTCGCCGCCAGCACGGCCCCCGACGTGTGGAAGGGGAGCGTGACGCCGAAGGTGTCCTCCAACCAGGGGCCGAGCAGCCCGCGCCGCCCGAACGCCAGCAGGAGGGCGACGCCGCCGACCGTGGGCGGCAGGACCATCGGCAGCAGCACCAGCGAGCGGACGAACGCCTTGCCGGGGAACGGCGCCCGGGCCAGCAGCCAGGCCAGCGGCACCCCGAGCAGCAGGGAGAGCCCGAGCGCCCACAGGGAGACCAGCAGCGAGAGCCGCAGCGCCTCGGTGGTGGCCTCGGCGGTGAGGTGGGCGCCGAGCTCGCCCCAGGAGGTGCGGACCAGGATCCCGGCGAGCGGCAGCATCAGGAACGCCACGGCCAGCAGGGCGGGCACCGTCAGCAGCAGGGGTGCGCGGGCCCCTGCGGTGCGGCGGCGGCCGGGACGTTTCATCGGGTGACCTCGTGGGGCTCGGAGACGGTGCGGTGCCCGGCAGGCCCGCCGGACGGGACGGCCCGTCGGACGGGACGGCCCGTCGGACGGGACGGCCCGTCGGACGGGCCTGCCGGGCGGACGGGCCTGCCGGGCGGTACGGGACCTGCCGGGGCGTGGGGCGGTTACGGCTGCTGGAAGCCCGCGCCCCGGAGGATCTTCTGCGCGGCGGGCGTGGAGAGCCAGGCGACGAACGCGGCGGCGGCCTCGCCGTGCCGCGACGTCTTCAGCGTGGCGGCCGGGTAGGAGGCGATGGCGTTCCGCGCGTCCGGGATGTCGATCGCGTCGACCTTGTCGGTGGCGGTCGCGGCGTCGGTCCTGTAGACGAGCCCGGCGTCGGCCTCGCCGAGCGAGACCTTGGACAGGACCGCGCGCACGTTGGGCTCCTGGGAGACCGGCTTCACCTCGATCCTCTGCGCGTCGAGGATCTGCGCGCTGTAACGGCCCACCGGCACTTCGGGGGCGGCCAGGACGACCTTCAGCTTGGGGTCGGCGAGGTCCTCCAGGCTTTCGACCTTCTCCGGGTTGCCCTCGCCGACGGCGATGACCAGGCGGTTCCTGGCGATGACGGTCGGCTTCCCGGTATCGCCGGAGAGGCCGTCCATCGTCTTCGTGTCGGCGGTGACCAGCGCGTCGGCGGGGGCGCCCTGCCTGACCTGGGCGGCCAGTTCCTGGGAGCCGGCGAAGGAGAACGTCACCTTCGTGCCCGGGTTCTCCTTCTCGTACGTGGCTCCCGCCGCCTTGAAGACGTCCGTCAGAGAGGAGGCGGCCAGCACGGTCAGGTCGGCCTTCGGGGCGCCCTTCGCGGCTGCCGAGCCGCTGCCCTCGCCCTTGGCCGGGCCGGAGTCGTCGCCGCAGGCGGCGAGCGGGATCAGGAGGGCGGTGGTCAGGACGGCGGCGGCCGCGCGGCGGGGGCTGACCACACGGCGGTGGTCGATCAGCGGGGACATGAGGGTCGGGCTCCTTGGATTCTCGTCGTCGGCCGGTCTCAGACGCGGTCGATGTGCACGCTGGTCGACTTCACCCGGGCGGTCGCCCGCATGCCGACCTCAAGACCCAGCTCCTCCACCGCCTCCCGCGTCAGGAGCGAGACGAGCCGGTGCGGACCGGCCTGGATCTCGACCTGGGCCGCGATGTCGCCGAGCTTCACCGCGGTGACGATGCCCGGGAACGCGTTGCGGGCCGAGGTGTACACGGCCTCGTCCTCGCCGCCCGTGCCCTGGCCGACCTCGATCGAGAAGGCTGCCAGCGCGCGGCCGTCGATCAGGCGGCGGCCGGCCTCGTCGCGATGGGTCGCGACCCGGCCGGCGTCCGCCCAGCGGCGTGCGGTGTCGGGGCTGACCCCGAGAAGTCGTGCTGCCTGGCCGATTGTGTAGGACTGCATGTGCGACACGCTAGGCCATATGGGCTTGCATTTACCATTCTCTGGACGATGATCCATCGCAGGTGCGAGGCGTGTCGGAGGAACGTACGGAGGAACGTACGGGTGGGGTGTGGGGAGCCTGTACGGGCGAGCCCGGGTACGCGCCGAGACCCGCCGGGCGCGCGTACGGGCCGCTCCGGTTCTCCGGTCGCGGCCCGTACGGTGTGACGGCCCCCGGTCAGGTCACCGGGCTCGTCGCCGGCATCTCGCCCTCGGTGGTGGTCACGTCGACCACGGTGAACCAGGCGCCCTGCGGGTCGCTGAGCGTCGCGAACCGGCCGAACGGGCTGTCCGTCGGCCCGTACCGCAGCACCCCGCCCCCCTCGGTCGCCTTCGCCACGGCCGCGTCGCAGTCGGGCACGGCGAAGTAGACGTTCAGGTACGCGGGTACCTCCGGCGGGAAGTCGTCGCCCATCGCCATGCGGCCCAGGACCGTCTCCCCCCGGACGTCGAACAGGGAGAAGTCCATCGACTCGTCGTCGAACTTGCGCACGGTGTAGGGGAAGACCGAGGGGTAGAACGCGTCCGCCTTCTTCGGGTCCCGGGTGTGGACCTCGCCCCAGCAGTACCCGCCGGGCGCGCCCATCTCCGTCTCGAACCCCTCGTGGCCGCCGGCCTGCCAGATGCCGAAGACGGCTCCACCGGGGTCGCGGGCCAGGGCCATCGTGCCGAAGTCGTCGACCCGCATCGGCTCCATCAGTACCTCGCCGCCGTTCGCGCGGACCTTCTCCGCGGTGGCCGCCGCGTCCGGCGACGCGAGGTACAGGCACCACGCCGAGTGGCCCTCCGCGCCCGGCATCGGCGGGACGACGGCCGCCGCGGCCTTTCCGTCCGCGTACGCCTGCGTGTAGTCGCCGAACTCCGACGCACTATCGCCGAACGTCCAGCCGAGTACGTCACCGTAGAAGCTCTTGGCGCCCTCGACGTCGGCGAACATGGCGTCCGCCCAGCATGGAGTGCCCTCGGGTTGTACAGCCATGGTGCCGGTCCTTCCCTGGAGTCCTTGTCGTCGGCCCCGCCCGTACGGCCCCCTGCCCGCACCGGCCCCGCACCGGCAACGCTAGTCAGCCGGGGGCCGGTCCGCGCGTCGGGCGCTGGACCACGTATCTGGACGTGGCGGTGGCGGACGAGCGCCTGGAGATCGGCTGGACCTGGTACGGCCGGGCTCACTGGCGCTCGCCGGTGAACACCGAGACGAAGCTCCTGCTGCTGACGCACGCCTTCGAGGAGCTGGGCATGGGGCGCGTCCAGCTGAAGACCGACCACCGCAACGAGCGCTCGCAGGCGGCCATCGCCCGGCTCGGGGCGCGGCGCGAAGGGGTGTTCCGGAGGCACCGGCGGCGGCCGGACGGGAGCTGGCGGGACAGCGTCTACTTCTCGCTGCTGGCCGACGAGTGGCCGGCGGCGAAGGCGCGTCTCACCGCGCGTCTGGCCGCGGGCTGAGAGCGCCTGGCCGCGGGCCGAGAGGGCCGGGGCTTCCGGTCAGGCCGGGGCTTCCGGTCAGGAGGAGCCGGTCCGGTGCCGGGCGGGCCGCTCTTGCGCGGCGTACTCCGCGCAGTCGGGGTTCTCGCAGGGGCCCGCGCGCCAGACGGGGACGAAGATCCCGAGGGACTTGTGGCGGTGGATCTCGGAACGGACGGGCTGCTTGCAGGTCGGGCACATGAAAGCGGCCCGCTGTCGGGTGTCACGCTCTTTGTTCGCCATTTATTCACGATAGGCGGGGCGGGAGATTTTGGAAAGTCTTTCCCTTTGCGTTGCCGATGCATGGCGTCTCGCGTTGCCGTGAAAAGGGCGTTGCTTTCCGTGACCCTACTTGTCCGTATCGCTTTCGGAGGCGTCGGAGGCGTCGGACGCGTCCGTGGGGCCCGGGCTCTTCGCCGGACGGCGCATGCTCAGGGTCACCGAAACGGCCAGAATGACGATGATCACCGCGAGGCTCACCGGTGACGGAATCTCCGGGATCGAGGTGCTGATCATCTTGTGGGAGGCCTGGAGGAGGAGCTTGACCGCGATGAAGGCGAGGATGACCGCCAGCCCGTGGCTCAGGTAGTGGAACCGGTCCAGCAGCCCCGCCAGCAGGAAGTACAGGGCCCGCAGCCCCAGGATCGCGAAGGCGTTGCTGGTGTAGACGATGAAGAGGTCGTCGCTGACCGCGAGCACCGCGGGCACGCTGTCGACCGCGAAGATCAGGTCGGCCGCCTCGATCGCGGCGACCACCGCGAGCAGCGGAGTGGCGACCCGCCGCCCCTCCTCGCGGACGACGAAGTGCGTCCCGGAATAGTGCTCCTGGACCGGCATCACCTTCCGCAGCAGCCGCACCGCGAAGCTTTTACCGGGGTCGAAATTCTCCTCCTGGCCGCTGAGGATCTTATAGCTGCTGTAGAAAAGGATCGCGGCGAAGAGGAAAAGGACGAAGGTGAAGCGGTTGACCACCGCGACGCCGAGGGTCAGGAACACCGCGCGGAACACCAGCGCGCCGATGACGCCGAAGAAGAGCACCCGGTGCTGGTACTCCCGGGGCACCTTGAAATACGCGAAGATCAGCGCGAAGACGAAGAGGTTGTCGACCGAGAGGCTCTTCTCCAGCAGCCAGGCGGTCGTGTACTCCGTTCCGGCGGTGCTCCCGAGCGTCAGGAAGACGACCGCACCGAAGATCAGCGCGAGGCTCACCCACAGCGCGCTCCACAGCCCGGCCTCCTTGAAGCCGATGACATGCGCCTTGCGGTGCGCCAGGAGGTCGACCGCCAGCGAGACGACGACGGTCACGGCGAACACGATCCAGAGCCACACCGGTACGTCCACGCCGGAGACCTCCCACTCGGGTTTTTACGAGTGTGCCCCGCCCGCCCCGTCGCCGCCCGCCGGAGAGCGCCGGGTGGCCGCCGCGACCGAGGCCATCAGCTCCGCGTCGAGGAACGAGGGGTCGGCCAGCCGGGTGGCGGCGGCGTAGGAGTTCAGCAGCGCCTTGGTGACCCGCAGCGCGGCCTCCGGGCGGCGGACCACCGGCTTCGCCCAGGCGGCGACCGCGGCGTCCAGCTCGGCCTCGGGCACCACCCGCTGGAGCACCGACAGCTGGTGCGCCTCGGCGGCGTCGAAGGCCCGGCCGGTGAGGATCAGCTCGCGGACCCGGGCCGCGCCCACCTCGTGGATCAGCCGGGGCAGCAGCCCGCCCCAGGCGGTCGGCAGCCCGAGCGCCAGCTCCGGCAGCCGGAAGGCGGCGGTGTCCGCGCCGACCCGCAGATCGCAGGCGAGGGCCAGCGCGAACCCCGCGCCGACCGCCTTGCCCTGCACCCGGGCGATGGTCACCGCCCGGCCGCCGGAGATCGCCTCGCAGACCCGGCGGGCCTTCTCCCCGGCGACCCGGATGCCCCGGCCGGTGGGGTCCTCCTCCAGCCACTCGGCGAACTCGGCGCGGTCCCCGCCCAGGCAGAAGTCGTCCCCCGCGCCGCTGAGCACCAGCACCCGCACCTCGGGGTCCGGGGCGGCGACGATGTCCAGCAGCTCGTCGAGCATCGCCTCGGTCACCGCGTTGCCGGTGTCCGGCGCGTGCAGCTCCACGTACAGGACGGGCCCCTCGCGCCGGGCGCGTACCGTCGGCGGGCGGTCCTCGGAGCGGCCGGCCGGGGTGAGGAACTCGGGGAGCGAGAGCTTCACAGGGCCACGCCCAAAGAGGTGATCCGTCTGAAGACCATCCGGGGGGCGTACACCGGCCGCGAGACGGTGTGCAGGGTGGGGAAACGATCCAGCATCCGCGCCAGCAGCGTCCGCGCCTCCAGCTTGGCCAGCGCCGCGCCCAGGCAGTAGTGCACCCCGCCGCCGAACGTGAGGTGGCTGCCGCCGCGCAGGATGTCGAAGGCGCCCGGGTCCGGGTTGCGCCGCGGATCGTGGTTGGCCGCGCCGTACAGGACGTGGATCATGCTGTCCTTCTTGATCGGGACCCCGGCCAGGACGGTGTCCTCGGCGGCGATCCGCGTGTTGATGTGGATGGGCGGGTCGTGGCGCAGGACCTCGTCGACGGCCGCGTCGACGTGCTCCGGGTACTTCCGCAGCCACGCCCACCGGCCGGGCTCGGTCAGCAGGGAGGTCATCGAGGTCAGCAGCGTCGCGGTGGTCTCCAGCGAGGCGATGGTGACGAACATCGTGAGCCGGTAGAGGATCTCGTCCGCCCGCTCCCGGTCCGGCTCCATCGCGTCCCAGGTGTGGATCCAGCCGGTCAGCACGTCGTGGCGGGGCTCCGCCCGGCGCCGGGCGACCAGACCGGTGAAGTAGGCCCGCAGCCGCATGGTCGCCTCCTCGGAGACGGCGAGCTGCGACTTGGTGGGGAGCAGTTCCTGGGCGAACACCTGGTTGTGGGTGATCTCCAGGATGTCCGGGTAGTCCTCGGGCGGGATGCCCAGCCACGAGCCGACGGTCATGACCGGCAGCTGCTCGCTGACGGTGGAGACGAAGTCCGCCTCGCCCCAGCGGAGCTTCTCCGCCAGCTCGTCCAGCAGCCGGTCGGCGTCGCGCTCGACGTCGGGGGTGAGGCGTTCGATGGTGGAGCGGTCGAAGAGATTGCCCAGGGAGCGGCGCTGGCAGGTGTGCTCGGGGGCGTTGAGCCGGGCGAGCGTGGTGGTCATCTCCCGGGTCGCTATGGCGTCCCACTGTTTGGAGTCGTCCTGCCGCTGCTGCCAGGCGAGATCCGGGGCGAGCCAGTTGCGGCCCCGGAGCACCTGGCTGCAGGCGTCGAAGCCGGTGACGAAATACCCGTTCCACGGAGCGCGGACGACGTCACCCATCGCCCGGAGCTCCGCGAGTATTCCGTAGGGCTCGGCCTGTCCTTCCGGGGAATTGAGTCTGCGGAGCAGACCGATGACCGCGCGCCGTCCGTCGGGCGTCCTGGTTGTACCGCCAGTGATGCTCACGCAGAGTTCCTCGACCTAGGCCCGTGGTTACCGCACTGAACCTACCCCTCCGGATATCGGCGCCAAGCATCGTTCTCTGTTGCCCCCGTCACATGCAATCGTCACTAAATGCCCGTTGTCATATGCGAATTGTCGGCCTGTGGGTCATACGCGGAACACGTCGAGGAACGAACTCCACCAGCCCTTCTGCTTCTTGGCCGGCTCCCCGGCGTGACGGGGCGTCACGGAGGGCGCGGAGGGTGCGGAGGGGGTGTTCCGGAACGGGTCGGGCAGCTGGGCCGAGGTCGGGGCCGGGGGCTGCGCCCCGGTCCCCGCGCGCCGCGCGGCCGTCGGGGTGAACCGTACGGGCAGCGCGACCAGGGCCCGGTGGAACGGACCGGGCCGCCAGGCCACACCCGAGGCGGGCACGGCCAGCGCGAGGTCCGGGACGGTGTTGAGGATCTTCTCGATCGCGGTCAGCGCGATCAGCGTCGCGGGGGACTTGGCCGGGCACACGTGCGGGCCCGCGCCCCAGGCCAGGTGGGCGCCCTTGCTCAGGGTCTGGCGGGCGTCGGTGAGCCCGGGGTCGCTGTTCGCGGCGGCGAAGCTGATCAGTACGGGGGTCTCCGCCTTGAGCACGACCCCGTCCAGCTCGATGTCCCGCACCGGGTAGTGCGTCGCGTAGTTGGCGATCGGCGGGTTGTTCCACAGGACGTCGTCCAGCGCGTCCTCGACGAGCAGCCCGGAGCCGCGCCGCTCGGGCGTGCCCGGCGCCTCGCCCGCGAGCATCAGCAGCAGCGCGTTGCCGATCAGATTGCGCTCCGGCTCCACGCCGGCGCCCATCAGCATCACCAGCTGGTCCTTCAGCTCCTCGTCCCGCAGCCCCGCCGGGTGCTGGATCAGCCAGGAGGTGATGTCCTCGCCGGGCTGGCGGCGCTTGATGGCGACCAGCTCCATCAGGCACTCGGTCAGCTCGGTGTTGGCGCGGAGCACGTCCTCGCCGTCGAAGATGGCGGACATCGAGCGGGTCAGCCGGTCGCCGATGTCGCCGGGGCAGCCGAAGAGCTGGTTGAACAGCAGCAGCGGCAGGAGCTTGGCGTACTCGTTGAGCAGATCGGCGGTGCCGCGCTCGATGAACTGGTCGATCAGGTAGTCGGCGATCCGCTCGACGTCCCGGCTCAGCCGGGAGCTGTTGAGCCGCGACAGCGACTCGGTGACCGCCTTGCGCAGCCGCAGGTGCTCCGCGCCGTCGGTGAAAAGGCAGTTGGGCCGGTACACCATCATCGGCAGGACGGGGCTGTCCATGGGTACGGCGCCCTCGCGCAGCGCGGCCCAGCGCCGCGAGTCCCGGGCGAACAGCGCCGGGTTCTGGAGCACCCGCAGCGCCGCCTCGTGCTGCACGATCAGCGTGGCCTCCACCCCGGGGGCCAGCTCGATGGGCGCGGCGGGGCCGTGTGCCCGGGACGCGTCGTAGAAGCGGTGCGGATCGGCGGCGAACTCCGGTCCGTACAGCGACGTCTGCTGCTGGTGCATGGGGCACCCGGCGGGCGCGCTGTACGGGGTGGCTCCCGGCTGCGGGTCCATGTCGGCTTCCTCGGTGTGATCGCGGGGCCCGGTCGGCCCCGGCTCGGGATACGTCTGGGGTGGGTCAGGCCGCGTGCGCGAGAAGGTGGCGGACCAGGGTGATCAGGGCCTGCGCGGAGGAGTTCTGGTCCCGGGCGTCGCAGAAGACGACCGGGGTGTCCGGCAGCAGGTCGAGCGCCTCGCGCAGTTCGTTCTCGGCGTGCTGCGAGTACGGGTCGAAGCTGTTGACGGCGACCGCGTACTCCAGGCCGTACGTCTCGACCAGGTCGATGACGGGGAACGTGTCGGCGAGCCGCGCCGGGTCGACCAGGAGCAGCGCGCCCAGCGAGCCGCGCGCCATGTCCTCCCACAGCTCCACGAACCGCTGCTGGCCCGGCGTGCCGAACAGGTACAGCACCAGTTCGTCGCTGAGAGTGAGGCGCCCGAAGTCCAGGGCGACCGTCGTCGTCTTCTTGTCGGGGGCGCCGCGCAGATCGTCGACCTGGGCCGCGGCCTGCGTCATCCGCTCCTCGGTGCGCAGCGGGGTGATCTCGGACAGTGTGCCGATCAGCGTCGTCTTGCCCACGGCGAAGTGCCCGACGACGAGGATCTTCGCCGCGCGCTGCACCGCGTCCGGCACATAGATGCTCTCAGCCGAACCGGACTTGGAGTCCATGCAACACCTCTTCGAGGATCTTCCTGTCAACGAGCTGGGCAGGCGGCGGCGCCTTCCGGCGCAGCAGATGTCCCTGCTGGTTTAAATCCTGGAGCAGGAGACGGGCCACCCCGACCGGCAGGCCGAGGTGGCCGGCGACCTCGGCCACCGACAGATAGCCGCCGGAGCACAGCTCCCAGATCGCCTTGACCTCGGGGCTGGGGTTCGGCGGCGGCTGCCGGTCGGGTGCGAGGGTGACCAGGGTGACCAGGGAGAGGTCATCCGCGTCGGGCAGCCCCCGGCCGCCGGTGATGACGTAGGACCGGACGAACCCGCTGCTGACCTGCTGCTCCTCGCCCGGCGCCGTCATATCTCGCTGCTCGCGTTCTGGCGGGGCGGCGTGGTCATCGCCTTCCCCAGTGCGGTGACCTGCTGCTGCATCCGGAAGGACATCGCCTCCATGTCCACGTCGGCGGCGGCGGTGGCGGCCAGGTAGGCGCCGGTGCCGGCGGCGATCAGGAAGATCCAGCCGTCCTCGTACTCCAGGAGCGTCTGCCGCCAGCGGCCCGGCTCACGGGTTCCGATGAAGGGGGCGACGGCCCGGCTGAGGGACTGCATGGAGCTCATCGCCGCGGCGACGGTCTCCGCGTCGTCCCGGCCGATCTCGCTGGAGTTGGCGAGCAGCAGGCCGTCGGCGGACACCAGGATCGCGTGCCGGGCGCCGGGTACCTGGAGCAGGTCGTTGAGCACCCAGGACAGATCGGGGTTCACTGGAACTCGGGTCCTTCCGTCGTCGTCGTGTCGCGTCCGGACCGGGTGCCGCGCTGGAACGCGCCGAGTCGGGAGGCGGTCTCCTCGTTGCTGCGCACGGGCTCCGGTTCCGCCGATGGCACGGCGGAGACCGGGCTCTTACGACGACGCTTCGGCAGCCCCCCGGCGGTGGTGGTGATCTGGGCCAGCGGCTGGGTGGCGGTGTCGGGCTGCTGCGGGGCGGGCGGGAAGAGCGGGGTGGGCGCCGGAGCCGGGGTCTGCCACTGGTCGGCCTGCCGCACCGCCCGCTGCTCCTGTGGCGGGTAGGGAAGGGCCGCCGCTTCGGGGGCTTCGACGGGCGCCGCGGCCGGCGGCGCCTCGGTGGTGAGCAGTTCGTCGGGGATGAGGACCACCGCGCGTACGCCTCCATAGGGGGAAACGGAGTCCACCGAGACCCGGAAGCCGTAGCGGGCGGCGAGCATCCCGGAGACGGCGAACCCGAACTGCGGCGGGATGCCCAGGCTGGAGACGCTGATCGCGGCCTGGGGGGAGAGGAGTGCCGCCGCGCGGTCCTTCTCCTCCTGGCCCATGCCGAGGCCGGCGTCGTCGACGATGAGGCAGACGCCCGTCGGCACGGCCTGGATGTTGATCTCGACCGGGGTGCCGGGGGCGGAGTAGTTCGTGGCGTTGGCGAGCAGTTCGGCGAGGACCACGGCGACGGGTTCGACGGCCCGGCTGACCACGGAGAAGTTCACCTGGCCGTTGACCCGGACCCGGTCGAAGTGCCGGATACGGCCCTGGGCGCTGCGGGCCACGTCGAAGACGGAGGCCACGGTCTCGCGCCGGCCGAGCCAGCCGCCGCAGAGCACGGCGATGCCCTGGGCGCGCCGGCCGAACTGGCTGTTGGCGTGGTCCATGGCCATCAGGTCGGCGAGGATCCCGGGGTCGTCGCCGTACTTGCGCTGGGCCTTCTCGATCACGACCTGCTGTTCGTCCGCAAGGCCCTGGAGGGTGCGGACGGCGGCCTTGAGGACGGCCTTGGTCTCCTCCTCGGCGTCCTTGCGGACCTCCGCCAGCTCGGTGGACTGACGCTGGAGCAGACCGTTGTGGACGACGTGGATTTCGTCCCGTTGGTGCAGGAGCGCGTCGCGCTCCTGGCGCAGCTCCGCATGGTGTCTGCGGAGCTTGACGTTGGTCGCGCGAGCCCGCAGAACGGCACCCACGGCGACCAGTGCTACGACAACCAGCGCCCAGAAGACGGGGCCCTGTGGAAATGTCATGAGACTCACTTCAAGTGCCATGGCGGAAACGGCTTGACACCCCGTCAGGCGGCACGCAGCCAGGGCTCGTTCGCCACGACCGTGCGCCGCTTCGGGAGGTGTCCCTCCGAAGGTGGGGCCGAGGTTTCATCCCTCCCGGAATGCCCCCATACGCCATCAGCCCACTGGAAGTAAGATGATCTTATCATCGGCCGCGCGGTGAAATGTCAAGGCCGCCACGCCAGTTGCGGGTCGACTCACAACGTTCACATTGCGGAGATGCGGAGGACGGCAACCGGTCGCCGCTCGCGGGAGGTTGGTGAGCCCGGTGAGCCCGGTGAGCCCGGTCAGCCCGTTGAGGCCCGGAGCTCCAGAGACCACGCGTGGCGGCGGACGGTGTCGGGGGCCGCGCGGCCCGCGAGGATGTCGCAGAGCAGCTCGGCGCAGGCGCGCCCGTAGGCGGCGGGGCGCAGGTCGACCGCGGTGACGGGCGGCTCGGCGCCCCGGGTCGCGGTGCCGTCGACGCAGGAGGCGACGAGGAGGCCGCCTCCGAGCGGGGCGTCCTGGTGGGTTCCGTCGGGTGCGCTCTGCCCGGGGGTTCCGTCGGGTGTGCCGCCCGGGTGGGTTCCGTCGGGTGCGCCGCCCGGGTGGTTTCCGGCGGGTGTGCCGACCTTTCGGCCGAGGGCCGCCGCCGCGCGCAGGACGCCGGGGGTGGAGCCGTCGGGGGCGCAGATCACGGCGTCCACGGCGGGGTCGGCGGCGAGCAGTGCCCGGGTGGCCGCTTCGGTCTCGGCCGGGGTCGCGGCGAAGGGCACGGTGCGCAGGGTCACCGCCACCCCGTGGGCCCGCCCCCAGGATTCGGCCGTCGCGCGCAGGGCGGTCGCCCAGGCGGAGGAGCCGGACGGGGCGAGGAGTGCGGGGCGGCGGGCGCCGCGCTCGGTGACATGGTCGAGGAGGGCGGTCAGCGAGGCGGCGTTGTCGCAGACCACGGCGGAGCTGGGGCCGGTGGCCGGGCCGAGGTAGCGCTCGCCGGTCACCACCGGGACGCCCGCGTCGAGCAGCCCCGGCACCGCGCTGTCGCCGGCCTCGGGGTCGATCACCAGCAGGCCGTCGACACGTGAGGCGATCCGCCCGCCCGCCGCCCCCGAGGGGGCGAGCAGCACCATGTCGAGCCCGTCCTCCTGGGCGCGCTCGACCGCCCCGAAGGCGAGGTTCATGTAGTAGTCCAGCCGGGTCGCGGTCGCCGGCAGATGCAGCCCGACGGCTCCGGTGCTGGCGCGGCGCAGTCGCCTGGCGGCGCTGTTGGGGCGGTAGCCGAGCCCCTCCGCGACCGCGCGAACCCGGTCCCGGGTGGCTTCCGCGACCCGCCCCGAGCCCTGGAGCGCGTCGGAGACGGTGCTCTTGGAGACCCCGGCGGCGCGGGCGACATCGAGCAGGGTCACGGTCCGGGAGGTCACAGGGGTGAAGTCTAGACGTTCGCCGTCCGGTGGGACGGAGGGTTGCCGGAACGTTCCGGCAGGGTTAGATTCGCGTCGGTGCCGGAACGTTCCGGCACGTACTCTCCGCCTCGCGCCCGCCCCGTCGGCCCCTCCCTCCCCAGGAACCCGCCATGCGTCTGATCACCGCGTACGACCCGCCCGCTTCCCCGACCCGGACCCGCCCCGCCGAGCGCGCGCCCCTGCGCGTGGCGGCGGTCCAGCAGCGCTGGCACCGGGACCCCGCCGAGCACCGGGCCGCCCTGCTGGAAGGCATCCGGATCGCCGCGGCCGAGGGCGCCCGCGTGGTCTGCCTCCAGGAGCTGACGCTGTCGCCGTACTTCGCCGTCGTACGCCGGTCCGACCACCCCGAGCCGGCCGGACCGGAGGAGCTGCTGACCGGCCCCACCTTCACCTTCGCGGCCGAGGCCGCACGCGAGCACGGCGTGTACGTGCACGCCTCGCTGTACGAGAAGGCCCCGGCGCCCACCGGTGAGGACGACGGCCTCGGCTACAACACCGCGATCCTCGTCGCCCCCGACGGAACCCTCGCCCAGCGCACCCGTAAGACCCACATCCCGGTCACCGAGGGGTATTACGAGGACGACTGGTTCCGCCCCGGCCCGGCGGGCGACGACGCCTTCCCGCTGGTCACGGTCGACGAGGCCCGCTTCGGCCTGCCGACCTGCTGGGACCAGTGGTTCCCGGAGCTGGCGCGCGCCTACTCGCTCGCCGGGGCCGACGTCCTCGTCTACCCGACCGCCATCGGCTCCGAGCCCGGCTTCCCCGGCTTCGACTCCCAGCCGCTCTGGCAGAAGGTGATCACCGGGAACGCCATCGCCAACGCCACCTTCATGATCGTGCCGAACCGCGTCGGCGCGGAGAGGGGCCTCACCTTCTACGGCAGCTCCTTCGTCGTGGACCCGTACGGCCGGGTCCTGGCACAGGCCCCGCGCGACGAGCCCGCCGTGCTGGTCGCCGATCTCGATCTCGACGCCCGCCGCGACTGGCTGGAGCTGTTCCCGTTCCTGACCACCCGCCGCCCGGACGCGTACGGTCCGCTCACGGAGACCGGCCTCTTCACGGGGTGACCGGCGGCTCCCGTCGTCCGGGTCGCGCGTCACCCCGCCTTCGCGTAGCGGCTGTGGGGCGCTCCAGTTTCAGCGTCCCGGCAGAAGTCCTCCCGGGCGCTGACCGATACGTAACCGAAACAGACCCGCGCGGTCCCCGAAGCAGCGCTCTGACCGGCCGGAAGCACGGCTCGCGGACGCTGGGGGCGTACCCGACCCCCGGTGTACGTGACGTTGGGAGAACCGTGCCGTGCTGAGCATCCGGAGGGGCGGCCTGGACCCCCGCGAGGCGAGGGGCGCCGGTGGGCCGGTGAGCCCCCACGAGGCCGTGGACGGTGGCGAGGCCGTCGGCACGGGCCGGGGCCCCGGCTCTCACGAGGCTGTGGGCGGCGGTGGGGGTCCCGGCTCCCACGAGGCTGTCGGCGGCACCGGCGGGGGCATCGACACCTCCACGTGCCCCGGCACCCACGAGGGCTCCGTACCCTCCCCGGCGCCGGCCGCCCACGTACCCTCGGCCGCCCACGTACCCCCGGGCCCCCGGACGGCCGAGGCAGGCCGCCCCCGCCGCCCGGGCCGGCTGCTCGCTGCCGTCGCCGTGCTGTGCGCCGTGCCGATGGCGCTGCACGCGTGGGTCCCGAACGCGGGAGTCAACGCGGGCAGTCTCTTGCAGACGCTGCTGCCCTGGACCGGCCTCGGCGTACCACTCCTCCTCGTCCTCGCCGCCGTACGCCGGTCCCGGACCGCAGCCGTGGCGGTGCTCGCGCCCGCCGTCGTCTGGGGCACGCTCTTCGGCGGCGCGCTCACCGACAAGCGCTCGGGCGGCGGCGGCCTGACGGTGGTCAGCCACAACGTGAACGAGGGGAACACCGACCCGGCCGGCACCGCGCGCGCACTCGTCGGGGCGGGCGCGGACGTCCTGGCACTCGAAGAGCTCTCCGACGCGTCGGCGACCGTCTACACCCGCGAACTGGCCCCCGCCTATCCGCACCACGCGGTGATCGGCGGGGTCGGCATCTGGAGCAGGTACCCGCTGGCGGACGTGCGGGCGGTACCGATCATGCCGTGGACCCGCGCGCTGCGCGCCACGGCCCGGACCCAGGACGGGCCCGTCGCCCTGTACGCGGTCCACCTGGCGTCGGTACGGGTCTCGGCAGCCGGTTTCACGACGGGCCGGCGCAACGAGGCGGCCCGTGAGCTGGCCGCCGCGCTCCGGGCGGAGCCCGCGCCCCGGGTCGTGGTGCTGGGCGACTTCAACGGGACGTACCTGGACGGTGCGCTGGCCCCGGTGACCTCGCAGCTGCGTTCCGCGCAACGGGAGGCGGGCGACGGGCTCGGGTTCACCTGGCCCGCCGCGTTCCCGGTGGTCCGCATCGACGACGTGCTCGTGCGGGGAATGACCCCGCGCGCCGCCTGGACCCTGCCCGCCACCGGCAGCGACCACCTTCCGGTGGCGGCCACGCTGGGCCGGTGACCTTCCCGCAGCGGCCCGGGGATCTCCCTGCGGTGGCTCCGGGGATCTCCCTGCGGTGGCTCCGGGGATCTCCCTGCGGTGGCTCCGGGGATCTCCCCGCGGGGGCCCCGGTGACCTCCCCGCGGGGGCCCCGGTGACCTCCCCGTGGCGGCTCCGGGGATCTCCCCGTGGCGGCACGGGTGACCCGGACCGCCGCCCTCCCCCGACTACGATGCGAGCGACCGATGACCTCGAACGCCCAGGTAGGCAGCGTGTCCGAAGCCCGGCGTCCGGCCCCGTCCACGGCCCCGGCCCCCGTCAGCGTGCTCGTGGTCGAGGACGACGCCACCATCCGCCGCGCCGTCCAACTGGCCCTGGAACGCTACGGCTACCGGGTCGGCGTGGCCGCCGACGGGCTCAGCGGCCTGGAGGCCTTCCGGGCGGGCGCGCACGACCTGCTGATCCTCGATGTGATGCTGCCCGAGCTGGACGGCATCGGGCTCTGCCATCGGATCCGCGAGGAGAGCCCCGTCCCGGTCCTGATGATGTCCGCGCGCGGCGACGCCCTCGACGTGGTCGCCGGCCTGGAGGCGGGGGCCGACGACTACGTGGTCAAGCCCGTCGACACCGCCGTCATGGTCGCCCGGATCCGCGCCCTGCTGCGCCGCGCCACCTTCCGCCCGGAGGCGGAGGGCCCGGCCGGGAGGCCCGGCCGGGCCGACCACATCCTCGTCTTCGGGGACCTCAGTGTGGACACCCTCGGCATGGAGGTGCGCCGGGCCGGCGAGACGGTGTCGCTGACGCCGACCGAGCTCCGCCTGCTGCTGGAGTTCGCCGCCGCGCCCGGCTCGGTGCTCGACCGCCGCCGGTTGCTGCGCGAGGTATGGGACTACGGCTGGGAGGGCGACACCCGGGTCGTCGACCTGTGCGTACTGCGGCTGCGCAAGAAGATCGGCAGCGGGCGGATCGAGACCGTCCGCGGCTTCGGCTACAAGCTCGTCCGCGGCTGAGCGGCCGGCGGACGCCGTGGACTTCCTCAACCCCCGCGCCCTGCGCTGGAAGATCGCCGCCCTCGCCGCCGCCGCGTGCTGCGCGGTCGCGGCCGTCGTCGGCTTCCTGGTGCACGACGCGACCCGGGAGCGCGGGCTGCGCGTCGGCCACGACCGGACCCTCACCCGGCTGATCGCGGCCGAACGGGAGTACGGCCGTACGGGGAAGGCCCCGGCCGACGTCGACGTACGGACCAGGGCGGAGCTGCCCCAGCCGCTGGCGCGCGATCTCGCCGAACACCGTCCGGACACCGACGGCGGGTACGCCACCTGGTACGACGTCGAGCCGCCCAACTGGTACTGGATGTGGGGCGCCGTGGCCGTCGGCGAGGATCGGATCCTCGTCGTCCGGGACGACATGAGCACCGAGGTCCGCAGTCTCCAGCTGCTGGACCGCAGCATCGTGAAATCCGTTCTCGCCGCCCTCGTCTTCGTCGTCCCGCTCGCCGCCCTCGCCACCGAGCCGATCAACCGGCGGCTGCGCCACGGAGCCCGTACCGCCCGCCGTATCGCCGACGGCGACCTGGACGCCCGCATCGGCCCCGGCGGGCGGGCCCGCGACGAGATCACCGAGATGTCGGCGGCCGTCGACGACATGGCCGGCGCCCTCCAGCGCAAGCTGGAGACCGAGCGCCGCTTCACCGCCGACGTCGCGCACGAACTGCGCACCCCGCTCATGGGCCTGGTCACCGCCGCCGGGCTGCTGCCCGACGACGAGGAGGCGACCGTTCTCGTACGGGGCCGGCTGCGAGCCCTGAACGCGCTGGTCGAGGACCTGTTGGAGATCTCCCGCCTCGACGCGGGCGCCGAGCGGGCCCGCCTCGACCCGGTGCCGCTGGGCGAGCTGGTCGCCGACGTGGTGCGGCGTACGGGCACGGACACCCGGGTCGACGTCGGGGCCGCCGAGGTGGTGGAGACGGATCCGCGCCGGGTCGAGCGGATCGTGGTCAACCTCGTCACCAACGCCCACCGGCACGGCGCGGCCCCCGTCGCGGTGACCGTGACCGGGGCGCGGATCGCCGTACGCGACCACGGCCCCGGTTTCCCGCCCGACCTGCTGGAGCGGGGCCCGCAGCGCTTCCGCACCGGCGCGAGCGAACGCGGCCGGGGGCACGGTCTCGGCCTGACGGTCGCCCAGGGCCAGTCCGCGGTGCTCGGAGCCCGGCTGACCTTCGCGAACGCCCCGGGCGGCGGAGCGCTCGCGACGCTCGACCTGGCCCCGGCCCCTCGTCCGGCCTGATACGGAACCGATACGCACTCTCGCGGGGGCGGAAACGGCGCCGTACGGGTGCGGAAGAACGGCTCCTCGAAGGTGACAGACGTGACAGACGTGACAGACGTATGGGAAACCGCACCGGTCTGGTCCTCGGGGTCGTCCTGCACCAGCGCGCCGGCACCACCCCCACCGAGGGCAGCACCGCCGCCCACGAGGCCGGCCGCGCCCTGATCACCGCCATCCGCGCGGGCCTCCCGGCAGATGGCGGTGATCAGGGCATAGGCGCAGGGGCGAGGCCTCGCGGGTCAGCGCAGGGTCTTCAGCATCTCCGCGGTGAACGGGGTGATGTCCGAGGCGCGTCCGTGCAGGGTCTTCGCCGCCCATTCGGGATCGGCGATCAGCGCCCTGCCGACGGCGACCATGTCGAACTCGTCGCGCTCCATCCGGTCCAGCAGCTGCTCGATGCCGGTGACCTTGGAGTCGTTGCCCTGAAACGCGCTGAAGAAGTCGTCGTCCAGGCCGACCGAGCCGACGGTGAGGGTCGGCCTGCCGCTGATCTTCTTCACCCATCCGGCCAGGTTCAGGTCACTGCCCTCGAACTCCGGCAGCCAGTAGCGGCGGGTGGACGCGTGGAAGACGTCGACACCGGCCTCGGCCAGCGGTGTGAGCAGGGCGTCCAGCTCCTCCGGTGTCCCGGCGAGCTTCGCCTCGTAGGAGTCCATCTTCCACTGGGACATCCGGAAGAAGAGCGGGAAGGCGTCGGAGACGGCGGCGCGGCAGGCCGCCACGATCTCGGCCGCGAAACGGGTCCGGGAGACCAGGTCGCCACCGTAGGCGTCGGTACGCCGGTTGCTTCCGGACCACAGGAACTGGTCGATCAAGTAGCCGTGGGCGCCGTGCAGTTCGACGCCGTCGAAGCCGAGGCGCTCGGCGGCGGCCGCCGCGTCGGCGAAGGCCGCGATGACGTCGTCGAGGTCCTGCTGCGTCATGGCGCGCCCCTTGGGCTCGCCGCTCAGGGACAGGCCCGAGGGGCCGACCGGCTCGGCGTCCGGTACGGGCCCGGCGCCTTCGGTGCGGGTGACGCCCACGTGCCACAGCTGCGGGATGATCGCGCCGCCCGCGCGGTGCACGGAGTCCGCCACCTCTCCCCAGCCCGCGAGCGCCGCCTCGCCGTGGAAGCGCGGGACCCGGTCGCTGGTGCCCGCGGATGCGTGGTCGACGTAGGTGCCCTCGGTGATGATCAGCCCGACGTCGCCGGCGGCCCGCCGGGTGTAGTAGTCCACGACGTCCTGCCCCGGCACGCCGTCCGGGGAGAACTGCCGGGTCATGGGCGCCATCGCGATCCGGTTCCGGCTGGTGAGCCCGCGGACGGTGAACGGGCGGGAGAGGGTGTCCGCCGCGCGGGCTGCCGTGCCTGTCACGCCGGTCGGAGCGTGTGCCGTCACGTCTGTCACGTCGGTTTCCTGTCGATAGCCGGGGGTGTCCACCCGGCGCCAACACGCTCCGACCGCGTGGGAATCCCGGCACCGGCCCCGACCCGGGTAAAGTCTGGGCAAAGAACGGAGTCAGCCTCCGGTGACTGGGTGACTGGGTGACTGGGTGACTGGGTGACTGGGTGACTGGGTGACTGGGTGACTGGGTGGCCGGGTGACTCGGTGGCCGGGTGGCCGTCGGCGCGGCGGGGCACAGCGAGACTGTGACCTGAGCCACTCCCGATCACCGCTGAATTCACCGTCCGCCGCCGGTCATATCCCCGACACCTCCCGGACGGGGAGGGCATGACAGACGGGACGCCCCATGACCGACGCCGTGAAGGGCCCTGCCAGTTACTTCCCCTCGATCGAGAAGAAGTACGGCCGCCCGGTCTCCGAGTGGAAGGCCCTCATCCGCGCCTCGCCGCTCACCAGGCACATGGAGCTGGTCGCCTGGCTCAAGTCCGACCACGGACTGGGCCACGGCCACGCGAACGCCCTGGTCGCGCACACCCTTGCCGAGGGCAAGGTTCGCTGACCCGGTCTCCCGGCAGCCCTCGTTTGTCGCCGGCTCCCTGCAGCTGTGTCCGCGGTCGGTAACCGAGGCATCCCACCGGAGCGTTCGCCCGTCTGGATGGGCGAACGGAATCGGTGGGCGGACGGCATCGGTGGGTGCACGGCAGTGCACGGCATCGGTGGAGACAGCGAAATGGGGCGGGCGGACATGGGCAAGCACAAGGGAAGGGCATGGCACAGCCGGCTCCTCGCGGCGGCGCTCGGCGTGACGGCGCTGGCCGCCGCCACCTCGGTGTGGACCGCACAGGCCGACACCACCGGGGGGCGGCCGTCGGGAAGTGCCGCCTCGCCGGACGAGCGGGACCGGCCCGTGGCCAAGGTGGCGGCGGACATCGCGCACGCCTCGGACAGCGGGGAGCGGGGCGTCAACATCACCATCGACGACGGACCGGACCCGGTCTGGACGCCGCAGGTGCTGCGCCTGCTGAAGGACGAGGGCGTGAAGGCCACGTTCTGCATGGTGGGCACCCAGGCCCGGGCGTACCCGGACCTGGTCAAGCAGGTCGTGGCGGACGGCCACCGGCTGTGCAACCACACCGTCTCGCACGACACCACCATGGACACCAAGTCCGAGGCCTACCAGTCGCAGCAGATCCTGGAAGCCGAACGCATGATCATCAAGGCGTCCGGAGGCGTCCGGTCGCAGTACTACCGGGCCCCGGGAGGCGCTTTCACCCCGTACAGCCGGCAGCTCGCCGCATCCCACGGGATGCGACCGCTGGGCTGGAACGTCGACACCAAGGACTTCGAGCAGCCCGGCGCGGACACCATGGTCGCCACCGTCAAGCGCGAGATCTCCAACGGGCCGACCGTCCTCTTCCACGACGCGGGCGGGGAACGCTCCCAGACCTTGGCGGCTCTGCGCCAGGTCCTGCCCTGGCTGGAGGAGCAGGGCTACTCCTTCGGGTTCCCCGTGCGTTGATCGAGGCCCGCCCGCCCCGCCCGCCCCGCCCCCGTCAAGGCCGTTGACAGCCGGTACAGGACCTCAGCCGGCCCAGACGACCGGACTGTCGCTGTACGTGTCGCCCTCGTCGAACTGAGCGGCCGTGACCGGTGCGCCCTTCGTGGCCGTGAGCGAGCAGGTCTCGTACGAGGCGCCCTTGGTGGTGAACTCGCGGGGCGCGCTCTCCCTGTCGCACTTGCCGGGGATGTCGCCGATCAGCACGACCCCCGTGCCCGCACCCCCTTCGAGCACACCGTCCAGCTTCAGCGACGCGTAGGACAGGTCGGTGCCGCCGACGTTCTCCACCTTCATCTTGATGAAGTAGGGCGTCATCCCCTTCGCCTTGTCACCGAAGGCGGCCATATCGGCCTCGGCGCCCTTCTCGATCGCCGTGACGGTCACGGCGATGGTGCCCTTCTTGTCACTCGTGTACGCGAACGGCAGGACGGCCCTGTCGCCGACCTTGAGCTCGGTGCCGGGGGCGGCGACGTCCCCCTCGCCCCCTGCCGGAGCGTCGCCGTCACCGCTGTCGGCGGCGGGGCTCTCGCTGCCCGCCTCGCTGTCCGGCTCGGACGGGGCCGGGGCCGGGGCCGACGCCGTCGGTGAGTCCTTCGCCGCGGGCTCCCCGTCCTCGTCGCTGCAGGCCGAGAGCCCGAGCCCCAGGGAGACCACGGCGGCCGCGGACACGATACGTCGCTTGTGCACTACTACTACCTCACTGATCACGAGAACTGTTCCGTCGTTGACGCGCAGGGTGTCCTAGCACGGAATACGGCTGGTACACGCCCGGGGTGACGCCGGAAAGAGCACGTGCGGTTCCGTGCGATGCCGTGCCGTGCGGTGCGATGCCGTGCGGTGCCGTGCCGTTCCGTGCCGTGCGGTGCCGCACGATGCCGTGCCGTGCCGTTCGGCGAGGCTCAGCGGATCCTGTCCCGCACGACGGCCGCCTCGTCGGCCAGTCGCCGCCCGGTGCCGGCGTCGCCCGCCGCGTCCCGCAGCCCGGCGAGCTTCTCCAGTACGCCCGCGAGCAGGTACGGGTAGTCGATTCCGCGGGCCACCTCGACCGCGCGTTCCCCCCGGCCGATCGCGGCCGGCAGCTCACGCGGACCGTACAGGCGGGCATCGAGCAGGTCGATGAGGCCCCGCGTCTCGAACATGGGGTCGTGGAGTGCGTGCGCGATCTCGACGCCTTCGAGGAGACGGCGGCGCGCCTCGGCGTACTCGCCCCGGGCCAGGTGGAGACAGCCCCAGGCGTGGGCGGTGTAGAACGTGCCGGACGACCCGATGTTCCGGGCGCACTCGCCCAGTTCGGTGAACGACTCCTCGGCCTCCGCGGTCCGGCCGAGTGCGAGCTGTGCCTGGCCGAGCCAGTAGGTGTCCCGCGCGATCAGGGTCCGGATGCCCTGCTTCCGCGCCCCGTCGATGATCTCCGTGAGGACCGCCGCCGCGCGCTTAGGCCGACCCGCCTGCAGATGAGCGAGGCCGACCTGGGAGTACGCGTGCAGGGCCGCGGCCGGCTGCCCGCCCGCGTCGAGCCGTACGAAGGCCTCGCGGCCGGCGGTGATCGCCTCGGTCAGCCGGCCGTTGGGTACGAGGAAGAACGGCGCGTTGCTCAGCGCCTCCAGATAGCCCCGCTGGTCCCCGATCCGCTCGAACAGCTCCATGGCCTCGGTGTTGGACTCCTCGGCCGGACCGTAGTGGCGCCGGGTGTAGAGCAGGCCGGCCATCGAGATGAGCAGTCTGGCCCGGCCCCGCAGATTGCCCGCGGCCCTGGCCAGGCCCATCGCCGTCTCGTAGCACTCCTGCCAGTCGTCGAAGTACCGCTCCGTCTCGAACAGCGCGTGCCCGCCCACGGCCAGTTCCCAGCAGAGCTCGTCCCTGCCCAGCTCGGCGGCCTGCCGCACACCTGCCACCAGGGGGACCCGTTCCGCGTCCAGCAACCGCATCGGCGGCACGGAGGGCGGCAGGCTCGCCTCCACCAGCGCCGGATGCCACCGGTCGGCGTCCCGCTGGAACATGTTCTGTCCCATGTGGTCGCGGTCGGCGATGTCCGTGAAGGCCAGGAGCGCGCTGAGGACGCGGACGACGGCCCCGCTCCGGGCCGCCACCGGCTCCTCCGCCTCCGCGCGTTCCCGGGCGTACGCGCGGATCAGGTCGTGGAACCCGTAACGCGCCTGGCCGTTGGGCGTTCCGGTGACGTCGAGGAGGTGGACGTCGACCAGCTCGTCGAGGAGTTCCTGGGCCGCCGGCAGCCCGGTGTCGAGCGCGGCGGCCGCCGCCCAGAGCGGGAAATCGGGCGCCTCCAGCAACCCGAGGAGCCGGAACAGCCGCCGCGCCCCGGGCCGGATCCCCTCGTAGCTCAGCCCGAAACTGGCCCGTACCTCAAGATCGCGATAGCGCAGGGCGTCCAGCCGGTGCTGTTCGTCCGCCAGCCGTGCCACGAGATCCGCCGGGCGCCAGTGCGGCCGGGACACCAGGAGCGCCCCGGCGATGCGCAGTGCCAGCGGCAGCCGCGCGCACAGCCGTACCAGGTCGGACAGCTCCGCCGGGGCGGCCGAGGCCAGCCGGCCGCCCGTGCCGCGCAGCATGGCCAGACTGTCGGCCTCGGACATCTCGCGGAGCTCGACCCGGTGCGCACCCCCCAGGCCGGCCAGCCGCACCCGACCGGTGGCGATGACGCCGCAGGTGCCGCTCGTCGGCAGCAGGGGCGCCAACTGCTCCTCGTCGTACGCGTCGTCGAGCACCACCAGGATCCGCCGCTCGGCCAGCATGCCCCGATAGAGGTCCGTGCGCTCCTCCGGATCGTCCGGCACCGCCGTGGCGGGCACTCCCAGCGCCCGCAGGAAGCGGCCGAGCACCGTGGCGGGGGAGACCCGCTGCGTACGTGCGCCGTCCAGCGCCGCGAACAGCTGACCATCGGGGTACGCGGACCGCAGCCGATGCGAGGCCTGCACCGCGAGGGCGGTCTTGCCGACCCCGCCGGGGCCCGAGATCGTCACCGTGGCGGCCGGTTCGTCCGCGGCGCGGTGCGCGCGGAGCCGGGCGTCGATCTCCGCCAACTCCGCGCGCTGCCCGCTGAAGTCGCCGAGCGCCGGGGGCAGCATCCGGGCGCCGGTGACGATGCGCCGGCCCTGTTCCCGGCCCGGCTCCTGGTCCTGTTCCCGGTCCGGTTCCTGGTCCTGTTCCCGGTCCGGTTCCTGGCCCTGTTCCCGGTCCGGTTCCTGGCCCTGGTCAGGTTCCTGGCCCGGCTTCCCGCCCGGCTTCCCATCCGGCTTTCCGCCCGGTTTCGCGTCCGGAACCGGCCGGTCCAGTGCGGGGTCCTCGCCGAGGACGGCCCGGTGCAGGTCCCGCAACCTGTGCCCGGGCTCCACGCCGGTCTCCTCGGCCAGGACCTCACGGACCTGGAGGTAGGCCTGCAGCGCGTCCGCCCCCGCCGGCCGCAGCGGTACAGCGCGAGCATGAGCTGGGCCCACATCCGCTCGCGGAACGGGTGCTCCATCGTCAGCCCCGTCAGCTCGCCGAGAAGCTCGCTGTGCCGGCCGAGCCGCAGATCGACGTCGATCCGCTCCTCGACCACACCGAGCCGGAGTTCATCGAGGCGCGTGGCCCCCGGGCCCAGCGCCGGCAGATCGGCGACCCCGGCGAACGCGGGCCCCGCCAAAGCCCCAGGGCCTCCGCGAAGAGCCGCCGCGACCGCTCGCGTTCACCCGCCGCCAGCGCGGTCCGGGCCGCGTCCGTCAGGTCCTCGAAGCGTGCCGCGTCCACCTCGGCACGGTCGGCCCGCAGTACGTAGCCCCGTCTCTCGCGGGCGATGCGTCCCGGGTCGCCCAGGCGGTGCCGGAGCCGGTGGACGTAGGTCTGCACGTTCTTGGCGGCGCTCTTCGGCTGTTCCTCGCCCCAGACCGCTTCCACCAGCGCGTCATCGGAGACCGGTCGGCCCGGTCGGCTCATCAGGACCGCCAGGAGGATCCGACCTTTCGGCGTGCCCAGTTCCAGCGGTACGCCGGCCCGCCACACGGTCAGCGGACCCAGCACCCCGAAGGCCACAGCTCCTGCCCCCCACCTTCGACCGCCACTGTAACGGCCACCGTCCGCGTCCGGCCCGACGGAGCCGCCAGGTGGTGCGAGGCGGGCCGTTCCGGGGTGGGGCTGATGCTCAGGGGTTCGCACCCGCCAGTAGAGTTCGATGCTTGTTCGATTCGATGCGAGGTGGGGGGACGGATGGTGGGCACACAACTGAGAGACGTCGCACAGGAGTTGGCGACGGTGCTGTGGCGGGAGCACACCCTGTACCGGGAGCGGTCCGGGGGGATGGTCATCCGGGGTGAACACGTACGGCGGTGGATCAGCCTCGCTCCGGCGGGCGGCCGGGACGAGATTCTCGTACGCGCGGGCCGCATCCTGGACGGCGGCACCACCGCTCCGGCGCGTTCGGAGGCCGTGGTGCCCCTCTCCGCCGGTACGGGCGTGCTCGCCGCGACCTGCCGGCGCCTGCTGGCCGACGCGGCGGCCGACGCGGCGCGGCCCGCTCCGGACCGGGCGGACACGGGGCGGTCCCGGCGGTCCCGGCGGCCCCGCAGGTCCGCGCGGCGCAACGGCAGGGGAAGGCACACCGGTTTCAGCTCATGGGTGATCCTCGTGTGCGTCGCCGGTGTGATCGCCCTGTTCGCCTACACCTCCGCGATGCACGGGTGACGTGACGTGACGTGACGTGACGTGACGTCACGTGACGCGGGGCGGGGCGGGGCGTCGGCAAGGAGCTACCCGGACCGGGGCCGCACCGGTGAATGTCAGTACCCACTGGCAGGATCCCGTGCCATGACCGCACCGATCAGTGAGTCGTGGACGCGCATCGAGAACTGGCTGGCCGAGCACGCGCCGACGACCTACGGGGCGCTGGCGCCGCCCGCCGATCCGGCGGATATCGCCGCGACCGAACGGGACATCGGCCACCCGCTCCCGAGGCCCCTGGTGACGTCGCTGCTGCGGCACGACGGCCTCCGCGACCAGGGAGGGGAACTGCTGCCCGGGTTCTACAGGCCGATCGGCGCACGCCGGATCGCGGACGAGTGGCGGCGCCTCACCGTGTACTACGACAGGCGCACTGCGGAGGAGGTCGGGGACGACGAGGTGGACTTCGACTTCATGGGCAGGGGGTTCAGCCGCGTTCTCTACGGACATCCCCGGTTGATCCCCATCGCACGGGACGTGGGCGGGGACTACCTCGTCCTGGATCAGCGCCCGGAGATCGACCGCGGGCGTGTCCATCAAGCCGAGGCCGTGGAGGGCGTCACGCGTGGATCCCATGAGGTGTGGGCGTCCCTGCCCGTGCTCATGGAGGCCGTAGCCGCGTCGCTGGAGACCGGCCGGCCCGTCGAATACTTCAGGCCCGAGGTGGACGAGCAACAGCGGCTGCGGTGGAACGTCATACCGCTGCCCGAGGACCGGGCCATGGAGGACCGGGCTGTGCGTCAGCCATGACGAGGGCACCCGCCGCCGGCCGACGACGTCAGTGAGCGGCGCGTGTCAGCGCGTGGCGTCCCGCTCCGCCGACCACATGGCGGACCGGTGAACCACGGGACCGTCGACGCGGACCGCCCCCGCCGCCCAGGCGGCCCAGAGCAGTTCCTGGCACCCGAAGAAGGGTTCCCCCCAGCTGTCCACCCAGAGGTGGACGCGGTCCGGCCCGACCTGTGTGGCGTCCCACCACGCCCAGCCCCGGGAGCTCTCGTCGGGAGCGAAACGGTGCAGCCAGTCGTGGAGCTCCCACGGCCGGCCGCCCCCGGTGTGCGTCACGTACCCGTCGCGGCCGGCCCGTGCGAACTGCGGGGCGGACCGCTTCCCGCTCCCGGGACTCACAGCGGTGAACCAGTCCGGTACACCGTCGACCGGGAGGTCCTCCTGCTCGAAATCCGCGGTGCGGCCCAGCCGCACCGCGGCGGATAGCACCGACCGCAGGCGCCGCCCGTACGCCGCCGCGCCCCCGGAGACGTCAACGGCGAAGAGGGCGAGAACGGGCGGCGCGAGGGCGGCACTCGGGCGGTCCCGCAGGCGCTGGAGTTCGGCGGCCAGGCTGTCGGTGGTGTGGGTGTGCGTCATAGGAGGAAGTACACCCTGCCCGGGCTACGCGACGACTCGGCTACGGGCGGGGGTCACGAGGTCGCCCCCATGTCGTGGAAGACCTGAAGCATGGTGAGGACCTTGCGATCCTGGGCGATCCAGGCGGAGAGCCCTTCCGAGTCCAGGACGACGGTCTCGATGCGCTCGCTCACACGGCACCCGCGCCCTCGGAGGTGCCGGCGTCGCTGAAGATCTTCACGTTCGCCTCAGCGAGCTCCTCGTCGCCGAAGGGCCCGTTCTCGTCCTTGTGACGGCGGAGGTCGTCGCCCAGGAGCTGGCGCCGGATCTGGGTCAGGGCCGGCGCCGCTCAAGGGCAAGCGAAAGGCCCTGGCCATCGACCAGGGCCTCTGTCAAAGAGCGGATGACGAGAATCGAACTCGCGAGGACCGTGGTCAGCCGCTGATCCGGAATGCCGGCACGAACGGACGAGACGGCCTTGTTGCCGGCGGCTGCCGCTGGTCGCGGTGTGGAGAAGGCGAGAAGGCGGTGCCGCAACGCGACTCACTGTGGTGCTTCGCTTGATACCCGGGCCTCATGCAGTGCGAGAAGCTCGCCGAGGTCATTGGCGATCATGACCTGGGCGAGGCGGCCGGCAACGGCCACGACCTGCGGCCAACTGTCGGCGCGCAGGTATTCCGCGTCCCTTTCGTTCGGGGCCTCCGACTGGACGGTGTCGAGCGCGGCGCCGAGCTGCCGCATGAGTGCGACCTCTTCCTCGGTACGCAGGCCGATGCCGAGGTACCGCTCTGGGTGGTCGGCATCGCAGAAGTCGTCGAACAGAGTGTGGAAGATGTGGTCCAGGTTCTCGAATGTGGACGGATCGAGCCATACATCGTGCTGCCAGGGCGGATTGGCCAGCGCCAGCACCGCCGGTACGAGATGGATCCGAACGCGTGCCGTAATGAGCATGTCATCGTCCACCCGGCGGATCCTAGCGGTCGTGCACTCGTGGGGCGTCCACGCTCCACGAGTGCACGGAACATGGGCGGGATGCACTGGGGTCTCGTCTTGTGGTGCCCGTCTCCTGCGGGAGTGCCCCGATTCGAGCATCGTTTCCCATGTTTCAGCCCCGTACGGAGCAGGTCCGTGTGCGCCTCAGCAGCACCGCCGACGGGTCTTCGTGCCCCGTGGGCCGCTATACCGGCGCGGCCCCCTGTGGGAAGGCGCTGCGATCACAGGTCGTCCGCAGTGCCGACTACGGCGGGACCGCAGTTGTCAGGGAGGTTGGCTGCGATCAACTCGTAGGCCTCTTCGACAGTGTCGGCCACACCGATGAGGGTCTTGTCGGATCCGCGGCGCACTCGATAGCCGCCCGCGCTTTGAGGGAAAGCCGTTCCCACATCACGTGACCACGGGTACTGGGTGCACCGGCTCAGGTACAGGACGCCGTGGCTGACCATGGGCCAGAGCTCGCGCAGCGACGGGTGCTGGTAAGCAGCTCGGGGAACGGCCGGATTGATGAGGTCCGTGCCGGAGGACAGGATATCGGACCAATCTGCTGCCACGATCTCAGCCGCACTTCGGGACTTTTCGTTGCTCGCCATGATTTTCGTTACCTCAAGTGTGCCGGCGGGTTCGACAGGTCTGGTTGTATCTCGGGAATATTCGGCTTGGGTACGGTGACTTCCTTGTGTCCCCCTTCCTTGTTTCGGGTGTGCCGCGAGCACGCCCAGGTGGACCATTGCCGCGTACTTCATGGCTTCGATCGCTGTGGCCGCGTTGTCCAGCGCGCCTTGCCCCAGTGCCCGTTGAGCGCGTCGAGGGCTTCACCGCTGCCGGAGGACAGCAGGCGTTGCACGTGCTGGTTGGCAAGGTGACCGTCGTCCTCGACATCGTCGGCGAACTCCCGGAGGGCGTCGGCCGTGTCCCGGTACGCGTCTTCGTCGACGTTCGGCCAGTTGATCCCGATGAGGTCAAGCATGGTGTCGGCCCAATCGGGCACGGTTACAGCCACAGTGCGAAGTCCCCCCGTACAACGCCGCGTTCACTGAATGCAGATGCGAACAGGATCTCATTTCCGGGCCGTGATACCAAGATCGTTTAAGTTTGGCGTGCATGGGCGGGCAGGCAGCTGCGAGGTGAAACTGTTGACGTCTGGCGCCCGGTTTCTCGCGGCGGGGCGCGGCGGCGAGGCGACGGAGGGGAGGCCCGTACCCTGAGGGGGCGTCCCGGCGGAGGTCGGGTGTCGGAGGGGCGCGGCCGCTGGTTGGCCGGTCCGTACTGAGGGCGCGCCACCTGGTCCGGACCTGGTGCGCGACGCCTGAACTGGTCCAGACAACAAACAAGGCCCGGGTCGATGACCTGGGCCTCAGCCGTGGAGCGGGTGACGAGAATCGAACTCGCGCTCTGAGCTTGGGAAGCAGCGGTGCTTGGGCTACCTGAGGAGATCTGACCTGTGCTTTCCCGTCGGGCGAGGTGTATGGCTACGCGTTCTGGAAACCGTACGTGACCGCTGTTGTCCGCTCTGCTGGGCACGGATGGGGCACCAGGGCAGCGGTGCGGCGGACCCTGGCAGGGGGTTGCTCGGTGGTGGTCCGGCGAGTCAGAGTCAGAGCCGGATGGATGCGGACTGTGTGCCGCGGAGTTGGATCATGTCGGACCCCGCGAGTCGGCCTGAGCCAATCGAGAGGCCCCAGGCAGTCCGATCGACGTCCGGCGGCCCTGTTGAGATCGCCGCTCCCCACGCGGGCCCCCTACAGGCCAAGGGGGATGACGTCCAGAGCGGCAAGCGGCCCCGCCAGACCGATGGCGACCAGGGCCGCGGCCATGACGAGGGACAGCAGGCAGACACAGCCGGCGAAGATCAGAGTTCCCGTGGTGCGGCGGCCGATCTGGGCCGTGTCCCAATCTGGGGCGGGATCGTGGAGGATCTCCACTCGCTCGCCGGACGTGTAGTCGTCGGTGAGGCGCCGGGTGCGCCTCTCGACGTCGGTGAACTCAGAGGTTCGGGCGTACACCCGGCGCCCCTCGACGAGGACGCCGCGGGTGCGCAGCTGCCATGCCTCCCGGCCCATCTCCCCTCGCGCGCGCACCCCGTGGCCGACCGGCACCGCGATGGAGCCGACCAGCCAGCATCCCAGCGCGACGTAGCACTCGCGCGCGCCGAGCAGGCCGGTCGTCAGCATCAGCGCGGCCGCCAGCAGGTAAAACCCCACAGACAGCCGAAGCACCGTACGGCTCCGGCCCCGCGACGGCTTTTTCGGCGGGGCCGGTGGGGCCGCCACGTCGGCCTCGGCAGGCGACGCGTCCGATGTCATGCGGGCAGTCCAGAGCTTGATTCAAACGACAGGCCCTAGCTGGGAGATCATGGTTTTTCATCTTATATTTGGATAATGCGCTCAACAGAGGTCACGTCTTCCCCCGCCAGGTCGACGGAGACCGCAGGATGAAGGACTCCGGAAGGCTGGAGGCGCTGCGGCTGGCGGGGCTGACCGCGGCGGCCGACCCCGGCATGGACCGCTTCGCCCGGTTGGTCACGCGCGTTCTCCGCGTTCCGGTGTCCCTGGTCTCGCTGCTGGAGGCCGACCGGCAGGTGTTTCCCGGGATGGTCGGATTGTCCGGGGTCTGGGCGGCCCGGCGCGAAACCCCCTTGAGTCACTCCTTCTGCCAGCACGTCGTCGCGGACGGCAAGCCGCTGATCCTCAGCGACACCCGGTCGTCTCCCCGCACCTGCGACAGCCTCGCCATCCCCGACCTCCAGGTGGTCGCGTACGCCGGTATGCCCCTTACCGACGCGGACGGGCATGTCCTCGGATCGCTCTGCGCCATCGATCACGAGCCTCGCGAGTGGACGGCGGACGAGATGCGCGATCTTGAGGATCTGACCGCGGCCTGCTCGATGGAGCTGAGGCTGAGGATCGCCTCGGAGTTGATCCAGCGGGACCGCGACCACGCCGGCCTCCTTCTGCGCGCGGCCATCGAGCTCGCCCACGCCCGCGATCTCACAGATCTGACCCGGCGCCTGCGCCACCTGTTCCAGGGGCCGGCCGAGCCCACGTTCGTGGGCCTGCTCCTGGCGGACGGCGGAAAGCTGTGGCGCGTGATCGACCCGGAGGACATACGGCCGGTGGAGAGCGCCATCGACCATCTGGAGTGGGACGCCTCCTTCCCCAGCGCCCTGGCCATGCGCGAGCAACGCGCCGTCTTCGTACCGGACCGCCCCACGCTTCTGCGCGGCTTCGGGCCCGAGGCCGTCGCCGGGTACGACTCGCTGGGTCTGGAGTCCGTGATGTGCGTTCCGCTGCCGGACCGGCGCGGTGTCCTGACGTGGTGCTGGTCCCGCCCCCACGTGCTGGCGCCGACAGAGGAGGCCGTCCTCACCACGGTGGCGGGTTACGTGAGCCAGGCGGTGGAGCGTACCCGTTTCGTGGCCAACCGGCTGAGCACCGCAGAGCAGCTGCAGGCCGCGATGCTCACCGAGCTGCCGGACGTGCCGGGCCTGGAGATGGCGGCCCTGTACCTGCCGGCCGCCGACCAGGACATGGTCGGCGGCGACTGGTACGACGCGTATCCGCTGCCGACGGTGCCGCCCGCGACCCGGCCCGCCCTGATGGTCTCGATCGGCGACGTCATCGGGCACGACGTCCAGGCCGCCACAGTGATGGGCCAGATCCGCAGCATGCTCCGACAGGCGAGCCTCGACGACCCGGCCCACTCTCCCTCCGCCGCCCTCGACGCGGTCGACCGAGCCATCGGCACCCTGCCCCTGGGTCTGGGTGCCACAGCGGTCCACGCCCGCCTCGACCTCGACGACGGTCGGTGGCGGCTGACGTGGTCCAACGCCGGACATCCGCCGCCGCTGCTGCACACGCTGGAAGGGGGCGTCTTGTCCCTGGGCGACCACGATCTGCTCCTCCTCGGCACGTCGGAGGGCGACCCGCCCCGCCACGACCACACGCGCGACCTCCCGCCGGGCAGCGTGCTCCTCCTCTACACCGACGGCCTGGTCGAACGCCGCGACGCGGACATCGACGTCGGCACCGCCCGCACGACTGCCGTGCTCGCCCGCGACCGCGACAAACCCCTGCCCCTCCTCCTGGAAGCCCTTTCCGAGGGCCTGGCGGACATCCCGCAACGGGACGACGTGGCGGTACTCGCCGTCCGGGTCACCCGGACGGAGCTATGACGGAACGCCGGCTCCTGATAAGCGCGGACCTCACGCGCCGTTACCCGTGCCACGGCCATCCGCAGCTGGAGAACGTCGGCTGCCGCGACTCTCTGAGCCACGGCTCCGGCCATCGCACTCGGGACCGCGGGCGTGACAGCGTCGGCGCCCTCAGGGAAGCCGAAACCCGGCCAGCGGCAGCGTCGAGAGCTTCTTGTTCGGAGAGCCCTGGGGTCGGGCACCATCAACCGTGATGGCGACAACATCCTCGTACAGCTCCACCGTGTGGCCGACAGCACCGGACCGGGCGAGGCACCCTGGCCCGGTACCCGGACACACCCCGGCTCCGTACGGGCGGACATTCATGATCGACAACCGCTGGACAGCCGGTCACGCGCTTGCCGGCGCCCATTGAGTCGGGGATCAACGCACAGCCGAATTCGAGGTCATGATGTGCGCGATCCTCTCCGACCCCGAGTGCGTACCGAGCGTGCCTAGCCGGGCCCGGCGCTGGGCGCCCGATACGGCAGAAGTCGCCGATACGCTCCGAGCACCTGCGCCGTAGCCTCCGGAGAAGGCGGAGGCTACGGCGCAGGTGCTCGCTTTCTGGGAGCAAGATAAGGGCCAGTGGGCCTTCCCGGTCAAAGATGTCCTCGCTCAGTTCCGGTCAGGGAAGAGCATGTAGACGAGTCCAGACAACAAACAAGGCCCGGGTCGATGACCTGGGCCTCAGTCGTGGAGCGGGTGACGAGAATCGAACTCGCGCTCTGAGCTTGGGATCAGCGGTGCTTGGGCCATCAAGGATGCCCTGACCTGCGCTTTCCCATGAGGCGGCTGAGATGGCCCTGGTCTGTGGAAGCCGCACCTGACCGCTGTTGTCCGCTCCGATGGGCACGGATGGGGCACGAGCAGAGGGGCCAAGGGGCCCTCATGACCAAGCCGAGCAGTCCTCCAGCGAGATCTCCCCAACGGCCGCGTCCGTGACAGCCTCCAGGTCCGGGTTATAGGGGCGAATGTCGGGAAGCGGGGTGCAGAAGGTGACGTTGGAGGTGAGGAGAGCCTCCTCGATATCGGCGAAGGACAGGGAGACGTACGCCTTCACCTGAGTCTCACCGAACTCCTCCTGCGCTTTCCGAAGGCAGGCGCACACGTACGCCAGGCACCTCCGGACGAGAAGGGGCATACGTTCGTCCGGTGCGGCCGGGAGGTCGTAGTCGGTCACCCCCCTCCCGTTGATCGTCGTCGGCGATCAACTCGTATGCCTCTTCGACGGTGTCGACCTCCCCGAGGACAGACTTGTCCGACTCGCGACGCACTCGGTATCCACCCTTGGCCAGCGGGTAGGCCGTACCTACACCACGTGGCCAGAGCCACTGGGTGCACCGGACATCAGACCACTCCGCCGCCACTATCGCGGCCGCGTTTCGGGGCTCTTCGCTACTAGCAGGTGTGTTCATAGGTCGTGAACAGACCCGTCGATGGCCGGCCCGCAGCCTTCGGGAAGGTTGGCGGCGATTAGGGCCACCGCCTGCTCCACCGTGTCGGGCTCCCCCAGAACCGTGCCGTCGGACTGGCGGATCACCATGAACCCGCCACCGCCGCGTCGGAACAGGGCGCCCACGTCTCGGGTCCACGGAGAACGGATGCATCGGCTGAGATACAGGGCGCCGTGGCTGACGATGGGGAATAGTTCACGCAGGCGCTGGTCCGCATATGCTGCCCGGGGCATGGCGGGATTGATCAAGTTGGCTTCGGAGTCGAGGATGGTTCTCCACTTCTCCGCGACAAGCTCCGCAGCTCGCTCAAGGTCCTCGTTGTTCGTCATTCTGTGCATCATTCCTTCCTGGGCTTGGGAGGTTGTATCTCGGGAATATCAGGCTTCGGGACATCGATTTTCTCATTCCCTGAGTACCAGTGGATCTCCTCCCAGGGGCGCCCGAGCGGATCGGGCTCGTTGAACATCACATCTGACTCGTACATGCGCACACTCCGTGCGACGACGCTCATTTCCCATGCCGTCCCCAAACCTGGGCCCGGCAGGTTACCGGGCATCGGGCCGAACGGCTGCCCGTTCCGGGCGGCGGTCTGGAATGCATCCACGATCGTCTCCGGGGTATTCCAGTTGCCGTACTCGCCTCTACTGTTCGGCATCCCGTCGAGCGTGATGGACAACGTGGTGTTGCGGTCGCCCACTGCGGCCATGACGTTCGTCATCCAGACGGGTCCGCTCTGCTCGACCTCGGCGTAGTCGTCCCCGTTATAGGTGTGAGCTCCTGGATCACCGTTGGCGCGGAGATGCTCGGCCAGTGAGTTCGAGGCGTTGGTGGGTTCCTGATTCACCCCCAGTACCACACTGTGCTTGTGCTCCCCGCTCCGGTGCGGGCACCCCGCAAGACCCAGCGGGTCGATCCACCGCGTCGGGTCGTCGACATAGGTGACCGCGTTCGGGGCCGGGGTCAGACCGAGCGGGTCGGGGGAGAGGTAGCGGCCCGACTCGGGGTCGTAGTGGCGGTGGCGGTTGTAGTGGAGGCCCGATTCCGGGTCGAAGTACTGGCCGGGGAAGCGCAGGGGGGTGTAAGCGTCGGCGTCGCGGTTCCACGACGTGGCTCCCCACAGGGCGGAGCGGGTGCGCCACGCCACCTCACCCTGTTCGTCGACCAGTTCACGAGGCGCGCCGATGAGGTCGGTGATGATCGCGAAGAAGCGGCTGTCGACTTCCGTCTGGTCGACGAACCGGCGTTCCACCTGGGTCACCGGCTTCACGCCGTCGTGGTCCCAGGTGACGGCGACGGAATCCGCGGAGCCCGTCGTGAACGTGGTCTGTTCGCAAAGAGTGTCGCCGTCCCAGGTGAACGCCACCTCCTCGGCCACCGTCGCCCCGTCCTCGGCCAGGCGCTGCTTGGCCGAGCGCCGCCCGAGGGCGTCGTAGAGGTAGCGCCAGCGCGTACCATCCGGCGTGGTGACCGAGACGAGGCGGTCCTCCGCGTCCCAGCCGTAGTGCCAGGTCTCGGGCTTGCGGGAGAGACGGGTCTTCCGGCGCAGGATCACTCGGCCCTGGGCGTCGTGCTGGTACCGGACACGGCCGGCACGGGTGATGCGCGTTCCGGCGTACTCGCGCGGCCCGGAGGCGTCGCCCGCACCGGGCCAGGATCCATTGGTCTGGTTCCCGGCCTCGTCGTACGCGTACTGCTCCGACCAGTTCTCCGCCGTGACGCCGGTGACCCGGCCGTCACGGGAGACCTCCAGTCGCTTGCGGCTCCCGGTCAGCTCGTCGGCGGAGGCGAGATGGCCGTCGGGGCGGTACGTGTACGTGCGGCGCTGGAGGACCCGGTCACCGGTCGTCCGGACGAGCTGGTCGATCAGGCGCCCCGCCTGGTCGTACGCGAGGTCGACGGCCAGCGCGTCACCGATCCGGCGGCCGGTCTCTCGACCCGTCTCGTCGAAGTGGAAGCCCAGCCGGTGGCCGGAGGCGGTCAGCTCGGCGGTGCGACCGACCGGGAAGGACCAGGAGCTGACGGCACCGGACGGGGTGACGCGACGGGTGCGCCGCCCGGTCTCGTCGTAGGTGTTGACCAGTTCGCGGCCGCCGCACACCTCCCGGAGGACCCTGCCCGAGCTGTCGCGGACGAAGGAGAGGTCGGTGTCGGGCCCCGTCGCCGAGGCGAGGCGGCCGTGGATGTCGTAGGTGAAGCGGGTGACGCTCCCGTCGGCGTCCTTGGCGGTGACCCGGCCCGCGAGGTCGCGTTCGTAGTGGACCGTCTGGCCGAGTCCGTTCGTACGAGAGAGGAGTTGGCCGCAGGAGTCGTGGAAGTAGCGGAGGGTGCGGCCGTCGTAGTCGGTCTCCGCGCTGGTGCGGCCTGCCGCGTCGTAGGTGTACTCCCAGGTCAGGCCCTGGGGGTTGGTGACCCGGGTCAGGCGCAGCTCGGTGTCGTGGGTGAACTCCTGGCGTGCGCCGCCCGGTGTGGTGCGGGCGGAGACCAGATCGAAGTGGGTGTATTCGAAGCGGGTCTCGCCGCCGGTCGCGTCGGTGTGCGCAAGGCAGTTGCCCTCTCCGTCGTACGTCCACGACTGCTGTGAGCCGTCGGGTTCCGTCCGGCGGGCGAGCTTCCCCTCGACCGTCCACTCCAGCTCGGTGGTGCGGCCTTGGGGATCAGTGATACGGACCGGGCGTCCGAATGCGTCCCGGACGTAGCGGGTGACCGTACCGAGCGGCCCGCGGACCGCCAGCGGCAGACCGGCCGCGTCACAGCGCAGCCGGTCCAGCGCGCCCAAGGAGTCGTCGACTCCGAGGAGCTGGCCCTGCGGGCCGTGAGTGAGGCGGGTCGTCGTCCCGTTCGGCCGGGTGAAGAGCGTCGGGTTACCCCGGTCGTCGTACTCCTGCCGCGAAGTCCCGCCGTCGGGGCCGGTGACGGCGGCCAGCTGGTTCAGCTCGTTGTACTCGACCCGGGCGACGGTGCCGTCGGGGTGCTCGACCCGGGCCGGGTTTCCGTGATCGTCGTAGGTGTACGTGGTGGTACGCCCGAGGGGGTCGGTCCGGGACAGCACACGGTCGTACCGGTCGAAGCCGCGGTGGGTGACGCCGCCCAGCGCATCGATCTCCGCGACGGCCTGGAGCCGGTCGTTGAACTGGTGGACCTTGGTCGCGCCGAGGGAGTCCGTGTACCGGGTGACGCGGTCGCCCGTCTCCGGATGGACGTCGTACGCGAACGTCGACGACAGATAGCCGCCCGGGCCGACCGTGCGGAACACGCGGCCGGCATCGTCGTACACATAGCGGAACGTGGAGTCGTTACGGTCGGTCCACGAGGTGATCCGGTCGTCCGGGTCGTACGTGAAACGCAGCGGCAGACCGGATGAGTTGATGACGGCATCGAGGTTGCCGAGGGTGTCGTAGCCGTAGCGCATGACCGTGACGGGACCGTCCGGCGTACGCAAGGACAGTTCCCGTACGCGGGAGTCCTCGACGGCCAGAGCGACCCGGTAGCCTCCGGAGTGGACGACGGCGGTCGGACTGCCGTCCCCGAGGCGGGCGAAGTCGATCCGGTTGAGGTTGCGGTCCTCGATCTCCCTGAGCCAGTAGGCGGGGGACGCGTTATAGGGGCCGCCGCGGAAGGAACGCGTCAGCCCTGAACGGGGATCCGTGACGAGATAGGTGGTTTCACTGTTGCCCTGGCCTCCGTGCCGGATCGGCAGCCGTGGGCCTTCCACGGGGAGTACCCCGTCGTCGTCCTCGGGCAGGGGCAGCCGCGGATAGACGAGGAGTGAACCGTCCTCCCGGGACCACACCGCGCCCCCGCCGAGGGGGTCCAGCTCGATCCGCTCGTCCAGCGTGGAAGCCCAGCTGCGCCCGAACCACTGGCCGTAGCGGTAGCCGGAGAGATGGGTCCGGCGTAGGACCAGGGGAAGGACTCCGGGCAGGGCCAGATCGGTCTGCGGGAGGGTCATCTCGCCGGTGGCGACATCCACCGGGTCGTTCTCGCAGGTCTTCTTTTCCAGCGAGATGGCGTTGCGGCGCGGCTCGTCCTTGGCGTTCTTCAGCGCGTCGGCCTTGGTGCGGGTGGAGTTCCGGGGTGCATCGGGGCGCGAACGGTCTCTCTCGTCGCCCTTCTGCACCTTGACGCCCTTGGACATCATCTCCTTGATGTCCAGTTCGATCTTCTTCTGGTTGTCGGAGATCTCCTTGACTGCCTTCGGCAGTGCCTTGCCGACGTGGTCGCCCATGGCCTTGTTGGCCTTGCCGAGCGCTTTCATGGCCTTGTCGATCACGGGGTCCAGGGCGCCGGCGATGTCGTCCTTGCCGCGGGTGCGTCCGTGGGACGTCTTGGCCTTGGAGAGCTTGCCCGCGGTCCTGCCGTGCACGTTGACGCTGACGAGGTTCAGCTGGGTACCGGCGCGCGTGTGCTCCGAGTGCTCGATGTGCACGCCCTTCCCGGGCGCGGGGCCTGGACCGGAGCCACCGGCCGAAGCGAGTTGGAGGGAATCCTTGGCACCCGCCACCCCTTCGTTGAAGCCTTCCTTGCCCGACTGACCGACCTGGTTCATGTCGACGCCGTCCTGGAGGCCGAGAGCGTTGGCACCGACCTGTACGGCGAGGTCCGCGGCCATGTTCTCCAGCGCGGCGACGGCCGGCTCGGTCAGGGCGGAGACGATGTAACCGACGACCTCCTCCATGCACTCCTTGATGATCCGGCGGATGGCCTGTTGGGCGACCGCGATGGCCGCCCCACCGATGAGCATGGAGAGCCCGCCGGTCACCGGTATCAGCGCCATGGAGATGCCGGCCTTGCCTGCCAGCACGCCCAGGTGGACGATTGCCGCGTACTTCATGGCTTCGATCGCCGTGGCCGCGTTGTCCAAGGCTCCGGCGATCGTCCGCGCACCGCCGGCCAGGTCCTTCACGTGCTTTTTCTGAACCTTGCCCCAGTGGCCCTTGAGCGCGTCGAGAGCTTCGCCGCTTCCGGAGGACAGCAAACGTTGCACGTGCTGGTTGGCAAGGTGACCGTCGTCCTCGACATCGTCGGCGAACTCCCGGAGAGCGTCGGCCATGTCCCGGTACGCGTCTTCGTCGACGTTCGGTCAGTTGATCCCGATGAGGTCAAGCATGGTGTCGGCCCAATCGGGCACGGTTACAGCCACAGCGCGAAGTCCCCCCGTACAAAGCTGCGTTCACTGAACGCACGTGCGAACAGGATCTCATTTCCGGGCCGCGTCACCAAGATCGTTCACAGTCGGCGGGTACGTGCGAGCGGACAGCTGCGAGGTGAGACCGTGGACACCCGGAGCCTGGGCTATCGCAGCGAGATAGGCGGCGCCGGGCGGTGGGAGGGGGCCTCCGTGGGCGGCTGCGGGGAAGCCCACGGTTCGAGGTGAACTGCGGAGGGTCGCCCGGAGGTTGTCCGAGTCGCACGAGGGCGCACGGCCTGCCCCGGATCTGGTGCACGACACCTGAAGTGGTCCAGACAACAAACAAGGCCCGGGTCGATGACCTGGGCCTTAGTCGTGGAGCGGGTGACGAGAATCGAACTCGCGCTCTGAGCTTGGGAATCAACGGTGCTTGGGCTGCCAGAGGGGGCCTGAACTGGGGTTTTGCAGCGGGCAGGTGGATGGTCCCTTGTCTCTCAGAGCCGTATCTGACCGCTGTTGTCCGTTCTGCTGGGCACGGATGGGGCACGTCGACTGTGGGGCATCAGTCTGAGGTTCTGTGCTGGAGCGGGTGACGGAAAACGGAACGGGAGCCATCTGTGCTGCAGATGCTCCGGTGGCGTAGACGTCAGGCCCAGAAGGCTTCGGTGACGACGATCTGGGGATCGGCGTGGCGCCGCATGAAGGTGTAGATGAGCCAGCCGCGTCCGCCGGCCAGGTCCACGATGTGGGGGCCGCCGGGGCTTGTGGAGGCCAGAGGTCGGACGGTCATCCAGTGCGGGAGCGAGGCGTCGGCGTCGATCCCCCGGAAGTAGGGGTCTTCGGCTGTGATCAGTTCCGCACGGGCACTCATGATCAGGTCACTGCCTTCGGCGGGCATGTTCTGGAAGTCGTGCTGCGCCTGTTTCGTCCAGTCCATTTGCCAAGGCGGCCGGAGTGGTTCGTCGATCACTCTCCGGGCTTCCTCTCAGCGGCTTCGTGCCGGAGGCGGCTGTACTCCTCCAGAAGCCGAAGGGACTCCTCGGGGTCCTCGGACTTGGCGGCGCGGGCTTCGAGGTCGCGAAGGTGCGAGTCGAGGACGGGATTCCGGGCGATGGCGTACTGCGTCCACCACAGACGCATGAAGGCGGGCACGGGCGTGATGTTGAAGGCGTCGCCGATGACGCGCTTCCAGTGCGCCTCAAAGTCCGGGAGAAGGTGCGGAGTGTGTTCCTGAATCGCCAACCGGAGTGCTTGAGGCGTGTGTTCGGGCATGGGCGGCAACCGCAGGGGTTCCCCCTCGTACCCATCGAAGTGGAGTGCGTGGGCGGGCATGGTTCGTGCTCCTTGGTGTGGAGGGTGGGTCAGGCCGCCTCGTGTCGGTCCTCGTGCGACTGGCGCCCGCGGGCCATCTGCTCGAACCACTCGGCCGGCACCAGGTAGGCGACCGTCTTTCCCTTGCGGGTGATGGCGGCGGCCTCGCCGGCGATCCGGGTCCGGTCCAGGATCTCGCCCATCCCCTTGCGCAGGTCGATGGTTGTGTACGTCTTCGTCTCCATACGCTCAAGCGTATAGCAACTATCATAGTTGGCATATGTGCCCGTAGGGTGCGACGGCTGGAGGAAGCCAACGGGCACATCGGGTGCAGAGCGGGCGCCGGGTGCCTGATCGGGCTTGTTGCAACAAGAAGCCCCCGGCCGCTGGCCTGGGGCTTCATGTGGAGCGGGTGACGAGAATCGAACTCGCGCTCTGAGCTTGGGAATCAGCGGTGCTTGGGCCTCTGGAAGGGCTCTGACCTGCACTTTCCTGCGAGGAAGCTGGGATTGTCATGGCCTCTGGAGGCTGTACCTGACCGCTGTTGTCCGCTTTGCTGGGCACGGATGGGGCACGAGGGCGGCGATGCAGCGGGCCCTGTCAGGCGGGGTGCTTGGGGGTGGGCCGACGCGTCAAAGAGGGATGACGCGGATCTGGTTGCGACAGAGTTTGGTCATGTCGTCGCTGTCGGGCGTCAGGGGGCGTCCCGATTCGGCTGGCGAGAGACCTCGGGGGCCGTGCCGCCGATGGGCATGCATGTGCCTTGGGTTTCTGGCCACGCTTTCCAAGCGCGCTCTGTTCGCCTGCGGCTGGATCACCCCCTGCCGTGACGACCTGATCAACCGTGACCCGAGTCTCCTTGGGCGGTCAGAGAAGCACATGCGCGAGTCCCGGCTCTTTCCTTTCCTCCGGCGAGGCGTGAGTATGAGGGCATATGCGAGGAACACCGGTGACCGGAGCTTCGTCGGAGGGGACTTCGGACGGGGTTTGGCGGCCCTATATAGACCCTCCGCTGATTACTCCCTGGATGATCAGGCCGGGAGCCGGCGAGCCGGCGGACGAAGCGCGGCTGCGTCGATATCTCCTTGCTCTCGTCGAGCGGCGAGCCACTCCCGTCCACGTCGCGGTCGCCTTTAACGCCGTGTACTTCGGCTTCGACACGGACGCCGCAGGATACGCGGGCGGGCCACTGGACATCGGTGACTTTCCCTCGGTCGCCCTCGGCGACGAGATGGCGGCGTTACCGGTCGGCGCGATGATCAACGTACGGACCGGCGGCGATCTGTTGCCTGCGGAGATCGTCTACAAGGAGGGTGCCCACGAGGCACTCGGCGTCGAGGGCGATATACCGGGCTGGTTGTCGGGTGCCCCCGCCGGTGCACAAGGGCCGGACCAGTTCGACGGGACGAAGGACACCTCGCTGCGCGAGCGACTGGTCTTCGACGCCGACGCGTTCGGGCCCGGGCTGGCTGCTTCCGGTGCACGCCTGAACAGGCTGATCCGCCGCGGCACTATCGACGCGCACGGGTCCTTGGTCATCAACAGTCTGTACGAACGTTCCGGCGACGGACCGCCTGAGAGCGACCTCGACGATACGTCGTATTACCTGCGCTATCTCATGACGCGCGGCAGGGAGCAGTTGGACAGCTCCCTCGCCCCCATGCCACTGCCCTTGATGCTGCCTCCCGGCGCCACTTCGCAGGACAGGGAGGCGGGACTGCGGAACCTTGTGAACGTGGTCCGGCGCGCTCTCGCATCGCTGCCCGGGATTCGCCTGTGGGGGGAGTACGCCTTCACCCGCGCCGCGATGGCGGACCGCCTCGCCGACGGCGGACCGCTGGGACGTGACGCCTTGGAGACACTCGCTCGGTCCGTGGCCCGCAGCGCGGCACCGATCGTCAGCCGGGGGACAGCGGTGCGGAGACGGCCGGTCTACACCGCTCTCGGGCCCGCACTGTGTTCTCTGCCCGAGGCCGCGAGGCTGATGCGGGGCACGGGGTACCCCTCGGCCGTCCTCCACGCCAACGTCGTACTTATGGACCACGTACGGCGTGAGGCCGACGAGAAGACGGGCCTGCTGCCCACCGGCGTCCGGGTCGCCCTCGACGACCGCTGGCAGGGCGGCGGAGTGTGGCGGGCCGAGCACGTGGGGGACGGTCCGGCGTCGGACGTGCTCCGGGGGGCCTCGGAGGAGCCGACCGGGCGGGGGTGGGCGGAATGCCGGGAACGCCAGGCTCCGAGGGCGCCCGTGGTGGAGCCGGAGCTCGGAGACTCGGACCCAGGGATGCCGTGGCCGGACGAGCCCGATCTCGGGGGACCTGTTCTGGTTCACGAGGGGACGGGCCGGCTGGAGTGGCAGCAGCCCCTGCGCGCCCGACAACTGGAGGGCGGCTACCTGCAGATGCCTCCGGCTGTGACGACCGGGCAGGGCACCGCGCAACGGCCCGGCCGCGCACCACGCGACGGATCGGGCCTGCTGCCGAGTCCGGGTCCGAGCCCGGACGTCGTCTTTCGCCTGGAGCACGACGGTCAGCCGTCCTTCGTACAGCGTGTCCGGATGGGCGAGGAGGGATGGCTCGTCGGACTGCACTGGCCGTCCACCTGCTTCCCCGGCATCCTGCTCGACCTCGCCTGGCAGCGCGGCAGCCGGACCGTGGAGGCGCGGACGACCGCGCTGATCCGGCCGAGGACCGTCGACGGGGAGTCGATCGAGTACCGGTACGACCAGCGGGTGCGCACGAGGGACGGCGCGCGGCAGCTGCCACCGGATGACACACCCCTCGGACGGACCCGGTGGCTGGTCATGACGGCGGTACGGAGGTTCGGCCTGCTGGATGTCGTCGGCCGGGCCATGCTGGCCCGTGAACTGCTGGCCCCGGCCCTGCTTCTGGTCATGACCGATGCCCCGGAGGACCCCACGGCCGAGCTGGTGGACGCGGCGGTAGTCGAACTGCTTGCCGCCGGGGCGCTGACCTGCCTGCCAGGCAGCCAGGGCGACGACGGGCGGCCGCACCACCCGACACGAATCGGCGAGCGCTTCGTCGAACTGCTCTGCTACACACCACAGGTGGTGGAGGACCGCCCCCGAGGTCACGGGGATACGGGGGACGGTGCTTCGCAGGTCCGTGCGAAGACCGTACATCATGTTCCGGGATCTTTACGCTACATAGGCCATTTGGGGTACGAAGCGAGCCCGGAACAGCGACGCTTGTTCCGACAGGACTTTCTGAAGTTCGGCCTCGTCGGCAGCCCTGAGCTGCCCCCCGGCTACACCTACGTACGGCCGCATCAACGGGGCTGCTGAACGGCCGCTCCCGCCCCATCAGTTCGCAGGAGTTCGTGTGACATCACCCCGTCATGGAATGCACTTGTGCAGAGAGTCGGACGTGCCGTTCTCCGTGGCGGGGGAGGCGTCGGACACGCCGGCTCTCACCGACGCCCTGGAAGCGCTGGCCCAGGCGCTCCGTGCCCTGCCGTCGCCGGTCGGTGCGGCCATTGAGCAGCTTCAACAGGCTGACGTGGAACACGCGTTGAACTCCACGCCGATGCAGTGGCGACGCCACATCCTCGGCGCGCTGCGGATTCCGGTGGCGGGCACCCGCGTGAGCCCGGCCCTGTGCCGTGATGTGCTCACGCGGATGAGCCGGGACCCGGTCTCTGCCAAGTCACGCCATGCGGCGCGTCACTTGACCCAGCCACTCCTGAACGACCTTCTGGTGGCCGCTGATTCGGGTGAACCGCTCACCCGGCGCTGGAGTCCGGTCCTGCTCCGGCTGGCCGGGTGGGTGCATCTGCGGGTCAGCGAGGAGGACGGGGCGCTGTGGCTCTGGGCCCTTGAACAGTCCTGGATGACAGACGGTTTGCCGCCCAAATCGATCGCGGCGGTGCGTGAGGCCGCCCGACGCGTGGCGGAGCTCGCCCCGGCGCCGCAGCCTCCAGGAGCAGAGAACGACTCCACCGGCTCCGGCACGGAACCGGCTGTGACGGCGGCCCCACAGGAGCCCGTGGACCATGAGGGGAGCGTGGGGCTCCAGCCCGACGCCGCCGCGCTCACCGTAGCCGTCGAGCGGGTGGAACGGGCGCTGGCGGCCGCCCGCGAGCCGGTCCGGCGGCTTGCCGACTCGGTGTCCGCGCAGAGTCGTCCGGCCGACTCTGACCTCGTCTCGCTCCACGAGCTCACGGCGGCGTTCGATGACGCGCTGGCTGGATTCAGGACCTTCGGCGCAGAGCCTGCGCCCGACCTCGGCAGCCTGCGCGAACGCGCGGTGTCGGTGGCCGAGACCCTCGCTTCCGAAGCACTGCGCACCCGGCTTGCCGACGTGGACGGGCTGCGCCGTGCGCCAGGGTCCGCCTCCGCCCTGTCCGCCGCCGTGTCCGAAGCCCGGGAGGCCGCCCGTGCGCTGCTGGCCCGAGCCGATTGGTCCCAGCAGGACAGCTCGGATGCCGAGGCCCTCGGGATTCTCCTGAGGATGGTGGAACTTGCCCACAGCGGCGAGGAACGCTCGGCCGAGATCCTCGGGCTTCTCCAGGAGATGTCCGCGAAGGCCCCCGCGTTCCTCGTACTGGCAGCGCAGTGCGGGGATCTGACTCTCGGGCCCGCCCCGGACGCCGATCTCGCCTCCTCCCCCGGAACAGACACGGAGCCAGCCCAGGACACGACCGCGGACGGGGCGGCAGGAGCGGTGGCGGAGCCTGCCGCGGGAGGGGGAACGGGAGCGGATTCCGAGCCCGGCGAAGCAGCCCACGCCGATGCCGTACGGGCTCACGGCGACCTCGACACCTCCGGCCCGCACCCGCACGGGAGCCCCCGTACGACGGAGCCTGGTCCGCCGAGGCCCGGGGCCCCCGCAGACCGTGGCGTCGCATCCGGACCGCGCCGGGACCCCGCCCCGGGGGAGGACCGGCAGCCCGCCGAGCTCCCGGCACAGCCCGAAGCGCCGTCCCGCTCCACCGAAGCGGCGGACGGTTCGCTGCTCACTGCCGCACGGCACCGGCCCCCGTCCCCTGCCCCCGCTTCCGCGCAGCCCCCCGCTTCGAGCGCCCACCTGCCGCAGCAGCGCCCGCATCCGGCCGGGAAGACGGACCCAGCGCTCGGGTCGGGTGAGTCCCCGGAGGCCGTCCTCGCCCCCTTGGTGGCCGAACACCGCTACGGGGCCGCCGCGGCGCTGGCCGAGCAGAACGCCGAACCCGTATGTCGTTCCGCCGCCCTGCGGATCTCCGCGTACGCCCTCGCGCTGCGTTCCTCCAGCGGAGAGTGCGCCTCGCGGGTACGAGCCGAACTGGCCGGGATCGACGTCGACGCCCTCGTCCGAAGCCGCCCCGACGCGGCTCTCGTCACGGCCGCTCTGCTGCGGGTCGTACTCGTGACCGGGGACGCTGAGACCAGCGCCCCGCTCCAGCAGGTGGCCGCCGTACTGCCGCCGAGCCTCGTGTCCGTGGCCGACGAGGTCTCACGGTGCGCGCTTCAGTCCATGCTGCTGCATTCCCCGCCGCTCGCCCTGGCGCGCGGCACGGCCGAACTGGAACGCTTCCTCCAGGAGGCCCGCGAGGAATGCCAACAGGGCTTGGACCAACTGCCCCGCATCCGGTTCAACCGGGCCACCGAAATCACCCGGCTCTGGCTCGCGCCCTCTGGACTCATCGGCAGCCTGCTCCAGCGGGCCGCCGACGACGACAGGGACGGCCTGGACGAGGTCGCGGACGGCGTGCGGAAGCTGGCCAACGGGTCTGCCCTCCAGGACGAACTCAACGAGGTCGACCGCAGGCTGATGAGATCCAGCAGGAGCCGACTGGAAGGCCCCGCCAGGCAGAATCTGCTTCGGCTGATGAACGACCGACTGCGTTCGGTCGACAAGTGGGTCGTCGCGGCTCGCGCGCTCGACGTCGGAGCGAACGACTGGAGCGTCGACCAGGTCCAGGCGATGCGCGCGGCCGTGCTGGCTCTGCGCGACCACGTGTTGGACGACCTGTCGGCGCAGTCGCTCGCTGATGACGCCTACACCCAGGCCGCCATGCGAGCGGCAGCGAATTCGCTGCGGCTCACCTTCGATCTGCTGTCGGGCGACACTCGGCTCGATCCCGCCGAGTATCCGGCGGAAGTCGTCCTGGGCAGGGACCTCTTGAAGCTTCCCGGCGTGCGGGTGGAAGAGGCGACGGGGCGCGTGATTCCACCTGAACTGACCGCCGAGAGAATTATGGAGAGCGCCCGACGGTCGTGGCTGGACGTCATCGACAGCCATCGGGCGGCCGAACGGTTCGACCTCGCGGCTCATCTCCTGGGTCTCTCAGAGATGCGCCTCCTGCCGCCTGGCCCGAACGGCCACGAAGAGCTGACCGACGAGAGCGTGCACCTCGCGGTGGGGGAGGCGGCACGGCACACGGCGGCCGCTCTGGAAGGCAAGCGGCGGGTACTGGAGGACTCGCTGCGCCGCACGCGCGTCAACGGCGTCTTCAAGGAAGAGGAGGAGCGCGACTTCGAACACCGCCTTCAAGCACCCGCGTTGACCACCAAATGCGACCTCGCCTCCGCACGGCAGCGGCTCGACGGATTGTCGGAGGAGCTCGAACGCGCCCATGCGACGGCCACGGCCAAGCTGCGGGCGCGGCTCATGGAGATCCCCGGTCTGAAGGCCGAGGACTTCGCACGGGTGACTCCTCTTCTCGACGACGGCGATCTGCTGACCGCCGAGGAGCTGATCTCCCACCTGTCCAACGGCGAGAGCATCCCCGACACGCGCTACGGGGACCACCCGCTGAACGCCTTCTTCCCCTCGGTGCCCGATGCCCTGCCCCAGGGAATCACCGAGGAACTCATTCGGGCGGTGCGGAATCGGCAGCGCTTCCAGAACCTTGACGCACTGGACTTTTCCGCCATGTCCCAGGAGTTCACCGATCAGGCGGCCAACGGCCTCGCGGGATGGCGAGAGATGGCCTCACGACGGGGCGTCAGGAGGACGGAGGGCCTGAGTGAGGAGAACCTGCTGATGCCGGCGCTCCGTCTCATCGGTTACCGAAGTCTGCGTAAACCGCAACGTGACCGCCAGCGCAGCACGACACCCGAACACCGGTTTCTGGACCTCCAGGAGGTCCGGTACACGGGAGAAGCCCTGGTGCCGTCCTTCGGGTCCGCCCTGCGCGGCAGGCTGCGGGTCATGCTGGCGTGGGGCCAGCCGACTCCGGAGGCGCTGATGGCCCGTGTGCAGCAGGACCCCAGCCAGGAGAGCCTGCTCGTCGCGTACTTCGGCACCCTTTCCGCGCACGCCCGGACATTGCTGGCAGCGCTCAGTGTCGGCCGTCGGCCCATGGTGGTGCTGGACGACGCGGCCCTCGCCTATCTCGCAGCCCGGGGGAATCAGTTGCTCGACCCGGCGATGCGGGTGTTGCTGCCGTTCTCGGCCGTGAATCCGTACGTCAGTGAGAAACGCGGCCGGGTGGCCGAGGAAATGTTCTTCGGACGCCTGGAAGAACTCGGCTCCGTACAGGACCCGGTGGGCAACCAGGTGGTGTTCGGGGGCCGGGGGCTCGGCAAGTCGGCGCTGCTGAAGGAAGCGGGCCGGAAGTTCACCGCGCAGGCGCCCACGGCTCACATCAGCATGGCTATCAGCCTGGACTCCACCTACAACGGCACCAGTGCCCAGTCCTCGGCCGTGTGGAATCTCATCGGGCGCAGGCTGCTGGAGGAGGACGCCCTTCCGCTGCCCAAGCGTGTACGGGCCGACGCCACCCTCACCTACGACAACGTGCTGACCGGCATCAGGACCTGGCTGAAGGCCGACAGCAGCCGACGGATGCTCATCATGCTGGATGAGGCGGACGGATTCTTCGAGTCGGACTCGCCGAGGTTCACCGAGACCAGGCGGCTGCGTGATCTCAGTTCCGAGACCAACGACGGTGTCAAGATCGTCTTTGCCGGGCTCCACTCGGTGCAGCGATACGCCACCCTCGCGGCGAACAATCCGTTCAGCCACCTCTCGCAGCACCCGACGGTCATCGGCCCGCTCCAGCCCCAGGACGCGGCGAACCTGCTGCTCAAACCGCTGGCCGCCCTGGGATACCAGTTCCTGGAGCCGCAGTTGGTGCACCGCATCCTGGGCCACTGTTCGTACCAGCCGTTCCTGCTCCAGATGTTCGCGCACCGGCTGGTGCAGACCATGCACGCCAAGAGGCGGGAGGCGAAGTCGGGGCCGCTGCACTTCATCGCCCGCGACGACGTCGAACGCGTACAGTCCGACAAGGACCTCCAGCGGAGCATCACCGCAGCCTTCCATGACACCCTGCGGCTCGATTCCCGGTACAACATGATCGCCAACGTGGTGGCGCACCACGCTCATCACCACGGGATCGACGCCCGGATGACCCACGCCGAACTGCGCGACGAGTGCACCTATTGGTGGGCGGAGGGTTTCAGGGACCTGGACCCGGACCAGTTCCGCGCCTACCTCACGGAGATGGAGGGCCTCGGCGTCCTCGCCCCCGACCCGGACCACCGGGGCTGGCATCTGCGGAGCGCCAACGCCCTCAGCATGATCGGGACGTTGGAGGACGTGGACGCGCAGTTGGAGAACACCTCCAGTCGGCAGGTCACCGAGCGGCTGACAGCCCTGGAGACACGGCACAAGTCCGCGAAGTCGCACTCCCACTGTCCGCTGACCGCCGCACAGATCGCGGACATCCTGCCAGGCAGGCAGGTCTCCGGTTCGGAACCGGGACGCCGGAACCTGGCTCGGGTCGTACTCGGCTCTCCCGCCACCGGCGTGAACCGGGTCACCACCGCGCTGCGCGAGATCGCTGAGACCACCGGCTGGAAGATGCCGCATGTGGCCCGAAGGGCCGACTTCGAGCGTGAGCTCGTCGGCGGCGAGCCGGGGATGGGCAGGCTCGTGGTCTCCGACCTGACCGTCAAGTCCCCCGGCGAGCAGTCCTGCCTCATCTCCCCGGAGCTGGCGACCACCCGACTGCCGGACGGCCCGGGGGTCACTCGCTCCGCCGTGGTCGTGGCAGGTCTGGAGCAGCTCACCCTGTGGGCCTCGTTGCTGTCGGACGACCAGACGTCCGGCGTGGGAGTCGTCCCACTGCGACGCTTCACCCGACACGGGCTGCGCACCTGGTCCCTCGACCAGAACTCCTTCACGTCGGAGGCGGCGCTGCAGCGGGTGGCGGAGACCACGGGCGGCTGGCCGCTGCTCGTCGACCAACTCTCCGAACAGGTATCCCGCGGCGACTCGGAGGGCGCTGCCCTGAAGTCCGTCCGCGGTCGGCTGGAGAGTATCGAGGGCGCGGCCGACTTCCTGGCCCAGGTGGGTCTCGTACCGGAGACGTTCCGATCGTCGGCGTTCACCGCTGTGATGGAGTTCATGACAGAGCAGGGCCTGCCGTTCGAGGACCTGGAAGCAGCCGTCGGCGCCGCCGGCCTGGACCCTGGGCCGGAAGCCACCGATGCCATCCGGATCCTTCGCGCCCTCCAGGTCTTCGACGTGGACGCGACCGGTCTGCACAGCCCTGAACCGGTGCTGCTCTCCTGTTGGTCGAGGGTTACTAACTCCTAATTGGGTCTACACGACGATGAGGTCCCAGGCCGACGACCTGGGACCTCACATGAGAGCGGCTGACGAAAATCAAATTGGCGTTCTAAGCTTGGGAATCGACGCAATTCCAGCTAGTTGCACAGCTGTGGCGAGCAATTGACGGCGCCACCTCGGAGGCGCCGTGGTGACCCCGCGGGCTCAGTTCTCGGCTCATGCCCGTCTTGTCTACCGACTGCTGGCAGGTGTTGATGGCGGCAGCGCCGAGGGGACCGAAGGCAGGAGCCCGGGCCCAACCAGAGCCGGGTGCCTTCATGGAGTAGGGAAAGTTCTACCGCGCTGGGAGCACGTGCCTGCCGCAACTTGTGTGTCTGATGTGGCCGTCGACCGCGTTCACCGGGAGCGGTCGACGACCACGTCCGAAGGTCGTCAGGCCGCCGCAGCGGCCTCGCGGCCCCTGTGCGTCCGGCGGTGGAGGATCTCGTCGAAGGTGGCGCGGGCGCCTGTGGGGTCGATGTAGTGCATTGCCAGGAGGACTGCGATAACGGCGCCGACCAGGTCGTTCTGGACCTCGGACCAGGTGTGGTCGTCGCCGCAGGTGGTGAGGCCCTTCAAGCCGTGGAGGGCGTGCATGGCCTCGCCAGCTTCCTCGGCGACCTTGCCGACCTGGAGGGCTTTCAGCTCCTCGTCGGGGAGATGGGCGCCGGCCGCTCGGCAGACGGCAGAGAGCTTCTCGATGTTGTCCCACAGGGTGTCCACGTCGGACCTCCGGTCGATGGGTTCGGCTATTCCTGTGCGGGGCGTCCGAGCTGGCGTACGGTCCATCCGGCCATGCGCCAGGCGTCGGCGTCGATGAGGTTGCGGAGGTCGACGAGGACCTGGTCCGCGACCAGTGGGGCGAGGGCCTTGGGGTCGGCCTCGCGGAAGTGGGGCCATTCGGTGGCCAGGACGATCAGCTCGGCTGCCGCGAGGGAGTCTTCGAGGGTTTCGCAGTAGTCGAGTTCGGGGTGGCGGCGCAGTGCTGTGGGCACGGCGTGCGGGTCGTGGACGGTGACGGTCGCGCCGCGTTGGTGCATGAGCGCTGCGATCGCCAGGGCCGGGGATTCCCGGACGTCGTCGGTTCCGGCTTTGAAGGAAGCGCCCCAGACGGTGATGCGTACGCCGTCGACGGGTCGGCCGAGGGTCTGCTCGATGAGCTTCAGTGCGGCGGTGGGGCGGGATTCGTTGACCTCCTCCGCGCGCGCAGCATGGTCGCGGCCTCGGTGGCGCCGAGGGTGCGGGCGGAGGCGGTGAAGGCGCGGACGTCCTTCGGGAGGCAGCCGCCGCCGTAGCCGGGGCCGGCGTTCAGGCCGCCGCGGCCGATGCGGGGGTCCAGGCCGATGGCCTCGGTGAGCTGCTGGACGTCGGCTCCGGCGGCGGTGCACATGTCGGCGACGCCGTTGATGAAGGAGATCTTCATGCCGAGGTAGGCGTTGGCGGCGCCCTTGATGAGTTCGGCCGTGGCGGGATCGGTCACGAACAGCGGGATGCCGTTCGCGAGAAGTGGTGCGTAGACCTGGCGTACCGCGTCCTCAGCGCGGGCCGAGGGCACGCCCACGACGATGCGGTCGGGGCGCAGGGTGTCGTCGATGGCGTGGCCCTCGCGCAGGAACTCGGGGTTCCAGACGACCTCCACGTCCTCACCGGCCGGGGAGAGGCGGGCGAGCAGAGCACCGAGGTCGCGGGAGGTGCCAACGGTGACCGTGGACTTGCCGATGACGAGCGTGGGGCGGGTCAGGTGCGGGGCAAGGGCGCGGGCTGCGCCGAAGACCTGCCCGGTGTCGTAGCTCCGTCCGTCCGCGTCGATGGGCGTGCCCACGGCGAGGAAGTGGATGTCGGCGAACTCGGCCGCCTCTGCGAGGCTGGTGGTGAACCGCAGGCGTCCAGTGGCGGTGTGGGTGCTGAGGAATTCGGGCAGGCCGTCCTCGTAGATGGGGCACTCGCCGGTGTTGAGGCGGTCGATCTTCGCCTGGTCCAGGTCCACGCCGATGACCTCGTGGCCGATCTCGGCCATGGCAGCGGCGTGGGGGATGCCCAGGTGACCACAGCCGATGACGGATACGCGCATGGGTCGACGCTCCTTTCCTTGCCTCTCGCCCGCCCAGGGGAGTCCGGGCCGGCCGGGTGCGTCACGCTAGCGCCAACACCCGGCGCGGCCCTCTTCGTGCAGGTGGATCAACCGGCGCGCTGTTTCAGCAGATTGACGAGGGCGGGCAGTGACTCGGCGGCGGTCGCCCGGCACACCATGTCGCCGTCCTGGGGGCCTTCCAGCGGGTACGGCATGAACTGGCCGTCGTGCCAGAAGCCCTCCGGGTCCAGGTAGATGACCTGCATGCCGCGCGCGCGGGCGCGGGCCTGGACCTTGCGGCGGTCGGCGTGCAGGCCGACGACGAGGAGGGCCTTGGCGCCGTCGACCCACTCGACGTCGGGCACGGCCTGGTCGTAGCGGCGCATGAAGCACTCGTCGAGCCCGGCGCGCGCCGCGAGCACGTCGAAGTTGTTGGTGATGACCGGGCCGACGAGGTGACCGGCGTCCTTCAGTTCCTTCAGCGCCCACATGGCCGGGGTCGGTTCAGCCAGGAAGCAGGCGCGGAACATCTCCACGAATTCCGCCGTCTTTTTCTCCGGTTCCGTTAGTACCTCGTGGAGGAGCGTGTCCGCTGTCGGAGAGAGGGTGAAGCGGTGTTCCCGAGGCTCGTGGCCTTGGCGGTCGGTGACCCGGTAGATCTCGTGGAGCCGGTGCAGGGGCGGGATGCCCGCCTCCACCGACGTACCGCATCCGATCTCCACCTGGAACGGCAGCAGGTCCGCGAGGACGGACAGGTCCGGGACGCGGGTCGGCATACCAGGGCGGTCCTTGCACCTGATCCCGGTGGATAGGACGTTCCACGGCAGCTGTCGGACAGCGGGCGGCGGCGCGTAGGACACCGAGGCGATCTGCACGTCCAGGCTCCGGTAGCCGACGGGGAGGGTACGCCCCACTGCCGCGTCCTGGGGGTGGATGTCGTGCTCGGTGATCCGGCACTTCAGATCCCGACGTGTCCATAAGAATCCACCGGGAGCCTCCTTCCAGCCGCCGGTGGCCAGCGAGTCCCACAGGGCGTCGTGGTGCGCGTCGATCTCGGACGCGGGAGCGGTAGCGGAGTGGTAGAGGTACAGGTCGGTCAGGCCGATGGCCGGCGCGGCGGTGGTGGGGACCAGGCCGTACCGGTAGCGGTAGTGGATGATCCGCCGCCGGGCGTCGTCGGCGGCCGTCCAGCCGCTCTGGTCAGCCGTGGCCTTCTCCTGCGTACGGCGCCAGATACCTTCCTCGATGTAGCGGGGTCGGTCGGCGTCGCCGAAGTAGGTCTTCCAGACCTGCTGTTGGTCGGGGGTGAGCTGGTCGATGACGATGTACGGGATGTCCATGATCTCTCCCTGGAGAATCACGCCTGGATGCTCCGGGTGCATGGCGCAGGCTCCGTTGGCCGGGAAGGTGGGGGGGTGAACGACCCGGACAGCGGAGCGGAGTCAGCGGTCGGAGGGCGGGCTCGCGTCCGTTGAGACTGCGGCGGGCTGGTGACCGAGGCCGTTGAGGAGCGGGACGGCCTGGTCACGCAGTGCCCAGGCCGGGCCCACCAGGCCGGCGACCGCCAGAAGCGTGAGCGCGATGCCTCCGCCTTCGGGGCGTACGGAGCGCGGCGCGGCTTTTCGGGCGTGGCGTCGCCGAGGCCCGGTCACGGGGTGCCGCCGAGGGCCCGTCCGTGTGCGTCGACGAGGCGGCTGGTCTGCTGGTGCAGCCACTCCAGCTCGACAGAGGTGAGGATGAGCGCGCCATCGAGGGTCGAGCCGTCATCCAAGTGGAACTCGATGGGAACCGATCCCTGCCGGGCCCGCGGGTCGTAGACCGCGTCTCGTCCGGCCGAGAGCGTGGCGTGGGTGGCCCTCACCGGCACGGGCCTGAGCGTCGTCCCGTCGGCGGGCGCGGACCACGGGGCCCCGCCCCCGGGCGGACGCAGGTGGTACGTCGTAGCAGAGCCCTCACCAGGGAGAGCGACTACGACACCCACACGGCCATCGCGAGCGTTGTCCGTGGCGAGGTCGCCGAGCAGTGGGCGGAAGGGTGCTGCCGTACCTAACTCGGTTCCCTGCGAAGGAAGATGAGAAGAACGTCGTCGCGTCATGCCCCGAAGTTAGGGACAGGACGAGCCTCGAATATGAGCCGGAGGAATACGACCCCTATCCGTCCAGGTGAAAGCGGTCGGACATGTGCCGCAGCTTTTCCCTTGTGGCTGCTCGTTCGGCGTAGACGATGCTGCGGAGCGTTGAACGGGCGATGGGGTGGTTACGTACGAGCTGCGGCGCGATCCGTTCAGCCGCCTCCAGCTCGGCCAGGGCCTTTGCCCGGTTCCCGTCCCACAGCCAGGCCCGCGCCACGTCCATGTGGTGGTGTCCCTGACGGGAGTTGGGCAGTGAACCGATCAAGCTCGGGCTAGTGCGGCGGTTTATCTCCAGAGCTTTGCCCTGCTTGCCCATTTCCAGGGCCACGCTGATCGCGTGGATCTGCACGTTTCCGGCGGAGAACGTCAGCGAATGCCGGTCGTACACTGGTGCGCCGACGTACGCGTCCATGCGTTCCGCCGCGTCCTTCGCGTGTCCGATCCGGTCCTCCGCTTCCGATGGACGGTTGGCCCGAGCGGCGGAAATGGCCGCCCGAAGCTGAAGCGTGCCCCAAGCCCGCACGGCCAGCGGATCACCATGTTCGTACGGCTGTTGCACCGAGGCGATCGCCTTGTCCGAGAGGGTCAGAGCGTCGGTCCAGTCAGCGGTCGCCCACATGTCCCAGACGCGCATCCAGTCGGCGACGGCAGGCAGCACCGGATCTCCCGACAACCTGGCAGACCACGCCGCCCGCTCGCATGCCATGGCCACCAGCTCCGGGTGCCCGAGGGCGTGCGCGGCGGTGTGCGCGAACTTGCAGCACACGGCGTAGACGGCGTACGCCTCTTCCCGCTCGTGCCCGTCCGAGTCCTCCGCCAGGGCGCGCGCTTCCCGGAACAGGTCCGGGAGAACTCGGAGAATCGCGACGTTGGAGGCGGTGTCCCGCAGGCGGTGCAGCCGGGTCACCTCACGCCATAGCTGTGAGGCCGGTCGGGGATCCCCGTCGAAGACGGGAACGAGGTCGTAGCGACGCAGCTCGCGCAGGATCGACGAGGCGGCGATCTGCCACTGGCTGTCGTCGGGGGAACTGCTGTAAGGGCGTCCGATCAGGTCGTTCGGATGGACGTGCAGCTCTGCGGCGACCTGGTTGAGCAGGCCGACCCGGTCCAGCTCGATCAGGCCACGCTCCATCTTCGACACCCAGCCCTGCGACTTCCCGAGGGACGTCGCCAGGTCGGCCTGCGGCATGCCCAGTCGCAGCCTCGCCCTGCGAGCGCGCTTGCCGATCTCCTCGGCTTCCTCCAGCATCAGGACACCTCCCGGCCGCCGGACGATCCGGCGCGACCGCCGGTCTGTCCGTACAGAGTTCGTCTCCTGCACGGTACCCATGACGCGGCTTCAGCGTGAGACGAGCTGCAAGGACAGTCGGGGCCGCGGCCCGTGTACCGCTGTCCCGTCCTGAACGGCGAGTCCGAGACCGGAGACACTTCTGTCCGCCATCAGTGCCCGGACTGCCACCAGGCATTGATCCTGAAGCCGCCGGTGCCGAGCGACAGCGGATCATGGAGATGAGGAACACTCCACGTCGCACACCGCCGGAGGCAGCCAGTGATCACCGTGACCGTCCTCCACCCTGGAACCATGGGCGCGGCGATCACCGCCGAGCTCGTCGCCGGCGGCCATGAGGCGCTGTCGGTGACCAAGGGCCGCAGTGAGAACACCTTGCTCCGTGGGAGGGAAGCCGGTGCCACGGCGTACGACTCGCTCGCGGAAGCTCTGTCCCGAAGCGCGGTCGTTCTTTCAGTCTGCCCACCACAGGCGGCGGAGGACGTTGCGGCGGCGGTGGCCGCGCACGGCTTCGCGGGGGTGTATGCCGATGTCAACGCCATCAGCCCTCAACGCGTACGGCGCATCGCTGACGAGATCCGCCCCGGCTCCGCAGTCGTCGACGGTGCCGTATTCGGTCAGCCGCCAGGCGAGGGGCGTGCCACACGGCTCTATCTCGCAGGGGTCGGCTCTGCCGTCGAGCTGGTGGCGTCGCTGTTCACGGACTCTGCGCTGCACGTATGCCGCGTCGGGGACACAGTCGGTTCCGCTTCCGCTCTGAAGATGGCCTTCTCCAGCTACCAGAAGGCCGCCCGCACCCTCGCCGGCGTCGCTCACGCGCTCGCCGACGCCCATGGAGTCGGTGATCAGCTCACAGCCGAAGCCGAGGTCATGATCTCCGCGATCCTCTCCGATCCGGAGTATCTACCGAGCGTGGCAGCCCGAGCCTGGCGCTGGGCGCCCGAGATGGAAGAGGTCGCCGATACTCTCCGCGCGGCTGACCTGCCCACGGACATGGCCGAAGCCACGGCTCGGGTGCTCGCTTTCTGGGAGCAGGACAAGGACCAGTACGACTTGCCGGTCGCGCATGCCCTCTCCCAGCTCCGGTCGGGAAGAAGCAGTCGATTCCTCCAGGCTGGGAGCGTCGCTTGGTCGACGCCGCAGGCTCCGGCGAAGCCACGGGCACAGGAGGAGCAGACCAAGCAGCGATCGGGCACGGAAGGGGCACGCGACACCTAGGCCGGTCCAGACAACAAACAAGGCCCGGGTCGATGACCTGGGCCTTAGTCGTGGAGCGGGTGACGAGAATCGAACTCGCGCTCTGAGCTTGGGAAGCTCATGTTCTACCATTAAACTACACCCGCGAAGCGTGCCGATCACCGGCGCTGCATCGTTCCACACTCTACCCCATGCCAGGCCCTCGGCGGATGAGCCGTGGGGCCTCCATGTTGTGTGTCCGGTGGGGGAGGGAGTGTGGACGCGGGTGTGATGGGCGGGAGTTGGGGGCGTAGCGTGGGTGGTCGGAGTGCCGTGTGGAGTGGCGTCCCGTTCATCCCCTAATGTGGCTTTCTCGTCCATATGTGGTTGGGGAAGGGACTTGATGGATCCGATGGAGCGCACCGTCGTCCGCTGTGCCGAAGGGCATGTTTTCACTACCTCGTCGTTCCCGCTGCAGCAGCTCGGGGCCGGCCGGATCGGGCCCGGGCGGTTGATCCGCTGTCCTCGGTGTGCCCGGTTGCGGCAGGCCGTGCCGGTGGCGTTGGAGAAGTGGTAGGGCGCAGGGGTTCAGTAACGGTAGTGACAGCGGGGGAGTAAGCGGCGGTAGGTCGTGGCGGGTAGCACGTGGCGGTGGCAGTAGTCGCGGGACAGCCGGCTCGGGAAGTGGTGGCGGTAGCCGTTGTGGGCACGTGTGTCGTGGTCGGCAGCTGTGGCGGCGGGCGCGCGGGGGCGCGTAGGTAGCGGGGCGGTGGTGTTCTGCAGGCGCGCGGGTGGTCCGGTTGGGGCGGGCTCGCGCGTTCTGCGTATCCTCGGGACGTGCTTCTCTCAGACAAGGACATCCGGGCCGAGATCGACACCGGCCGAGTCCGTATTGATCCGTACGACCCTTCGATGGTGCAGCCGTCGAGCATCGACGTGCGGCTGGACCGCTACTTCCGGGTGTTCGAGAACCACCGGTACCCGCACATCGATCCGGCCGTCGAGCAGCCCGATCTGACCCGTACGGTCGAGCCGGAGGGCGACGAGGCGTTCATCCTGCACCCCGGGGAGTTCGTGCTGGCGTCCACGTACGAGGTGATCTCGCTCCCCGACGATCTGGCCTCGCGGCTGGAGGGCAAGAGTTCGCTCGGGCGGCTCGGGCTGGTGACGCACTCGACGGCCGGGTTCATCGACCCCGGGTTCTCCGGGCACGTGACCCTGGAGCTGTCGAATCTCGCGACCCTGCCGATAAAGCTCTGGCCGGGCATGAAGATCGGGCAGCTCTGCCTGTTCAAGCTGACCTCGTCCTCCGAGTTCCCGTACGGCTCCGAGCGGTACGAGTCGCGGTACCAGGGGCAGCGGGGGCCGACGGCCTCGCGGTCGTTCCAGAACTTCCATCGGACCCAGGTGTGATCAACCATGGCTAGTGATGTGCGGGAGAACCTGACCTACGAGGGCTTCGGGCGCGCCGTGCGCGAGTTGGCGCAGGCCGTCGCCGACGACGGGTACGAGCCCGACGTCGTCCTCAGCATCGCTCGGGGCGGCGTCTTCGTCGCCGGTGGGCTCGCCTACGCGCTCGACTGCAAGAACATCCATCTGGTCAACGTCGAGTTCTACACGGGGGTGGGCACCACTCTGGACATGCCCGTCATGCTGGCGCCCGTGCCCAACGCGATCGACTTCTCGAAGAAGAAGGTCCTGATCGCGGATGATGTCGCCGATACGGGCAAGACGCTCAAGCTCGTCCATGACTTCTGCGTCGACCATGTCGCCGAGGTGCGCAGCGCCGTCATCTACGAGAAGTCCCACTCCCTCGTGAAGTGCGAGTACGTGTGGAAGAAGACCGATCAGTGGATCAACTTCCCCTGGAGCGTGGAGAAGCCCGTCGTGCGGCGGGACGGGCAGGTTCTCGACGCGTAGGCCCCCCTAGGGTCCCCCCGGTGGGCCGGTGGGTAGGTGGGCCGGTGGTCATACAGGCCTGTGTATCCGTTTACGGAGAAGGCCCCCGAGTGCGTGTGCGTCCTGCGCCGCTCCGGGGGCCTTCTCGTGCGTGACGAGGCCTACTAGATCGTGCCCAGCTTGATGATCGACAGCAGCGCGATCAGCTGGATCGCCGATGCCCCCAGCGCCTTCGGCCACGGCAGGTCGTGCGACTTGCTGACCATCGACGTGAACAGCGCCCCGGCCGCCAGCCAGGTCAGCCAGCCCACGATCTGGACCAGGGAGTTCTCGCCGCCCAGGAAGAGGGCGAAGATGAGGCGCGGGGCGTCGGTCATCGACATGATCAGCATCGACAGGCCCACCGTCGGCTGCCACGAGCCCGTGCCGCCGAGCTGGCGGGCCAGGGTGTGGGTCACCGCGCCGAGGACCAGGCCGCCGATGACGAAGCCGACGCCGGTGAACAGGACGTACGGGATGGCCGTCGAGATCGTCGCGTTGATCGCTTCTTCGCGCGCCTGGTCGAAGCCGAACAGCGCCAGCAGGCCGTAGACGAACGTGACGACCAGCGCCGGGCCCCAGACCGGGTAGTCCCGCATCTGCCAGAACGTCGGCCCCGGGCGCGCCACGATGCCGGTCAGCAGTTCCTTCCAGCGCAGGCGCGGGCCCGGCGGCGGGACGGGGGCGGAGCCGGCCTGGTAGGTGTTGCCGCCGTTGTACGGGTCCTCGTCGACGCGGAACGCCTGCGTGTGACCCGGGTTGTTGGCGTACGGGTCATGGGGCGCGGGGTCCGCGTACGGGTCGCCGAAGTACTCCGGCTCGCCGTGTCCGCCGTGGCCGTGGGGGCCCCGGCCGTGTCCGGCCTGTCCGCCGTGTCCGCCCGGCCCGGGGCCCGCGTAGCCGCCGGCCGCGTTGTACGGGGCGCCTTGCGGCGGGCCGTACGGCGGTGGCGCTCCGCCGTTGCCGGGGGCTCCTGCCGTCGGCCACGGCTGAGCACCGTACGGCGGCTGTGGTGCCTGCCCTCCGTACGGCTGCTGCCGCTGCTGCTGCGGTTGTTGCGGGGTGCGGTTGTCCCGGCCGCGTCCGATCCTGAATCCAGCCACCCGTCGAACGTACCTGGTCCCCGGGGGCGGGGGGTGGGGGCCGGGGGAACACGTCCGCCTTTGCGGCCGAGCTGTGACATCCCCTAGGGGCCCCTGGGGGCCGTACCCCGGGCCCGGGGAGGGGGAGCTCAGGGGGAGTTCAGGGGAGGAACAGCGCCGTGGAGAAGGTGAGGACCGGCCTGTCCGTGTTACCCGCCGGGTAGAGGGCGATCAGGTCCTGGTGCTCGCCCCGGTACGTCCGCACCACCGTGTCCTGCTTCTTGTCGGCGTTGTAGTCGCCGTGGTCCAGGAGGGTGGTGCGGGTGGTGCCCGTCGCGTTCAGCGGCGCGCCGGGGAGTTCCTCCGCCCGGAACGCGTAGGCGCCGCCCGGCCGGGCCGGGCCCTTCGCGGAGCCGAGCAGCAGGGTGCCCCTGGCCGCCTGGCCGGGGGCGTGCGGGCGGGCGGCGGCGACGAGGTCGTCGTAGCCGTCCCCGTCGGTGTCGGGCCTGGGCTCGGGGGCGTAGAGGTACGGGCCGCCGTCGGGGAGCAGTTCCGCGCTGCGCGGGGCCCCGGTGCGGGTGAAGGGGCCGTGCAGGAAGGTGACCTGGCCGGCGCCGGCGGTGACCGCGAGGTCGGCCTTGCCGTCGCCGTCGAAGTCGCCGCAGACCGGCTGCTCGGGCCACTGGTCGCCGGACCGAGCCTGCTGCGGGATGCGTACCGTGACCGCCTTGCCCGTCAGGCCCTGCGGGGAGCCGAAGAGGATCTGGAGGGGGACGGGCGGGGCGCCGATGCCGTTGTACGGGGGGTCGGTGGAGACGATCAGGTCGGTGTAGCCGTCCCGGTCCAGGTCGCAGGCCGACTCGGCGTCGAACGCGGCGGGCAGGGTGTCGCCGGACTTCGCCGCGTTCGCCCGGGCGCTCAGCAGTTGCCGGGCGGCCGGGTCCAGGGGGCGGTCGGCGGAGCCGTAGACGACGCCGATGCCCGCGTCGTCGCCGTGGCTGTCCTCGGGGGCCTTCACCAGGTCGTCGATGACCAGGTCGCGGTGGCCGTCGCCGTTGAAGTCGTACGGGACTCGGCTGCCGGTGCCGTGCGGTACGGGGATGCGCGCCGTGCCCGCCCTGGTCCTGGACTGTGCCTTCGGCGGGGTGTCGCCGTTCTTGGCCCCGGTGCCGGCGGACGGGGGTGCGTCGGCGGCCGAAGGGCTCCCGCAGCCGGTGAGGGCGAGCAGCAGACCGGCGCAGCCCGCGGCGAGGGCGGCCGTCGCCCTGGTGGTGACCGCTGGCTTCGGGTGCGTGATGCGTGGGCGCACGGGGCCTCGTTCGTCGCTCGTTCGGTGTTCGTTGTCCGTCGTGTGCTGCTGCCCGCCGCCGCTGTCCGCTGCCGCTGTCCGCTGTCCGCCTTGGGCGTTCGTTGTCCGTCTTCGGTGTTCGCTGTCCGTCTTCGGCCGGCGCGCGGTCCCCGATCCGTTACCGGGCGGCTCCGGGGCACATGATGCTCCGGATACGTCGTCGCGTACATGTCCGAGTTCACAGTTCGCCTGCGGCGGTCGTCACGTCCGGCGGGCGGGGCCGCCGTGCCCCACGAAGAAGCGGCCGGTCCTGCCCCCGAGGCAGGTCCGGCCGCTCATCGCGTCGACGCGTTACGTCACTGTGCAGGTTCGGGCTCCGGCGCGTCCACCTGCTCCGACTCGCCGGCCGGATCGGCCGGGGTCTTCACGGACTCCAGGAGGAGCTGCGAGACGTCCACGACCTGGATGGACTCCTTGGCCTGGCCGTCGTTCTTCTTGCCGTTGACCGAGTCGGTCAGCATGACGAGGCAGAACGGGCAGGCGGTGGAGACGATGTCCGGGTTGAGGGCGAGGGCTTCCTCGACGCGCTCGTTGTTGACGCGCTTGCCGATCCGCTCCTCCATCCACATCCTGGCGCCACCGGCGCCGCAGCAGAAGCCGCGCTCCTTGTGGCGGTGCATCTCCTCGTTCCGCAGCCCCGGGACCTTCGCGATGATCTCGCGCGGCGGGGTGTAGATCTTGTTGTGACGGCCCAGGTAGCACGGGTCGTGGTACGTGATCAGGCCCTCGACGGGGGTCACCGGGATCAGCTTGCCCTCGTCGATGAGGTGCTGGAGCAGCTGCGTGTGGTGGATGACCTCGTACTCGCCGCCGAGCTGCGGGTACTCGTTCGCGATCGTGTTGAAGCAGTGCGGGCAGGTCGCGACGATCTTCTTCGACGACTTGGGCTTCTTCGTCGTCGTGTCACCTTCCTCGCCTTCGGCGGAGTCCTCGCCAAACGCCATGTTCAGCATGGCCACGTTCTCCTGGCCGAGCTGCTGGAACAGCGGCTCGTTGCCCAGGCGGCGGGCGGAGTCACCGGTGCACTTCTCGTCGCCGCCCATGATCGCGAACTTGACGCCCGCGATGTGCAGCAGCTCCGCGAAGGCCTTCGTCGTCTTCTTGGCCCGGTCCTCCAGGGCGCCCGCGCAGCCGACCCAGTACAGGTAGTCGACCTCGGTGAGGTCCTCGACGTCCTTCCCGACGATCGGGACCTCGAAGTCGACCTCCTTGGTCCACTCGACGCGCGCCTTCTTGGCCAGCCCCCAGGGGTTGCCCTTCTTCTCCAGGTTCTTGAGCATCGTGCCCGCCTCGGACGGGAACGCGGACTCGATCATCACCTGGTAGCGGCGCATGTCGACGATGTGGTCGATGTGCTCGATGTCGACCGGGCACTGCTCGACGCAGGCGCCGCAGGTGGTGCAGGACCACAGGACGTCCGGGTCGATGACGCCGTTCTCCTCGGCGGTGCCGATGAGGGGGCGCTCGGCCTCGGCGAGGGCGGCGGCGGGAACGTCCTTGAGCTGCTCCTCGGTGGCCTTCTCGTTGCCCTCCATGTCCTTGCCGCCGCCGGCCAGGAGGTAGGGGGCCTTGGCGTGCGCGTGGTCGCGCAGCGACATGATCAGGAGCTTGGGGGAGAGGGGCTTGCCGGTGTTCCACGCGGGGCACTGGGACTGGCAGCGGCCGCACTCGGTGCAGGTGGAGAAGTCGAGGATGCCCTTCCAGGAGAACTGCTCGACCTGGGAGACGCCGAAGACCGCGTCCTCGGCCGGGTCCTCCCAGTCGATCTCCTTGCCGCCCGACGTCATCGGCTGGAGCGCGCCGAGCGCGACGTCGCCGTCGGCGTTCCGCTTGAACCAGATGTTCGGGAAGCCGAGGAAGCGGTGCCAGGCGACACCCATGTTGGTGTTGAGCGAGACCGTGATCATCCAGATCAGCGAGGTGCCGATCTTGATCATCGCGGTGAAGTAGATGAGCGTCTGGAGCGTGCCGAGGCTCAGCCCCTCGAAGGCGAGGACCAGCGGGTACGACACGAAGTACGCGGCGTCGTAGCTCTCGACGTGGTGGATCGCGCCCTCTAGGCCGCGCAGCACCAGGATCGCGAGGCCGATGATCAGGATGATGTACTCGACGAAGTACGCCTGCCAGGCCTTCGAGCCCGCGAAGCGCGACTTGCGGCCGGCCCGGGAGGGCAGGTTCAGCAGCCGGATCGCCATCAGGGCCACGATGCCGACGACCGTCATCAGGCCGATGAACTCGATGTACATCTCGAACGGCAGCCAGCCGCCGATGATCGGCAGCACCCAGTCCGCCTGGAAGAGCTGTCCGTACGCCTGGAGCAGCGTCGGCGGCAGCGTCAGGAAGCCGATGGCGACGAACCAGTGGGCGAAGCCGACGATTCCCCACCGGTTCATCCGGGTGTGGCCGAGGAACTCCTTGACCAGGGTGATCGTCCGCTGCTTGGGGTCGTCGGTGCGGCTGCCTGCGGGTACCGGCTGTCCGAGACGGACGAAGCGGTAGATCTGCGCGACGGCTCGGGTGATGAGCGCAACGCCGACGACCGTCAGCACCAGCGACACAATGATCGCGGCGAGTTGCATTTCGGGGCTCCTCGGGCCTGCGAGAGCGGGGTCCAGTTACTACTGCCCACTACTACTAAGCAGTAACTTAATTAGTCTGTGCTGACACTATCCACTTATTCCACCGTGCTGTAGCCGGGTCGTCGGTGATCTGCGTCGCTCAGGTGTGCCTTGGTCCGACGGGCCTTCCGGAGCCGCGTCCGCAGGGGTCCGCGTGCGGCTTCGGCGAGGATCGCCAGGTCGAGCACCACTCCATGGTGCTCTGCGTAGTGCTGGTCCAGCAGAGCGGGGTCGTCCCACGGCATGCCGGAGCGGGCGCGCACCTGCGCGAGACCGGTCAGTCCCGGTCGCAGCTCCTGTCGCCACTGCCGGGCGCCGGATCTGGTGGCCCGTGGGTCGCCCGGGGCCAGTGGTGCGGGGCCGACCAGGGAGAGGTCGCCGCGTACGACGTGGGGCAGGCGGGAGAGCAGGTCCAGCCGGAGCCTCCGGGTGCGCAGGGTCCGCAGCTCGAAGACCCGGCCGCCCAGGCCGGTCCGGGGCCGGCGGTCCCAGGCGCCGCCCGGGGCGCGCCGCACGCTCAGGGCGAGGGCCGCCACGGCGACGGCGGGGGCGGTCAGGACCAGCAGGGCGGTGCCGAGGGTCAGGTCCAGGACGCGTTCGGCGGGTGTGCGCGGGAGGAAGCGGTCCGCGAGCCGCCCGGCCCGGTCGGCGAGGCCGGCCAGATGCGCCACGGGGGGCGAGGGGAACTGGCCCCTGGCCGTCCCCGTCACTGGCCGGTGCGGGGACGGGCGCGGGTGTGGGGGCGCGTGGGGCTGGGTGGGGAGGGGGAGCGGCTGTCGCCGTTGCTCGACCTGCTGGTCCTGCTCGGCCTGCCGGGCCTGCTGGTCCTGCTCGGCCTGCCGGGTCTGCTCGACCTGCTGGGCCTGGTTGCCTTGCTGGCTCTTCCGGCTCCGGCTCTGCTGGCTCTTCTCGCTTCTCTGGCTTCTCTGGTTCTTCCGCCGTACGCGCGGCTTCCTCGCGTTCTGCATCGCGCCCGCCCGGGGTTCGAGGTTCGATGGTGTGACGATCCACGGTGAAATCTGCCGGTTGGTGACGTTTGCATCCGTCTCACGGCAATTTGTGACAGAACGATCCCACGGTGAGACGGTGGGGCGGGTGGTGCGCGCGGGGTGTGGCGTGCGCGGGTGCGGTCGTGGGGTGGCTGAGGGGGCGGGCGGAGGGCGGACGTGCCCTGGGTGTGCTCTATGTGAGCACTTAAGTTGAGCGTAAGAGACTCAGGTCTGTTGACTCCGGCGTGGGCGTCATGCATTCTTGAGTCAGATCCACTCAAGTAGTCAGTTGGAGGAATTGAAATGGCACGTGCGGTCGGCATCGACCTGGGCACGACTAACTCCGTCGTCAGCGTTCTCGAAGGCGGCGAGCCCACCGTCATCACCAACGCCGAAGGCGCCAGGACCACGCCGTCCGTCGTCGCCTTCGCCAAGAACGGCGAGGTGCTCGTCGGCGAGGTCGCGAAGCGCCAGGCGGTCACCAACGTCGACAGGACCATCCGCTCCGTCAAGCGCCACATGGGCACTGACTGGAAGATCGACCTGGACGGCAAGAGCTTCAACCCGCAGCAGATGAGCGCCTTCATCCTGCAGAAGCTGAAGCGCGACGCCGAGTCCTACCTGGGCGAGAAGGTGACCGACGCGGTCATCACCGTCCCGGCGTACTTCAACGACTCCGAGCGTCAGGCGACGAAGGAGGCCGGCGAGATCGCGGGCCTGAACGTCCTGCGCATCGTCAACGAGCCGACCGCCGCCGCGCTGGCGTACGGCCTCGACAAGGACGACCAGACGATCCTCGTCTTCGACCTCGGTGGCGGCACCTTCGACGTGTCCCTCCTGGAGATCGGCGACGGCGTCGTCGAGGTGAAGGCCACCAACGGTGACAACCACCTCGGTGGTGACGACTGGGACCAGCGCGTCGTCGACTACCTGGTGAAGCAGTTCGCCAACGGGCACGGCGTGGACCTGTCCAAGGACAAGATGGCTCTCCAGCGTCTCCGCGAGGCCGCGGAGAAGGCGAAGATCGAGCTCTCGTCCTCGACCGAGACCACGATCAACCTGCCCTACATCACGGCCTCCGCCGAGGGCCCGCTGCACCTGGACGAGAAGCTCACGCGCTCGCAGTTCCAGCAGCTGACCTCGGATCTCCTGGACCGCTGCAAGACCCCGTTCCACAACGTCATCAAGGACGCGGGCATCCAGCTCTCCGAGATCGACCACGTCGTTCTCGTCGGTGGCTCCACCCGTATGCCCGCCGTCGCCGAGCTCGTCAAGGAGCTGACCGGCGGCCAGGACGCCAACAAGGGTGTGAACCCGGACGAGGTCGTCGCCATCGGCGCCTCGCTCCAGGCCGGTGTCCTCAAGGGCGAGGTCAAGGACGTCCTGCTCCTCGACGTCACCCCGCTCTCCCTCGGCATCGAGACCAAGGGAGGGATCATGACCAAGCTCATCGAGCGCAACACCACGATCCCGACCAAGCGTTCCGAGATCTTCACGACGGCCGAGGACAACCAGCCGTCCGTGCAGATCCAGGTCTACCAGGGCGAGCGCGAGATCGCGGCGTACAACAAGAAGCTCGGGATGTTCGAGCTGACCGGTCTGCCGCCGGCCCCGCGCGGCGTCCCGCAGATCGAGGTCGCCTTCGACATCGACGCCAACGGCATCATGCACGTCGCCGCCAAGGACCTCGGCACCGGCAAGGAGCAGAAGATGACCGTCACCGGCGGCTCCTCGCTGCCGAAGGACGAGGTCAACCGGATGCGCGAAGAGGCCGAGAAGTACGCGGAGGAGGACCACGCCCGCCGCGAGGCCGCCGAGTCGCGCAACCAGGGCGAGCAGCTCGTCTACCAGACGGAGAAGTTCCTCAAGGACAATGAGGACAAGGTCCCGGCTGACGTGAAGACGGAGGTGGAGACCGCCGTCGGCGAGCTGAAGGAGAAGCTCAAGGGCGAGGACTCCGCCGAGATCCGCACGGCCACCGAGAAGGTCGCGGCCGTCTCCCAGAAGCTGGGCCAGGCGATGTACGCCAACGCGCAGGCCGAGGGCGCGACCCCGGGCGCCGACGCCCCGGGCGACGGTCAGGCCAAGGCCGACGACGATGTCGTCGACGCCGAGATCGTGGACGACGAGAAGGACACCAAGGGCGGTGCGGCGTGACCGAGGAGACCCCGGGCTTCGAGGAGAAGCCCGACGTCCCCTCCGGCGCCACCCCTGATGACGCCGAGCCGAAGGCTGCCGCCTCCTCCGAGGAGGAGGCGGCAGCCCCGGCCGGGGACCTCGACCCGACCGTCGGTCTGACCGCAGAGCTGGACCAGGCACGCACCGCGCTCGGTGAGCGCACCGCGGACCTCCAGCGGCTCCAGGCCGAGTACCAGAACTACCGCCGCCGCGTCGAGCGGGACCGGGTCACGGTCAAGGAGATCGCTGTCGCGAACCTCCTGTCCGAGCTCCTGCCCGTCCTCGACGACGTCGGCCGCGCGCGGGAACACGGCGAGCTCGTCGGCGGCTTCAAGTCGGTGGCCGAATCGCTGGAGACCACCGTCGCGAAGCTGGGCCTTCAGCAGTTCGGCAAGGAGGGCGAGCCCTTCGACCCGACGATCCACGAGGCCCTGATGCACAGCTACGCGCCGGACGTCACCGAGACGACCTGCGTGGCGATCCTGCAGCCGGGGTATCGCATCGGCGAGCGCACCATCCGCCCCGCGCGGGTGGCCGTCGCCGAGCCGCAGCCGGGCGCCACGCCCGCCGCGGCCAAGGAAGAGAAGACAGACGACGAGGAGAGCGGTGGCACCGAGGAGGTCTGACGGCAACGCGTCTGACCACCACGGTGCCCACCGACCGGCCCGGCGGCCGGCCCACGGGCCGGCCGCTCGGCCGATCGTCCGGAAGGAGGGACGTCGATGAGCACGAAGGACTTCGTCGAGAAGGACTACTACAAGGTCCTCGGCGTCCCCAAGGACGCCACCGACGCCGAGGTCAAGAAGGCGTACCGGAAGCTCGCCCGCGAGTTCCACCCGGACGCCAACAAGAGCGACGCCAAGGCGGAGGAGCGGTTCAAGGAGATCTCCGAGGCGAACGACGTCCTCGGTGACCCCAAGAAGCGCAAGGAGTACGACGAGGCGCGCGCCCTCTTCGGCAACGGCGGCTTCCGCCCCGGCCCCGGTGGTGCCGGCGGCAACTTCAACTTCGACCTGGGCGACCTCTTCGGAGGCGGCGCCCCGGGCGGCGGCGGACAGGGCGGCGCGGGCGGCGGCTTCGGCGGCGGGGGCGGTCTCGGCGACGTCTTCGGCGGGCTGTTCAACCGCGGCGGCACGGGCACCCGTGTCCAGCCCAAGCGCGGCCAGGACATCGAGTCCGAGGTGACGCTCAGCTTCACCGAGGCGGTCGACGGGGCCACGGTCCCGCTGCGGATGTCCAGCCAGGCGCCCTGCAAGGCGTGCTCCGGCACCGGCGACAAGAACGGCACCCCCAGGGTCTGCCCGACCTGCGTCGGCACCGGCCAGGTCTCGCGCGGCAGCGGCGGCGGCTTCTCGCTCACCGACCCCTGTGTGGACTGCAAGGGCCGGGGCCTCATCGCCCAGGACCCCTGCGACGTCTGCAAGGGAAGCGGCCGGGCGAAGTCGGCGCACACCATGCAGGTGAGGATCCCGGCGGGCGTCTCCGACGGCCAGCGGATCCGGCTGCGCGGCAAGGGCGGCGCGGGCGAACGCGGCGGTCCGGCCGGTGATCTGTACGTCGTCGTCCACGTCGACGCCCACCCGGTCTTCGGCCGCAAGGGCGACAACCTCACGGTCACCGTGCCCGTCACCTATCCGGAGGCGACGCTCGGCGGCGAGGTGAAGGTCCCCACCCTCGGCGGCCCCCCGGTCACCCTTAAGCTTCCCGCCGGCACCCCCAACGGGCGTACGATGCGCGCCCGGGGCAAGGGCGCGGTGCGCAAGGACGGCACCCGCGGCGACCTGTTGGTCACCGTGGAGGTCGCGGTCCCCAGGGAGCTGGGCCAGGAGGCCAGGGACGCCCTGGAGGCCTACCGGAAGGCGACCGCGGACGAGGACCCGCGGGCGGAACTGTTCCAGGCTGCGAAGGGAGCTTGAGATGGACGGCCGTCGACGCAATCCGTACCAGCTGACCGATGAGACACCGGTGTACGTGATCTCGATCGCGGCCCAGCTCTCGGGCCTGCACCCGCAGACACTGCGCCAGTACGACCGTCTCGGCCTGGTCTCCCCGGACCGTACGGCCGGGCGCGGCCGGCGCTACTCGGCCCGCGACATCGAGCTGCTGCGCACCGTGCAGCAGCTGTCGCAGGACGAGGGCATCAACCTCGCGGGCATCAAGCGGATCATCGAGCTGGAGAACCAGGTCGCGGCCCTCCAGCAGCGCGTCGCCGAGCTCTCGGCGGCGGTCGACGGCGCGGCGGTCGCCCTCCAGCAGCGCGAGGCCCAGGTGCACGCCTCGTACCGCCGGGACCTCGTGCCGTACCAGGACGTGCAGCAGACCAGCGCGCTGGTGGTCTGGCGGCCTAAGCCGAAGCGGCCGACGGACTGAAGCGGCCGACGGACTGACGGACACGGCTGACGGACACGGCTGACGGACGCGGCTGACGGACGCGGCTGACGTGAGTCGGCCGGACCCTGTGAGTCATGGGGCCGGGAGAGCGGATGACGCTCTCCCGGCCCCGTCGTCGTGTGCCCCCGCGCCGTCTGGTCGCCGGGCAGGCTCAGGTGGCCGAAAACCTCCGGAGCGTTCCGGCGGAATACGGTTGGCACCAAGTAGCCCGGCATATGCAGCAAGTTGACAGTGATCACCCCTGTCATGGGCACGTGTCACTGGCAAGCTTATGGGCGTCGGCGAGGGAAGCCGGCAGGACACATGACGTACGGGGAGGAACACATGGGCGTCTGCGCGTTCACCGGGAGGATGGTCGGTACCGGGGGAATGATCCTGGGGCTGGTCGTCGGGGCGGCCGCGATCCCGGCCCACGCCGGTGCGGGGTCGGGGGGTGTGTCCCCGCACGGCGGGTCGGCCACGCTGACCGGTGCGATCTCGCAAGCGGCGGCGGACGGGAGCGCCGCGGTCTCCGGGCTTCTCTGCGGCGTACCGCTGCCGAAGGCGCACGGACCGGGCAGGGGCAAGGCCACGTGCGTCAACGGCTGGCAGTAGACGACCCCGTCGAGGTCGTGGTGGTCCGGGTCGCCGCGCACGCCGCGCCCGCCGGGACCGCGGTGCTCCGGCTCCTCGGGATGCTGCCCGCGCACTGGGAGTGCGCCCAGCGCATCGAGGAGGACCGGATCACGGTCCTGGTCCGGGGCGGCGGGGGGCAGGAGGTGCGGGAACGCTGCGCCGAGGCGTTGAGGGGCCGGACGCTGGAGGGGTGGACGCTGGAGGGACGGCAGGCCCTGTAGAGCGGCCTCCGGACCGACGGTCCCGTACTTTTCCGTGTGCCGGGCCTCAGATCCAGCCTCGCTCGCGGGCCAGCAGGGCCGCGTGCGGGCGGCTGGTCGCGTCCAGGATGCGGAGGACGTCGGCGACGTGACGGCGGTACGTCCGTACCGAGATGTCCAGGTTCCGGGCGCCCGTCTCGTCCTTCGCGACCCGGCACATCTCCTCCATGACACGCTGCTCCATCTCCGAGAGCACGCCTGTCGGCGCGGGGCCGGTGTCGATGAGGGCGGCGAGGTCCGTGGCCTCGGTCCAGATCTTCTCGAACAGGGCCAGGATGTTGGAGACCAGGCCGGCTTGCTGGGTGACCAGTGCGCCGCTCGACGTGTCGGCCGGGTCCACGGGCACCAGGGCCGTCCGGCGGTCGTAGACGAGGATGCGCTCGGACAGGTCGTCCGCGGCCCGGATCGACGCGCCCTGGGCCCTGAGCTCACGGAGGTAGGCGACGGTGGGCGGGTGGTCGAGCGCCTCCCGCAGCACCACGCTGCGGATCCGCACGCCGCGGCGCAGGCACCGGGTGTCGAGCGGGCGCGCGTGCGCGATGTTCTCGGGGGTGAGGGCGGTGTACGGCTCGACGGAGAGGATCTCCTGCCGGGCGAAGAAGGCCAGGTCGTCGATCCGGTCGCGGATGTGCCGCAGGACTTCGAGCCGCTCCACGCCCTGTCCGGCGAGGGGGCGGGCCTGTTGTTCGGCCGTCAGGTCGGCCACCAGATGCCGGGACCTGGTGACCTGGTGGAGCTGTTCGTGCAGCTCGCGCAGCCGTATCTCCGTGAGCCGCTCGATCGCGGTCTCCGGGTCGGTCGCCGTCGCCCCGCCGTGTTCGTCGGTCCGCAGGAGGCACAGCTCGTCGAGCCGGGCGAGGGCCTTCTCCACCTCCTCACGCGGGCGGTGGAGGAGGATGTCGATGTCCTCGGTGCTGGTCCCTGGATTGCGCAGGAAGTACCGATAGACGCGTTCCTCCGTCGCGTCGATACCGAGTATCGACAGACTTCCGTCGTTCACTGCCGCCGCCCCCCGCGTGCCGCACAACAACTGCCGGCGCGCCTGCATGGGTCAGATGCCGGGCGCCCGTCGAACTGATGGCTGGGGCATGGGTCAGATGCCACGCAGCCGTCGAACTGATGAGGGAAAGGGTAATCGAAGGGTAAAGGTGCAGGCAGTCCCGGTCGGTCGGTCGAGGAACGGACGCGGGGCGGACAGCAGACAGCAGATGGAGAACAGCGGACAGCAGACGGACAACAGCGGACAACAGACGGATAACAGTGGATGATCACAACTAGGGGGCTGCTGTGACGACGATGATGGACCGACAGGTACTGGATTTCACCACGCTCACGGAACGCGAGCGCGAGGTGCTCGCGCTGCTGGCCGGCGGAGAGCAGAACCGCTGGCTCGCCCGGAGGCTCGGCATCACGGAACGGACGGTCCGGGCGCACACGTCGAGCATCGTGCGGAAGCTGAATCTGAAGTCCAGGTTCGAGGCCGCGATCGTGTCGAACCTGTACGCGGAGGACATCAGGGGGCTGCGTCCGTGACCTGACCTTCTCCGGTGCCCGGCCTCCGGGCGGAGCACGACGGCCGAAGTCCCCTGCGGGAGGTATCGCTTCCCGCAGGGGACTTCTCGTGTGCCCGGCGTCGGCCGGGAAGCCGTGAACGGGGCCGCCCCGGGGCCCGGCCCGGGCCGGGCCCGGGAAACCGTGAACGGGCCGGGCCCGGGAAACCGTGAACGGCCCGGCCCCGGAAGCGGCCGGTCCGCCGGCCGTGTCCGGGCCCGGCCCCGTAAGCGGCCGGGCCGCCGGCCGTGTCCTCAGCCGGGCAGGGCGGTGCTGACCGCGTCGACCAGCATCATCCACATCGGCTGGCCGCCGGTGCCGAACGCCGCGGACAGCGCGTAGCCGATGGCCGCGTCGAGCGGTTCGATGGTCCCGGCGTCCTCCCGCCACTCGGCGATCACCCGGCGGTCGCCGTCCGACGAGAAGTCCCCGAGGTGCTTCCCGTCCCGGGTCAGCCGGCTGCCGGGGATCGAGTCCGGGACGAGCCGGAAGCGGGTGCCCGCGCAGCTGACGTCGACCCGGTAGGACTGCCTCCGCAGCCTGCCCTTGGCGGGCGTGATCGTCGCCGGCTCGCCGTCCACGGTGATCGTGAGGTGCCGGGGGTCCCGGGTGCCGATGACGATGTGGTCGTCGACCTCGGCCTCGGGCGCGCGGACGATGGTGATCGTGGGAATCCGCTCGCCGCTCACGACGAGCTTCTCCCGCTGTTCGCCGAGAAGTTCGACGGCGATCTCGCCGTAGTGGTCGTCCTCCGTCGCGGCGGGCAGAGGCAGGGGAGTGGTGTCGGTCATCTGGATCCTTGAACCCTTCGGTCGTGCTGAGGGGGGTGTTCGGTGAGGAGGTGTTCGGCGTGCGGATGTTCGTTCCGCCGGAAGCCGCGCACGGAATTTTCGCAGGGCGCGGCAGTGGCCCGAGAGGCTCGTGCTCAGTGCGGTCCGGCCGAGCCGGCGGGGGTCAACTGCGTCGCGGTGAGGTCCTGGTAGAGGGCGCTGCGCTCCAGCAGCTCCTCGTGCCGTCCGTGATCGCTGACCCGGCCGTTCTCGAACAGGACCAGTCGGTCCGCCGAGGTGACCGTCGAGAGCCGGTGGGCGATGAGCAGCACCGTGCAGTCACGCGCCGCCTCCTCCACCGTCCTGCGCAGCGCCGTCTCGCTGAGTCCGTCGAGATGAGCGGTGACCTCGTCCAGGAGAAGGACCTGAGGGCGGCGCAGCAACGCCCGTGCGATAGCCAGCCGTTGACGCTCGCCGCCGGAGAGCGCCAGGCCGCGGGAGCCGACAGCCGTGTCGAGTCCGGCCGGGAGCGAGGAGACGAAGTCGTCGAGCAGGGTCCTGCGGAGCACGTCGGCGACGGCCTCGTCGCTCGCGTCGGGCGCGGAGTAGAGGAGGTTCTCCCGGAGCGTGCCGGCCAGCATCGGCGAGTCCTGCTCGACGTACGCGATGCGGCGGCGGAGTTCGGCCCGGCCGAGGGTGCGGATGTCGGTGCCGTCCAGCAGGATGCGGCCGGTCTCGCTGTCGTAGAACCGCTGGATCAGGGAGAACACCGTCGTCTTGCCGCTGCCGGACGGGCCGACGATCGCGGTGACCTTCCCCGCCGGTGCGACGAAGCTGGTGTCGTCCAGGACGGGGGTGCGCCCCTCGTAGGCGAAGGTCAGGCCGTCGACCGTGACCCGGGGCGGCGGGCCGGACGGCACCGGCGGCGTACCGTCCACGTCGTCCTCCGCCGCCATGGACCGTACCTCCTCGATCCTGGCCAGGGCGCCGAGCCCCTGCTGGAGGGCCGTGGTCCCGCCGACGAGCGAGAGGACCGGGCCGCCCAGGTTGAACAGGTAGAGCAGGAAGCCGATCAGCGCGGCCAGTTCGAGGGTGCCCATGGCGACCAGCGCGCCGCCGAAGCCGATGACGGCGAGGAAGGACGCCTGGACGATCAGCCCGGCGAGCACGGCGATCAGCGCGTGGTAACGGGCACCCTTGAGACCGGCCCGGTAGGCGCGTTCGGCGGCGTCGGTCGCCCGCTCGGTCTCCTTCGCCTCGGCGCCGTTGGCCTTCACGGTCCGGGCCGCTCCTAGCGACCGGTCGAGTGCGGCGCCGATCTCGCCGACGGAGGTCTGCGCCTCGGTGGTCACCCGCTTGATGCGGGGCATGACGACGCCCATCGCGATGCCCACGACCACCAGCACGGCGGAGGTGATGCCGAGCAGCGGCAGGCTGACGATGCCCATCAGCACGATCGTGGCCAGGAGATGGATCGATCCGTCCACGAGCTGGATGAGACCGCCCGTGGCCGCGTGCTGGACGAGCGTGCTGTCGGACGTGACGCGGGTCGTCAGGCCACCCGGTTCGACGCGGTCCAACTCCGCGGTGCGCAGGCGTATGAGGCGCGCTATGAGGCCGCGGCGGACCTGGAGCACGACCCGCTCGGCGGTCCGTTCGCTGAGCCAGGCCTGTACCCAGGTCAGCCCGATGGAGGCGACCAGCAGGCCGAAGAGCAGGAGGAGGTCGTCGCGCAGTCCCTCACCCGTCATGAGCTTCGCCAGGACCGACTGGATGACCAGCGGCTGGGCGAGACCGGCGGCGCTGCCCAGGAGGGTCAGTGCCAGAACGGTGAGGAGGACGCCGCGGTGCGGACGCGCGTACGAGAGCAGCGCCCGCAGCGCGGGCCGCTCTGCCGGAGGCTGTTCTGCGTCAGGTGGGTTCACCCTCGTAGTTCTATCCCCTCCTTCGTGTGCGGGGGAACTGTCGCTTGCGGCAATGCCGCAAGAGTCAATGGCGCGGGCCCGGCGTCGCGGTCCATTGTTCTTCCTGTCCGCAACGGACGCCGGGCATCGCCGAGATGATCGGTCGTCAATTCCCTTTCATGGAGAGAAAACTGATGCAGAACGTCACCGAGCAGGACCTGTTCGACGGTTACACCGCCTACACCTCCGCCGAGGAGCTGGGCCTGCACGACGGCAAGGACGCCGCGCCGGCCTTCAGCCCCACCATCCCGTGGGCGATCCGCGCCACGATCATCAGTGCGCGTTCCTCGCAGCAGTGCGCCGCCGCTCTCGGCTCGCTGGCCGCGAAGACCGTCGAGAACAAGTGCTGACCAGGCTCTCTTCGGAGTGAGCCGCGGGGCCCGGCCGGAGCGCACGCTCCGGCCGGACCCCGGCCCCAACGCGCACAGGAGGCGTCGTGGAGGAACAGCAACGGGACTTCGAGCGCGTTCTCGTCGTGGGGACGGGAGCCCTCGGCGTCGCCTTCCTGCCGTTCTGGATCAACTGGCTCGGGAATTCCTTTCCCGAGGTGGAGAAGAGAGTGGCACTGACCCGTTCCGCGTGCCGGTTCGTCTCGCGGGACGCGGTGGCCGTGCTCTCCGGGAAAGAGGTATTCATCGACGACTGGAACGCGTTCTCCGGCGTCGACGTGCCGCATGTCGATCTCGCGGAATGGGCGGACCTGATTCTGGTCCATCCCGCCACACTGAATTTCGTCGGCCGGTACGCCCTCGGTGTCGCCGACACACCGCTGATGGTCGCGCTGCACACCACCCGGGCGCTGGTGGGCGTCGCGCCGTCGCTCCCGCCCGGTGCGCTCGGCAGCCCGGTCGTCCGGGAACACCTGGCGGTGCTGCGGGAGCGGCCCGGTGTGGTGCTCGCGCCGACGATCCCCGCGCGGAGCGCGCGCACGGGTGAGGTGGCGGACGGTGGCTCCGCCCCGCTGAACGAGCTGTACGACCTCTGCGTCGCGCGCCGGAAGAAGAGCCGGCAGGAGAGCGGGGGCGGCGGCGCTCCGGGTGACGCGCGCGGCGACGGGGCTGGGACCGGGACCGGGCCGGGTCCGGGTCCGGGGCCGGGCTGCCCCGACGCGGCCGGGGACGCCGGGGGCCTGGACCGGGAGCGGGCGGCGTGACCGGGACGGACCCCTTGGCCGAAACGGACCCCCTGGCCGGAGCGGCTGTCCTCGTGGCGGAGCACCGTACGGGCCTCCAGGTCACCCGTGTGTACGAGGGCCAGGACGAGGGCGGCTTCCTGTGGTGGCACGGCCCGGGGCACCGTCACGCCGGTCCGCTGCGCGCACCCCGCGAACTGGCCCCGCTCGTGCCCGGCCGGGAAGCCGGCGCGGGGGCCGCACTGCTGTCCACCGGGCAGCCGCACGGAACCGGGCTGCTCCACCGGGCCGCCGGTTCCGTCTCGGCCGCCGCCTGGCTGCGGGACCCCCGCCCGCAGGCCGGGCGGCTCGTCGCCCACTCCCTCACCGCCGCCGCCCGCGCCCTGCGGGCCCTGCACGGCCTCCCCCTGCCGCAGGGCCTGGAGCCGGCCCCGCCGCCGGGCCTGCGGCGGCTGCGGGAGTGGGCGGGCGGGACGGTTCCGCTCGTCCCCGCCGCGGAACGGCTCCGGCGCCATGCGCTGGAGGTGTGGGGCGGCGCCCGCACGGCGCGGCTGCTCGACTGGGCGGACGACGCCGAACGGCCCACGGGCACCGGGGCGTCGGCCGTGCTGCTCCACGGCTGGGCCTCGACCGGTGCGCTCGTGCCGCCGAGGAGCCGCGGCCGGGTGGCGCTGCTGACCGGCCAGGACCTCGGCACCGGGCGGCGGGAGCTGGACCTGGGCTGGATGCTCGGCGACCTCGTCGAGCTGGCGTGGTCGTCGCCGCTCTACCGCGTCGCGCACGACGGTGCCGGGGCCCCGGAGGAGGAGGGCGCGGGGCTGCCGTCCGCGGCCGTCCTCCAGCAGGTGTTCCTGGGCGTGTACGGCGAGGGCGCGGGGGGCGACGTCAGGGGCGACGGCAGTGGCGACGGCGACAGCGGCGACCGCACCGGCGACGGCAGCGGCGACGGCGACAGCCGCGACCGCACCGGCGGCGGAGGTCCGGTGTACGACCCCGCGACCGTGGGGCGCTGCGCCGTGCTCCGCGTCGTCACGCACATGCGGGACTTCGCCACGTACTGCGAGTGGAGCGACGAATTGCTGGACTACCTCGCCTTCACCGCCGAGTTGATCGATGAGGAGGGCCGCCGGGCGGTCCCCCGAGGAGTGTCATGACGACCACGACGAACGAAGCGCCCGCGCTGATCCGCTACCGGCCGACCGGCCTCGACGCCGCGCCGGAGGTGAACGCGCTGCTGGAACGGCTGGGCCTCGGCCCCTTCGCGCCGGACGGGCTGACCGCCTTCGGCGGCCGCAACGACAACTGGGCCGGGACGACGACCGGCGGTCAGCAGGTCTTCGTCAAGACGGTCGCCCGGTCCCCCGACGGCAGCCGTCCCGAGATCGACCGCGCGCTCGCCTTCGAGGCGTCGGCCGCACGGCTCCCGGCCGGCTCGCCGCTGCGTACGCCCGAACACCTCGGGACCGACCGGGCCGCCGCCGTCAGCGCGTTCCGGCTGCTGCCCGGGGCCCGCTCGGGCTCGGAGGTCGCGCTGGACGGCGACTTCGACGCGGAGCTGTGCCGGGAGGCGGGGCGAGCCGTCGCCACCCTGCACGCCATGGAGCCGGCGGGCGGCCCGGCGAGCACGGGGCAGGCCGAGCCCGTCGGCGTGCCCGGGCCGGCCGACCCGTCCGGCGGCGCGGCAGAGGTGGTGATCGACACGGGTGAGGCGCCCCTGCCGCCGACGCGCTGGCTGCGGGCGTTCCCGTGGAGCGAGGTCCAGGACCGCAGCATGGCGCAGATCGCCGCCTGGAAGCTGGTCCAGGACGACACCGAGGTCGTCGCCGCGCTCCACCGGCTGCGGGAGCGGGAACGTACGGCGCCGCACACCCCGGCCCACTGCGATCTGCGTTTCGACCAGTTCATCGTCCACGGGGGCTCGCTCTACCTCTGCGACTGGGAGGAGTTCAGGTGGGCCGATCCGGCCCGGGACGTCGGAGCGTTCGTCGGCGAGTGGCTCTTCCAGGCCACCTACTCCGTCTTCGCGCCGACCGGCGAGGCCGCCGCCGGGGACACCGTCGCGCTCGGGTTCGACCTCACCCACCAGGAGATCGTCGAACGCGGCACTGCCGGGCTGCGCCGCCACCTTCCCCGTGTCGCGGCCTTCTGGGAGGGGTACACCGGCTGCCGGACCCCGGACCCGGAGCTGGCGGAGAGGGCCGTCGGGTTCGCGGGATGGCACCTGTTCGACCGGCTCATCGCCACCGCGCAGGCGCACGCCGTCCTCAACCCGGTCGCGCGCGCCGCCGCCGGGATCGGACGGACCCTGCTGCTGAATCCGGCCGGGGCCGTCCCCACCCTCCGTCTGACCGCCCCCGCCGCACCCCGCCGCACCGCCGCCACGTCTCGGAGCCCCCGATGATCCCCGACCGTCCGCTGCCCCTCTCCGCCGGGCCGTCCCCGGCCCCGCGTCTCACCGCCGCGCTCGGCCTCGTCTCCGTACGGGCCGACGGTCTCGCGGCGGAGGTCGCCGAGCGGAAGCTGACCGCCGACAGCCCGCGCGACCTGCGCGGCCGGCTCACCAACGCGCTGTACGAGGAGTTCCACGCCGGAAACGGAGCGCACCGCCGGGACGCGGACGCCCCGCCCCGCCGGTCGCTGCGCGACGCCGCGCTGGAGCGCCGCCTCACCGAGGCCGTGCCGCACGCCAGGACCCCGGTCACGGGGCGGCTGGTCGAGGTCACGGACGGCGGCGAACTGGTCGTACGGCTGCCGGAGATCACCGCCCGGCTCGGCGCCGACCGGCTCGTCACCCCCGGCACGCCCGCCCCCGGCGAGCTGGTCGAGGTCGCGCTGGAGGCGGCGCGGCCCGCTCTCTCGCCCGGCTTCTTCTACGTCATGGGGTCGCGGGCCCTGCCGTCGCCCGCGGGCCCGGTCCGCCGCCTCTTCCTGCACGCCCGCGACGCGGACGGGGCCGTCGCGCTGTGGGCCGCCGCGCTGGCCGCGCTGGAGAGGGCGGGGGCGCGCTACCACGCCAAGGTCCTGTCCGACGAGGACGACTACCCGCGCCGCGACAGCGTCGTCGTCTATCTGCACGGCGACCACGCACCGGCGGAACGGGCCGTGGTGGCCGCCGTCCGGGACCTGCCGGGGCTGGGCGCCGACACCTCGCTCTTCACCGCCCGGCTCGCCCCCGGCGTCGCCGCCGCGTGGGACCCGAGGGACCCGCGCCCCGGACACGACGGCATGAGCTTCGGGCAGCACCGCAGCTTCGCGTTGGCCACCGCGCTCGTCGACCACGCCCTGGAAGGGACCGACGGGGCCGACGGGACCGACGGCCTCGCCGGCCACGTCGTACGGGCCTTCCGCGCGGCGGGCATCGACCCCGCGCACCCCGAGAACAACCTGGCCGCGGACCCCGCGCACGCCATGAACAGCCTTGCCGCGGACCCCGAGCGTCCCGAGGGCGACCTCGCCGCGGACACCACGACCAGGACCACGACCACGACCACGACCACGACCGCTGGAGTGTGAGCCCGATGACCACCGCCGGAACCACGGACACGACGACCACCACGGACGCGACGACCACCGCCGACGCGTCGGAAGCGGCCGGCGACGCCGGACCCCTCGCCGGGGCGGGCGGTTTCGGGGCGGCGATCACCACCGCCTACAGCGACGCCCTCGCCGGGGTGTACGACGAGATCTACCCGAGCACGCCCGACCTCGACGACATCGGTACGTACCTGCTGACCCTCACCACGCCCGGCGCGAGCGTCCTCGAACTCGGCGTCGGCACCGGCCGGGTGGCGCTCCCGCTCGCGGAGCGCGGCTTCGACGTCCACGGCGTCGAGTCCTCGGAGGGGATGCTGGCCCGCCTCGCGGAGAAGGACCCCGAAGGCCGGGTCACCCCGGTCCACGGCGACTTCTCCGGTCTCGATCTCGGTCGCACCTTCGACGTCGTCCTCGCCCCCTTCAACGTGCTGTGCTGCGCGATGGCGGTCGACGAGCAGATCGCGCTGACGCACGCGATGGCGCGGCACGTGGCGGCGGACGGGCACGTGGTGATCGAGACGTTCGACCCGAGCGACTACCACGTACAGAAGAAGAACGAGGTCAACACCTACCCGATCGGCGGGCGCGGGGCGCTCATCGAGTCCGTGGGCGTGCTGCCCGCCTCGCAGAACATGATGTTGCAGAGCACGCTCTTCATGGACGGCGACGCCCCCCGGTCCGCCACCACCGTGATGCGCTACCTGTGGCCGGGGGAGCTCGACCTGCTGGGCGCCATCGCAGGTCTGGAGCTCGTCGGCCGGTACGCGGGCTGGCGCGAGCAGCCCTTCGACGGGGGCGACAGCCGGAAGATGTGCGTGTCCGTGTTCCGGCCGCTGGCATGAGTCCGCGCGCCGCGACCGCCACCGGGCCGGACGCCGCCGCGGGGCGGGTGAGCGTGCTCGCCAACGGACTGCGGGTGTGCGCGGAGGCGGTCCCGCAGTACGGGCGCGGCCTCGCCGCCGTCGCCCTGACCGTGGCGGCCGGCGGAGACGACGACCCCGTCGGGCGGCACGGCACCGCGCATCTCGTCGAGCACCTGATGTTCCCCCGCTCCGGCCCGGCCGCCGGCGAAGGGGAGGGCCACGCGGCCCTGGTCGAGGGGGCGGGCGGGGTCTGCAACGCCGAGACCCACCGCGACCACACCGTCTTCCACACCACCGTCCCGGCCGACCTGCTGCCGGCCGTCCTGGCGGCGGAGGCGCGCCGCCTGCTCGGCTTCGCGCCCACCCGGGACGTGATCCGCACCGAGACCGCCGTCATCGCCGAGGAGATCCGCGGGGCGGGGACCGGCGGCCGGTACTGGGAGGCGGCGCTGGACGGGCTCTACCCGGGGAGCAGGGACAGCTTCGGTACGGCCGCCGAGCTCGACGGCATCGGCGCCGACGAGGCCGAACGCTTCCAGCGCACCTATTACACGCCCCGGCGGATGGTCCTGTCGGTCGTCGGGGACATCGACCCCGTACGCGTCACCGCGGCGGCGCACGAACTCTTCGCCCCGCTCGGGGCGTCGGCCCCGCACAGCGCCGGAGCACCCCCCGCGCGGCTCCGGCCGCCCGCTCCGGCCCCCGGCCCGCTCCCGGAGATCCGTACCGCGCCCCTGCCCGCCCCCGCGCCCGGCGTGGCGGTCGGGCACCGGCTCCCCGACCCGGTCGCCGAACGCCCCGCGTACCTCGCCCACGTCGTCCTGGCGCAGGTGCTCGGCCGGTCCCGGCTGCCGGCGGTGGCGCGGTCGGCGCGGGACGGGCACCGCCTCACCTCCGCGACCGTCACCTGCGGCTACCACGGCCAGTGGCTCGCCTCGGCCGCCCCCGACCTGGCCCTCGCGGTGCTCGGCCGGGCGCCCGGCACCGACGTCGACGCGGCGGCCGGCGTCTGGCGGTCCGTCCTGCGGACGCTCGCGGACCGGCCGCCCTCCGAGGCCGAGCACCGGCGGGCGGTGAACTCCCTGCTGGTCGCCGTCCACCGGCAGACCGACTCGCTCCCCACCCGCGCCGTCGCCCTCGGCCGCGCCGCCCTGCTCCTGCCGGGATCCGCCGGGCCCGACGGGCTCCCCGAGGAGCTGCGGGCGACCACCCCCGCCGAGGTGGCGGACGCGGCCCGCGCCCTGCTGGACGGGCCCACCACCGTGACCGAACTCGTCGCCCGGGAAGGCACCGCCGGATGAACCGCACCACCGCAGCCGTCCTGCCCACCGGGCTGCGCGTCCTCGCGACGCACGCCCCCGGCGCCCCGCTCGCGGAGCTGCGCCTCGTCATCCCCTACGCGCGCACCGAACCGGGCCTCGCCGCCGCCCAGGAGCTCCTCGCCGCCTGCCTCGGGACGGGCAGCCGGGACCGTACCCGTCAGGAGATCGCCGACCGGGCCGCCGACCTCGGCGCCGAGTTCAGCACCGTCGTCACCGCCGAGTCCCTGATCCTCTCGGTCAGCGTGCTCGCGCCGGGCCTCCGCGGTGCGCTCGACCTGCTGGCCGAGCTGCTGACGCGCCCGCGGTACGAGGCGGGGGAGGTGGCCCTCGCCCAGCGCCGGGCGGCCGCCGCTCCCCGTGCCCCCGCGAGCCGCGTACGGCTGCGTCGTGCCGCGCTCGCGCACGGTTTCGGGCCGCACCCGCTGTCGTCCCGCTCCGGTGGTACGGCACCGCTTCTGGACGTCGTCTCCCTGCCGCCCGATGCCCTCGGGGCCCTTCACACGCGTGCCGTCGTGCCCGGCGGGTCGTCGCTCGTCGTGCTGGCGGGCGCCGAACCGGACACCGTGCTGCGCCTGGCCGGCGAGCGGCTCGGGCCCTGGACGGGTGGCCCGTCGGGCCTCACCCTCCCGCGCTTCACGCGTCAGGACCCCCGGCCGGGGCGGGTCGTGCTCGACGTCGCCGAAGGCGGCGGCCCCGGGAGCGGTGGCGATGGCGGGAGCGGCGGCGCCTTTACGCCCGGACCCGGTGACCAGGCGCTCGTCCTGGCCGTCGGGCCCGCCGTCCCCACCGCAGACCCGGATCATGCCCCGTTTCACCTCGCCCAGTTGCTGCTGGGCGGCTACGCCTCCGCCCGGCTCGGCCGTCGTATCCGGGACCGGCACGGGCTCGCGTACGCGGTCTCCGCCCGCGTCCGCGAGAACGGGGCCGGCGGCTGGCTGGAGATCGAGTGCGCGGGGGCACCGGGCAGCGCGGACCGGATCGCCGGCGAGATCACCGGGTGCCTCCGGGAGCTCGCCGCCCGGGGCCCGTCCCCGGCGGAGGTGGACCGCGCCCGCGCCTACGCGACCGGCTTCACCCGCTTCGCCCTGGCGACGCGCGCCGAGGAGGCGAGCGCGCTGGCGGGCTTCGCCGCGGCGGGGCTGGAGCCGGACTGGCTCGACGGCTACCGGGACCGCCTCGCCGCCGTCACCCCCGCGCAGGTGGTGGCGGCCGCGCGCCGGCTGGACCCCGGTGGGGCTGTCCTGGCGACGTACGAGCCGGATGCCGTCCCGGCTCCGGCTTCGGCTTCGGCTCCGGCCGGGTCCCCGTACGGCCTGCCTGCGTCCGCTCGGGGCCTGTCCGCTTCCGCCCGGGGCTTGCCCGCCGAGGCCGACGGTCCTGCGACGCCCGGCGGGTTCAGGTCCCCGTACGGCCTGCCTGCGTCCGCTCGGGGCCTGTCCGCCTCCGCCCGGGGCTTGCCCGCCGAGGCTGACGGTCCTGCGACGCCCGGCGGGTTCAGGTCCCCGTACGGCCTGCCTGCGTCCGCTCGGGGCCTGTCCGCCTCCGCCCGGGGCCTGTCCGCCGAGGCCGACGGTCCTGCGACGCCCGGCGGGACCCGCGAGGCGCCCGGTGGGTTCCGCGAGGCGCCCGGTGGGTTCCGCGAGGCGCCCGGTGGGTCCGGTGAGATGCCCAGCGGGTCGCGCGAGACGCCTGATGGGTTCCGGGAGATGCCCGGCGGGTCCCGCGAGATGCCCGGACTCCGACGCGATCAGAAGGGTGACCCCCGGTGAACCCGGCCGTTCTCTACCCGCTCCAGCCCGACCACCCCGAACTGGTCGCCCCCTTCGCGGCGCTCGTCCGGCGCTCGGGGGCCCGACGCCTGTGGATGTGCCAGTCCTTCCAGGCCGAGACCCACCAGACGCTGGCCTATCTGGCGGGCGCGGGCCACACGGTCCCGGTCGGGACGAGCGTGACGTTGCTTCCGCTGCGTCATCCCTACGAGGCGGCGCTCCAGGCCCGGTCGCTGGCGCTGCTCACCGGCGAACCGGTCGTCGCGGGTTTCGGCATCGGCGACCCGGGCTTCGTGGCCGGGCTGACGGGGCGCGCCTACGACAGCCCGCGCACCGCGGTCCGCGACTACCTGAGGTCGGTACGCGCTCTCCTGGACGGCGAGCCGGTCGCGACCAGCGGCCCGTACCACCACCTCCACGGCATGTTGCCGGAGCTTCCGCATGCTCCGCGGGTCGAGGTGGGTGCGGGGGTGCTCCGGCCCGGCATGGCGCGTACCGCCGGTGAGGTGGCGGACGTCGCCGTCACGTGGATGACGCCACCCGCCTATGTGGCGGGCACGCTGCGCCCGGCGCTCCAGGAGGGCGCGGCGGTGGCGGGCAGGCCACGGGCCCCCCGCCTCGCGACCTCCGTCCACGTCGTCGTCGACCGGCCCGGCCGCGACGTCCGGGGCATGGCGCTCGCCGCGACCGCCGGCCATGTGGCGACGCCGCACTACGCGGCGATGCTCCGTGCCGCCGGACTGGACCTGGACCCGCACGACCCGGCGGGCACCGTGGACGCCCTGCTGCGCGACCGGGTGGTGGTGGCGGGGAGTCCCGAGGAGATCGCCGGCGCGCTCGACGCGTACCGGCGCGCCGGCGTGGACGAGGTGCTGCTCAACCCCACCGGGGTCCTGCTCGGCGAGGGCGTGCACGCGGCCGTGGCGGATCTTGAGGAGATCATCGAGTCCTGCCGCAGCTTCCTGCCGGACAGCCAGCAGGAAGCTGCGTCCGCCGGGCCGCCGGAGCGGCCCGGCGGCTGATTGGCTGAAGCCCCGCGGCGGAGACCCGGCAGGCGCGGGTGCGATGCCGCCCGGCAGGCCGGCGGCTCCGGTCCGTGGCCACCGGGTTCCGTGGCCGCCGTGTCCCGTGGCCGCCCGGTCCATGGCCGCGCTCGGTGGCCGCGTGATCCGTATGGGCTCTCCCGCCTCCCCCTCCCCCCCGCCTCCTCCCTCCTCACGACGACGGAACCCCCATGACCGAACAGCAGGACAGGACAGAACACGTGCGACCAGAACATCCGCCCCGGGCAGGCGGCAGCGTCGTCTTCTCCAACGTGACGAAGACGTTCGGCGGCCAGAGGGCACTCGACGACGTCAGCTTCGCGCTGCGGCCGGGCAAGGTCACCGGTCTGCTCGGCCCCAACGGCGCGGGCAAGAGCACGCTGCTGCGGATCCTGCTCGGGCTGGCCCGCCCCGACGCGGGGACCGCGCAGGTCCTGGGCGGGCAGCCGCTGTCCGCTCCGGAGCGGGCGCAGCGGGTCGGCGTGGTCATGGACGCGATCGGCTTCCACCCGCGCGTGACGGTCCGCCGCCAGCTGGAGATCTCGGCCCGCTCCCTGGGGCTGTCGTCCTCGCGCATCGCCGAGGTGATCGAGCAGGTCGGTCTTGACGGCGCGGAGCGCAAGAGGGTGAAGGCGTGCTCCACCGGTATGCGACAGCGGCTCGCGCTCGCCGTCGCGCTGCTTCCCGATCCCGGGCTCCTCATCCTGGACGAGCCGTTGAACGGTCTCGATCCGGACGGAATTCGCTGGATGCGCCGCCTCGTCGAGCGCTCCGCCGCCGAGGGGCGGACCGTGCTGATCGCCAGTCACCTGCTGTCCGAGGTCGAGCAGAGCGTCGATGACGTGGTCGTGCTGCGCCGCTCGGTGCTGTTCACGGGGTCCCTCCAGGAGCTGGTGCGGCGCGGCGGGGGACGGCTGGAGGACGCCTACTTCGCACTCGTCGAGGGCACGGGCGCGGGCGCCGCGTCCCGTTCGGAGGTCACCCATGCCTGAGGTCCTGCGTAACCAGCTCTCCGCGGAACTGCTCAAACTCCGCTCGGGCGTGGCGCTCACCGTGCTGCTTCTGGTCGCCCTGGTCTTCTGCGCACTGGGGCAGTTCGGCCTCGTGTACGCGGAGGCCGACCCCGCGTCCGCCGGGGCCGGGCTCACCGGGAGCATCGTCGGCCTCGGCGCGTCCGCCGCCCTCTTCGCGGGGCTCTTCGGCGCCCTGCACGTCACCAACGAGTTCAGTTCCGGTGCGATCGGCCGCACGGTCCTGTACGCGCCCGGACGTTCCTCGGTCGTCACCGCCAAGCTGCTGGCCACGGCCCTGTCCGGCCTGCTCTTCGGCGTCGCGGCGGTCGTGGGGGCCTTCGCCGTCGGCCGTACGGCCCTCGCGGCGAGGGGCGCCGATCTCGCCGTGGACGGGGCGACCTGGACGACCGCCGCCGCCGTCCTGACCATCTGCACCCTGGCTGGCCCGTGGGGCGCGGCGGTCGGGTTCGTCGTGCGCAGCCGGCTCGCCGCGGTTCTCGGCCTGGTCGTGTGGGGCACCCTCGGCCAGGTGCTGGTCCTCGGTCAGCTCCCGGAGGTGGGCCGGTTCCTTCCCGAGGGGGCGCAGTACGCCCTGCTCGGTGACACGTCGGCCTTCCCGGAGGCCCTGGCGGCCCCGTTCGGTCTGCTGCTGATCGTGGGGTGGACGGCGGCCGCGTCCCTCGTGGGCGGCCGGCTCTTCATCCGCCGCGACGTCTGAGGCTGCGGCACGCGTACGGCCGGACGCACCCCCGGCCGTGCCCCCGGGCGGTCGTGACGCACCCCCGGCCGTGCCCCGGGCGGGGGTGGCGCGCCCCTGCCCGTGCCCCCTGGTGGTCGTGGCGGGCGCGGTCAGGCTCCCGGCTCGGGGGTGAGCGCGTGATCGGGGCCTGATTCCAGGATTCCGGATCGTGCGATCAGGTAGCCGAGCTGGGCCCGGCTGTTGCTGCCGAGCGCGACGCTGAGTTTGGCGATGTGCGACCGGCAGGTGCGGACGTTCATGCCGAGGCGGCGGGCGATGGCCTCGTCGACGTGGCCCTCGACGAGCAGCTTGGCGATCGAATGTCTCACTCCGGAGATGCCGTCCGTCGTGGAGTCGTACGGAATCTGCTCCTGGAGGGGTACCGCGCGGTGCCAGAACTGTTCGAAGACCTTGGCGAGGTACTCCACGATGCCGGGGTGTCGCAGCTCAAGGGCTACGGTGCGGTCGTCGGTCGCCGGTATGAAGGCGACGGTGCGGTCGAAGATCATGAGGCGCTCTATCAGCTCCTCGAGTGTTCGGATCTCCACCTTGCTCTCGGCCATTCGGGCCGCGTAATTGAGGGTTCCATGGCTGTGGCGGACGGTGTGCTGGTACAGAGTGCGCATGCCGACGCCACGTTCCGTGAGCATCTGGCCGCGTTCCATGGCGATGGTGAGCGCGTTCTCGCTGCGCCCGCCGCCCGGCTGAATGGTGAGGACTTCCGAACGGCACTCGGCGAGGGCGAGTTCGATCGAGGCGTTGATGCGGCCGATGCCTTCGAGGACCGTGATGGCGTGTGTGGTCGGCGGAGCCTGGGCACTGATCGCCATGAAGGGTTCGAACGCCTCGGTGAGCTCCACCGAGAGCCGCCTTCGGTCCTGGATCTCCCGCTCGATCGGGTGGAGCCGCTGCGTGAGCGCCGCGGACGGCGGCACCGGCCGTAGCCAGGTGGGGTCGTCGGGATCGGGATGGAGCAGGGCGAATTCCAGCAGGCACGGAGCGTCTTCCGCCTCGACGCGAGCTATTTTGCCCACACTCAGCGCACTGGCGTAGACCCGTGCTCCCTCGTCACACAAGGCACTAACCGAGTGGGGATGTACCGCTTTAGTACTGTCTGTGGTCAATTCTCCACCCCCCAGGAACATGAATCAGCAGGAACATGATGCATCGCTTCTGTGGCGTTGACGTGCCTGGATGGGTCATCGTCTTGTTCTGCGGGGGAGAGGAAACCTTGGAAGTGAGGACGAAGCCCATCATGAGTAACAAAACGCTTCGCTCGGTGCTTGCTGTTGCCTTCTCCGTTGGGCTGACGACCGGGGCGCTGAGTGTTCTTGACCTCGTTGAGGGCGGCGTGACCCACGGTACGGCCGGCGCACAGGTGCAGGCCGCTCCGCCTCCGGACCTGGCCTGGGACTCCATGCCCGCACGGGCGACGGGGGCGGAAGCAGCCCCCGCGTCGCTGTCGGAGGACGCCCCTGCCGCACGGGGCCGGGTATGAGCACCCCGCCGGACGATCGGACCTTCCGGCGCGAGATGGCGACCGCCTATCGCTCAGGGTGGCATTTCATCGATCTGCTCACGGCCCTCCCCCGCCGTGGCGACTCGTTGATGGTCACCCTGTTCGGAGAGCCGATCGTCGTGGTGATGGAAGAGGACGAGGACGTCCGCGCCTATCGCTGTCTCCGTCGGCCGCGCGGTGCGCCGCAGCCGGTCCGCTGTGCCGTCAGGTACGGCATGATCTTCGTCAATCTCGATCAGCGGGACCATGAGCTGTTCGACGCAGAACCACTTTCCGCCACCCCCCGCAGTGCCTGAGCGATTCCCCCGTCGTCACCTATCGCTCCGGCGCTTCCCCCACACAGCGGCGCCACCGTGACCTGAACACGGTGGCGCCGTTGTGCTGTTCCCGTACGGGGGCGGCGTCCGGGGAACCGTGGGTCAGGCCTTGCCGAGCGCCCGGTCGAGGGTGATCTCGATGACGACCCGGGTCGGGTTGATGCGCGGGGCGCGGCCGTAGCGCGCCTCGTGACGGGCTTCCGCGTCCGCGACGGCCTCCGGCTCCGTACGGATGACCGCGAGGCCCTCCAGGGTCGCCCAGCGGGCCCTGTCGATCTGGCAGACGGCCACGCGCGCCCCGCCGGGACCGGCGGCCCGGATGTTGGCGACCTTGCGGCTGCCCCCGTCGGTGATCACGCGCGCCACCCCGGCCTCCGGGTCGTACGTCACGCACACCGGCACCACGTGAGGCGTGCCGTCCGGGCGGGGGGTCGTCAGGGTGGAGAGGTGACTCTCGCGCCAGAACGCGGCGTATGCGGGAGTGGGGTGGTGTACGTCTGCCATGGGGGCAGCGTACGAGGCCGGTCTTCGGGTGCCCGCAGCGCGTGCGCGCAACGCCTTGAGTGGAATAGACTCAACTTTGTGTACGTTAATTGAGTCAACGAAGCACGTACGACCCACCAGCTGCGAGGAGGAGTGACCACACGTGGACGCCGAGCTGACCAACAAGAGCCGGGACGCCATCAACGCGGCCACCAGCAGGGCCGTGAAGGACGGACACGCGGATCTGACCCCGGGGCACCTGCTCCTCGCGCTGCTGGAGGGCCAGGACAACGAGAACGTCATCGACCTGCTGGCCGCCGTCGAGGCCGACCAGGCCGCGGTGCGGGGCGGGACCGAGCGGCTGCTCGGGGGCCTGCCCAGCGTCACCGGCTCCACCGTCGCCCCGCCGGCGCCCAACCGCGAGCTGCTGGCCGTCATCCAGGACGCCGCCCAGCGGGCCCAGGAGCTGGGCGACGACTACATCTCCACCGAGCACCTGCTGATCGGCATCGCGGCCAAGGGCGGCCGTGCCGGTGAGATCCTCGACGGGCAGGGCGCCAGTGCGAAGAAGCTGCTGGCCGCTTTCGAGACGAGCAGGGGAGGGCGCCGGGTGACCACACCCGACCCGGAGGGCCAGTACAAGGCCCTGGAGAAGTTCGGCACCGACTTCACGGCCGCCGCGCGCGAGGGCAAGCTGGACCCGGTCATCGGCCGCGACCAGGAGATCCGCCGCGTCGTGCAGGTGCTGTCGCGCCGGACGAAGAACAACCCCGTGCTCATCGGGGAGCCCGGCGTCGGCAAGACCGCCGTCGTCGAGGGGCTCGCCCAGCGCATCGTCAAGGGCGACGTTCCCGAGAGCCTGAAGAACAAGCGGCTCGTCTCGCTGGACCTCGGCGCGATGGTCGCCGGCGCGAAGTACCGCGGCGAGTTCGAGGAGCGCCTGAAGACCGTCCTCTCCGAGATCAAGGAGAGCGACGGCCGGATCATCACGTTCATCGACGAACTGCACACCGTCGTCGGCGCGGGCGCCGGCGGCGACTCCGCCATGGACGCGGGCAACATGCTCAAGCCGATGCTGGCCCGCGGCGAGCTGCGCATGGTCGGCGCGACCACGCTCGACGAGTACCGCGAGCGCATCGAGAAGGACCCCGCCCTGGAGCGGCGCTTCCAGCAGGTGCTGGTCGCCGAGCCCTCCGTCGAGGACACCATCGCGATCCTGCGCGGGCTCAAGGGCCGCTACGAGGCCCACCACAAGGTGCAGATCGCGGACTCGGCGCTGGTGGCCGCCGCCACCCTCTCCGACCGCTACATCACCTCCCGCTTCCTCCCCGACAAGGCCATCGACCTCGTCGACGAGGCGGCCTCCCGGCTCCGGATGGAGATCGACTCCTCGCCGCTGGAGATCGACGAACTCCAGCGCTCCGTCGACCGGTTGCGCATGGAGGAGCTGGCTCTCAAGAACGAGTCCGACGCCGCCTCCAAGGAGCGGCTGGAGAAGCTGCGCCGCGACCTCGCCGACAAGGAGGAGGAGCTGCGCGGCCTCAACGCCCGCTGGGAGAAGGAGAAGCAGGGCCTCAACCGGGTCGGTGAGCTGAAGGAGCGCCTCGACGAGCTGCGGGGCCAGGCCGAACGCGCCCAGCGCGACGGTGACTTCGACGCTGCCTCCAAGCTGCTGTACGGGGAGATCCCGGGCCTGGAGCGGGAGCTGGAGGAGGCCGCCGAGGCGGAGCAGGAGGCCTCCAAGGACACCATGGTCAAGGAGGAGGTCGGCCCGGACGACATCGCGGACGTCGTCGGCGCCTGGACCGGCATCCCGGCCGGGCGGCTGCTGGAGGGCGAGACCCAGAAGCTGCTGCGGATGGAGTCCGAGCTGGGCAAGCGGCTGATCGGGCAGAGCGAGGCCGTGCAGGCCGTCTCCGACGCCGTACGCCGCACGCGGGCCGGGATCGCGGATCCCGACCGGCCCACCGGATCGTTCCTCTTCCTCGGGCCCACCGGCGTCGGCAAGACCGAGCTGGCCAAGGCGCTCGCGGACTTCCTGTTCGACGACGAGCGGGCCATGATCCGCATCGACATGAGCGAGTACGGCGAGAAGCACAGCGTCGCCCGTCTCGTCGGCGCCCCGCCCGGCTACGTCGGCTACGAGGAGGGCGGCCAGCTCACCGAGGCCGTCCGCCGCCGCCCGTACAGCGTCGTGCTGCTGGACGAGGTCGAGAAGGCCCACCCCGAGGTCTTCGACGTCCTGCTCCAGGTCCTCGACGACGGCCGGCTCACCGACGGCCAGGGCCGCACGGTCGACTTCCGCAACACCATCCTCGTCCTCACCTCCAACCTCGGCTCCCAGTTCCTGATGGACCCCCTGGTCAAGCCCGAGGTCAAGAAGCAGCAGGTGCTGGACGTGGTGCGGGCCTCCTTCAAGCCGGAGTTCATCAACCGGCTCGACGACCTGGTGGTCTTCTCCGCCCTGTCCGGCGACGAGCTCACGCACATCGCCGGGCTCCAGATCGACCGGCTGGCGAAGCGCCTCGCCGACCGCAGGCTCACCCTGGAGGTCACGCCGGAGGCGCTGGCCTGGCTCGCCGAGGAGGGCAACGACCCGGCGTACGGGGCGCGGCCGCTGCGCCGGCTCATCCAGAGCGCGATCGGCGACCGGCTCGCCAAGGAGATCCTGTCCGGCGAGGTCCGCGACGGTGACACCGTACGGGTGGAGCGGACGGAGGACGGGCTGATCGTCGGCCCCGCCGCGTAACGGCCTCCCGGGCGGGACCGTAACCGCCGGTCACGGAGTGTAGCGGCCCGTCGGTGGAGGGGAGGAGTGGAGGTCCGGCCCCTCCCCGGCCGACGCCCGGCGGATCGCGGCCGTCCCCACGCGCTGTCTGTCAGCTTGTGGCGGATCGGGGCCGCCCGGGCTTGCCATGCCCCGCCCGCCATGGGAGAGGATGGCCGTACTCGTCACGAAGGGAAATAACGGTGAGCATCGATCCGTCCTCGATTCCTAATTTCGGGGGCCAGCCCGAACCGCAGGCGGCAGGACCGGAGGGCCCCGTCGTCCCTGACCAGGACCTCGTCAAGCAGCTCCTCGACCAGATGGAGCTGAAGTACGTCGTCGACGACGAGGGCGACCTCGCGGCGCCGTGGGAAGAGTTCCGGACGTACTTCATGTTCCGGGGCGAGGACGAGCAGCAGGTCTTCTCGGTCCGCACGTTCTACGACCGCCCCCACGACCTCGACCAGCGTCCCGTCCTGCTGGACGCCATCGACGACTGGAACCGCCGCACCCTGTGGCCCAAGGTCTACACCCACGCCCACGAGGGCGAGGAGGGCGAGGCGGGTTCCGTCCGGCTGATCGGTGAGGCGCAGATGCTCATCGGCACCGGCGTCAGCCTGGAGCACTTCGTCTCCTCGACGGTGAGCTGGGTCCGCGCCTCGATCGAGTTCGACAAGTGGCTCGTCGAGCGCCTCGGCATCCAGCCCGCCGAGGACAAGCCGGAGGGCGAGGAGCCCGCGGGCGCCTGAACCACGGCCCACGGCAGCGGCCCGGGCAAGCGGTCACCATGACCGCCGCCCGGGCCGTCTCCGTGCTCAGCCCAGCCGGGCCAGGCGCTCCACCGCCTCCTCCAGGACCTCGTCCTTCTTGCAGAAGGTGAAGCGGACCTGGCTGCGGCCCGCCTCCGGATCGTCGTAGAAGACCGAGACCGGCACGGCCGCCACCCCGCAGCGTTCCGGGAGCGCGCGGCAGAAGGCGCCCGCGTCCTCGTCGCCGAACGGGGAGATGTCGGTGGTGATGAAGTACGTCCCCTCCGGCTCGTACACCCGGAAGCCCGCGGCGCGCAGCCCCTTCGCCAGCAGGTCCCGCTTGCGGCGCATGCCCTCCCGGAAGTCGGTGAAGAAGGCGTCGGGCAGGGCGAGCGCCTCGGCGATCGCGTACTGGAACGGGCCCCCGCTGACGAAGGTCAGATACTGCTTCGCCGCGCGGACGGCGGCCACCAGCGGCGCGTCCCCGGTGACCCAGCCGATCTTCCAGCCGGTGTACGAGAACGTCTTGCCCGAGGAGGAGATCGACACCGTGCGCCCGCGCATCCCGGGGAGCGCGGCGATCGGGTGGTGCGCCCCCGCGAAGATCAGGTGCTCGTACACCTCGTCGGTGATCACCAGCAGATCGTGTTCCACCGCGAGGGCCGCGATCCCGGCCAGCTCGTCGGGGGTGAGCACCGTGCCGGTCGGGTTGTGCGGGGTGTTCAGGAGCAGCAGGCGGGTGCGCGGGGTGATCAGGGTGCGCAGTTCGTCGAGGTCCGGGCGGAAGTCCGGGGCGCGCAGGGTGAGCGGTACGCGCTGTGCGCCCGCCATGGCGATGCAGGCGGCGTACGAGTCGTAGTACGGCTCAAAGGCGATGACCTCGTCGCCCGGTTCGAGGAGGGCGAGCAGCGAGGCGGCGATCGCCTCGGTGGCGCCGGTCGTCACCAGGACCTCCGTCTCCGGGGACCAGGTCAGGCCGTAGAAGCGTTCCTGGTGGGCGGCGACGGCGGTGCGCAGCTCCGGGACGCCGGGGCCCGGCGGGTACTGGTTGCCGTGCCCGGCGCGCAGCGCCCGGACCGCCGCCTCCCGGATCTCCTCGGGGCCGTCGGTGTCGGGGAAGCCCTGGCCGAGGTTGATGGAGCCGGTCCGCACAGCCAGCGCGGACATCTCCGCGAAAATCGTCGTGCCGAATGAGGCGAGGTGGCGGTTGAGCAGTGGCCGCCCCTCTGCCGGGGTTCCCTGGGTCGCTCGTCCCTGTGTCATGGGTGCCATCCTGGGCCGAAGCTCTGGAGTTGCTCAAGTCCGCTTTGGCGCGCGGAGGACCGGGGAATCCCCCTGTCACTACAACGGGGAAGCGGTGGGGGACCCCGCTTCGGGGGAAGGAAAGGCGGGTGGGGAGCATGAGCGTCTTCAGCGCGGTGCTGGTCGCCGTGGTCGTCATCGGAGCGCTGCTGGCCGGTCTGCGGGTCACCGGCGGGCGCGGACCGGCCAAGCCGCGCGTCGGGCGCCGGCGCTCCGCGAGCGGGGCCTCCGCCGACGGTGGAGGCGGCTCCGGCGGCTGGTGGTCGGGGGGCGACTCCGGCGGCGACGGCTCCGGCGGGCACTCCTGCGGCGGCGGCTCGTCGTGCGGCGGAGGCGGAGGCGGCGGGGGCGGTTGCGGTGGGGGCGGCAGCTGAGCGGGCCGTCGGTGCACAGTCACCGAAAGTGACATGACGCCGGGCGTCCGGGGGGTGAACTCCCTCCGGGCGCTCTTTTGTTGAGCGACGCGGATCTGTTGGACGACGCGGATCTGTTGGACGACGCGGATCTGTTGGGCGACGCGGGTCTGTTGAGCGACGCGGACATTTTTGGTTGAACAAGTGAACCGGTGGGCCCCCGGGGGGATGGAAACCACGGCAAGTTGGGCGAAAGCGCTGTGAGTGGGCGTACTTCGTGATTCCCTCGTTGAAGAGAACAATCAGCCCTCGGACCCCAGTTGGACCAGATCGGGCGCTCCCCACCTCCCACGTGCGGCAACTCGGGGCGTCCTGCTGTCCATGCGTCCATGTGTGTTTGCGGAGCCCACCCATGCTCACCACTCTCCAGACGGCCTATTCCGATACCCGCGCCGCCGACCTGGCCTGGATGCTGGGGCGGGAGCCGCTGCCCGCCCTGGCGGTCCTCGATCTCCAGCTCGGCGGCGCCGAACTCCAGTTGAGGCTGCTCGGCGCCTCCCATCAGGTCCTCCTCCAGGAGGACCGCGGCGTCTGCTCCGAGACCGTGGCCTGTATGCCCGGCAGCAGCACCCCCCTGCCCCTCGGCGTCGCGAAGCGGCTCGGGGAGTGGGAGTACGAATTCGCGGCGCGCGTCGAGACCCTGACGCAGGGCCAGTTCGCCGGACGGGCACAGGAGTTGCTCGCCCTGGTGAGCGACCATCCGCACGGTCTGGTGGGCACCTTCCCCGGCAGCCCGTACGCCTTCACCGCGATGCTCGCCCAGCGCACCGAGGGCCAGGTGCGGTGGCGCACCTGGCACGCGTACCCGCAGGAAGGGCAGTTGGTGATGACCCGGACCAGGGTGGGGGTGCGCATTCCCGCGCCCGCGGCCTGACCAGCAGGGGCACTTACACCCGTGTGGGTGACAGGCTGCGCTGGTGCGGTGACGTAGCGTTCGCATCATGATCGACCAGCAGATGTCGCTGCGAGGGGGCGCGGCGCGGCTTCCCGTACGGCCGAGGACCGGCCGGTTCCTCGTGCTGGCCGCGGTCTTCGTCTGCGCCGCCTGCGGTCTCGTCTACGAGCTCGAACTGGTCGCCCTAGCCTCTTACTTGATCGGCGATTCGGTCACCCAGGCCTCCGTCGTGCTCTCCGTGATGGTGTTCGCCATGGGTATCGGGTCCCTTCTCGCGAAACGTTTGCGCTGCCGCGCCGCCGTCGGTTTCGGGATGGTCGAGGCGGCCCTCGCGCTGATCGGCGGCTCCTCCGCGCTGGTGCTCTACGCCTCGTTCGCCTGGCTCGGCGACTCGCAGTACGCGCTGGTCGGGTTCTCGCTGGCGATCGGGGTGCTGATCGGCGCGGAGATCCCGCTGCTGATGACGTTGATCCAGCGCGTCGACCGGCAGGACGCGGGCGGCGCCGTCGCCGATCTCTTCGCCGCCGACTACGTGGGCGCGCTGGTCGGCGGGCTCGCGTTCCCGTTCCTGCTGCTGCCGGTGCTGGGGCAGCTGACCGGTGCGCTGTTCACCGGCGCGGTCAACGCGGCGGCGGGCGGCGCGCTGGTCCTGTGGGTGTTCCGGCGCGACCTCACCTCCCGTTCCCGGTGGCTCCTCGTCCTGGTCAACGGCGCGGTGATCGCGGTGCTGGCCACGGCCACGGTGCTGGTCGACGACTTCGAGCGGGCGGCGCGGCGCGCGGTCTACGGGGACCAGGTGCGCGTCGCCGTGCAGACCGGGGTGCAGGAGGTCGTCCTGACCGGCACCGACCGCGATTCCCTCGACCTCTATCTGGACGGCCGGCTGCGGGTCAGCGCCCGCGACGAGTACCGCTACCACGAGGCGCTGGTGCACCCCGCCATGAACGGGCCCCGCGCCCGCGTGCTCATCCTGGGCGGCGGCGACGGTCTGGCCGCCCGCGAGATGCTGCGTTACGAGGACGTCCGCTCGGTCACCGTCGTCGAGCCGGACCCGGCCGTCACCCGTCTGGCCCGTACGGACCCCGCGCTCTCCGAGCTGAACGACCACGCCTTCCGCGACCCCCGCGTCTCGGTGGTCGGGGCGGACGCGTTCACCTGGCTCCGGGCCGACCGGGGACGCTACGACGTGGTGATCTCCGACCTTCCGGACCCGGGCATCACCGCCAGTACGAAGCTGTACTCCGCCGAGTTCTACGGGCTGGTCGCGGAGGCCCTGGTCCCGGACGGGCGGCTCGTGGTGCACGCCGGGCCGCTGGGCGCCCGGCCGGGGACCTTCTGGACGGTGGAGGCCTCGGTGCGCGCGGGCGGCCTCGCGACCCGCCCGTACCGCGTCACCGGCCGGTACACGGGCCTCGCCGCGGGCCCGGACCGGGGCGGCGGCGAGGGCCGGGAGCGGGAGGACTGGGGCTTCCTCCTCGCCGGACCGGGCGTGGCTCCGCGGCTCGCCCTGGCCGCCGACGGGCCCGTACCGCGGTCGCTGGGCGGCCGGGAGCTGCGCGAGGGGGCGCGGGCGGCGGACGAAGCCCGGCTTCCCGGACTGGTTCCGTCGACGCTGACCCACCCGCGGTACTGGGAGGACGTGTGAGCGCGCCCAGAGGCACGGCCGGGGGCACGCCGAGGGGCGCGCCCGGGAGCACGCCGAGGGGTACGCCCGGGGCCTCCCCGGCGTGCGGCCCGGCGTGCGGCCGGCGTGCGGGCCCGGCTTTCGGTGGGCGGAACCGCTGACGTCCGGGCCGGGGCCGATTAGGCTCGGTTGCCATGGAGCATGAGGTGTTCGTTCCGGTTCCCGTCCCGACCCTGCTGCGCACGCTGAGCGATCCCGCCCGGGTCGCTCGCTGCGTCCCCGGCCTCCAGCAGGACGCCGACGCGTCGGCGTCGCCCCTGGCGGGCCGGCTGAAGCTGCGGGCCGGCGGCCACACCATCACCTACCGGGGCGAGCTGCGGCTCACCGGCCCGGAGGAGCCCGGCGGTTCGGGCGGGGCGCGCTTCTCGGTGACCGGGCGGGGTGTCGAGGCCCGGGGCGCCGGTGCGGTCGAGCTGGCTCTGACCATCGGGCTCACGGAGGCGGACGGCGGGACGGCGCTCGCCTACAGCGGCACCGCGAGCGGGGACGGGCGGCTGGTCGAGCTGGCGGAGGGCGCCGCGCTCGCGGCCGCCCACCGGCTCCTGGACCGTTTCACCCAGCAGCTGGTGACGGAGTCGCTGGCGGTGCGGGACGAGGACGCGGACGCGGGTGAGGCCGAGGCCGAGGCTGAGGCTGAGGCTGAGGGCCTGGACGGCGACGGCGACGGCGCGGTGGTCGCCGAGGGGCTCTCGGGCGATGAGGACGCGGCCGAGGGGGACGGAGGCGTCGGGAACGGAGGCGTCGGGAACGGAGGCGTCGGGAACGGAGGCGTCGGGAACGGAGGCGTCGGGAATGAAGGCGGTTCTTCCGGGGCCGGGACTGGGGCGGAGGCCGAGGGGGGCGAGCCCGGGGTGGAGGAGCCCGGGGTGGAGGAGTCCGGGTCCGTGTTCGACTCGCCCGTGCCGCCGCCCTCCCTCGACCCCGTCGCCGGCGTGGAGTTCACCGTTCCGGACGAACCGCCCGCCGAGGCCGCCCACGCCCGCCGCACCATGATCGGGCGCAGCGCCGAGGAGGTCGACCACGCGCCCCCTCGGGGCCGCTATGCCCCCGTGCCCTCCCCGGAGGCCGGCGGTGCGAGCACCACCCTGCGGTGGGTCGCCCCCGCCGCCGCCCTCGCGCTCGCCTCCGCCGTGGTGCTGAGCCGGGTGCTGCGACGCCGGAGGTAGCGGTCGCCGGTGGCGACGGTCACCGGTGGCATGGTGCCCGGTGGGATGGTCACCGGTGGCGACGGACGCCGGAGGCATGGTCCCCGGTGGCGGCGGGTGCCGGAGGCGGAGCGGGCCAGTAGGGTCGTCGGGTGAGCAGGAGCGAAGAGAACGTCAGGCTGACCGTCGGCGAAGCCGAGTTGACCGTCGACCCCGGGCACGGCTGCCGGATCAGCAGCCTGCGGATCGGGGGCGCCGAACTGCTCCGCCAGGGCGAGCGGTACGGCTGCTTCCCGATGGTGCCCTGGTGCGGGCGGACCGGGAACGGGGAGTTCCGCAACGGCGACGAGCTCCACCGGCTGCCGCTGAACTCCCCGCCGCACGCCATCCACGGCACCGGCCGCGACACCTCCTGGGAGCCGGCGTTCACGGCCGCCGACCTGGAGGAGGGGCGGGCCGCGTTCTACTACGACCTCGCCGAGCCCTGGCCGTACCGGGGCAGGGTGACGCAGACCTTCGAGCTGACCGGGGACGCGCTGACGCTGGGCCTCGCCGTCGAGACGTCACGCGACTCCTTCCCGGCCCAGGCCGGCTGGCATCCCTGGTTCCGCCGCACCCTCGACGGCGTGGCCGCCGAGCTCTCCTTCGACGCCGCCTGGCAGGAGGAACGCGGCGCGGACCATCTGCCCACCGGCCGTCGCATCGACCCCCTGCCCGGTCCGTGGGACGACTGCTTCGGCATGCCCGACGGTGTGGACGTGAAGCTCACCTGGCCGGAGCGGCTGGAGCTGACCGTGAAGAGCCGCAGCGAGTGGGTGGTCGTCTACGACGAGCAGGACGAGGCCGTCTGCGTCGAGCCGCAGTCCGGGCCGCCGAACGGGCTGAACACCGCGCCCCGGCTGGTGACCCCGATCGACCCGCTGGAGATGACGACGACCTGGAGCTGGACGCGGCTCTGAGCCGGTGCCCGGCGGTGGGCCGGTGCGGTACCGCTTACCCTCGTGGTCATGACTGACGTACGCGCTGACCTGCTCCAGCAGATCAAGGACAAGGCCGTGGTGCACGGCAAGGTGACCCTCTCCTCGGGGCTGGAAGCCGACTGGTACATCGACCTGCGCCGGATCACGCTGGACGGCAGGGCCGCGCCGCTGGTCGGCCAGGTCATGCTCGACGCCACCGCCGAGCTGGACTACGACTGCGTCGGCGGGCTGACCCTGGGCGCCGACCCGGTCGCCACGTCGATGCTGCACGCCTCCGCCGCCCGCGGCGAGAGCCTGGACGCGTTCGTCGTCCGCAAGGCGCAGAAGGCGCACGGGATGCAGCGCCGGATCGAGGGCGCCGACGTGAAGGGCCGCCGCTGCCTGGTCGTCGAGGACACCTCGACGACGGGCGGTTCGCCGCTGACCGCCGTCGAGGCGGTGCGCGAGGCGGGCGGCGAGGTCGTCGCCGTCGCCGTGATCGTCGAGCGCGGTGCCGCCCCGGCCATCGCCGAGGCCGGTCTGCCGTACATCCACGTCTACTCGGTGGCCGACCTCGACCTGGGCTGAGCGGCCGCCCGGCAGCCTCTGAGCCCGTGGCGGACGGTTTCACGTGAAACAGGGTCCGCCGAGTGGAGCCGGATGAGGAGTCTGGGAAGATGGGGGCGACGATGACGTCGCCCCCAGGTCAGGGACTCACAGCCTGCACACCCGCACATCCCAAGGAGCGGTCAGATGCCCATCGCAACCCCCGAGGCGTACGCCGAGATGCTCGACCGGGCAAAGGCGGGCAAGTTCGCCTACCCGGCCATCAACGTCACCTCGACCCAGACCCTGCACGCCGCCCTGCGCGGTTTCGCGGAGGCCGAGAGCGACGGCATCGTCCAGATCTCCACCGGCGGTGCGGAGTTCCTGGGCGGCCAGTACAACAAGGACATGGTCACGGGCGCGGTCGCCCTGGCGGAGTTCGCGCACATCGTCGCCGCGAAGTACGACGTCACCATCGCGCTGCACACCGACCACTGCCCCAAGGACAAGCTGGACGGTTACGTACGTCCGCTGCTCGACGTCTCCGCGGAGCGCGTCGCCAAGGGTCTGAACCCGCTGTTCCAGTCCCACATGTGGGACGGCTCGGCCGAGACCCTCGCCGACAACCTGGCCATCGGCCAGGAGCTGCTGGCCAAGGCCGCCGCCGCCAGGATCATCCTTGAGGTCGAGATCACCCCGACCGGCGGTGAGGAGGACGGCGTCACGCACGAGATCAACGACGAGCTGTACACGACCGTCGACGACGCGCTGCGCACCGCCGAGGCGCTCGGCCTGGGTGAGAAGGGCCGCTACCTGCTGGCCGCCTCCTTCGGCAACGTCCACGGCGTCTACAAGCCGGGCAACGTCGTGCTCCGTCCCGAGCTGCTGAAGGACCTCCAGGCGGGCGTCTCCGAGAAGTACGGCAAGCCGGCCGGCAGCCAGCCGTTCGACTTCGTCTTCCACGGCGGCTCGGGCTCCACCGCCGAGGAGATCGCCACCGCGCTGGAGAACGGCGTCGTGAAGATGAACCTCGACACCGACACCCAGTACGCCTTCACCCGCCCGGTCGTGGACCACGTGTTCCGCAACTACGACGGTGTCCTGAAGGTCGACGGCGAGGTCGGCAACAAGAAGACCTACGACCCCCGTACCTGGGGCAAGGCCGCCGAGGCGGGCATGGCCAAGCGCGTCACCGAGGCGTGCGGCCACCTGCGCTCCACGGGCACGAAGCTGAAGTAATCACCCGTCCGCACGGATGCACGGACGTACGGACGCACGTGTCGGGCCCGGTCCTCCTTCAGGGGGCCGGGCCCGCTGCCGTGCCAGGCCGTGCCGTGCCGTAAGAGACCAGAAGAGAGAAGAGGCGCCGCTGTGGGTGCGACTTACGATTTCGACACCGTCGTCGACCGCCGGGGCACCTGGTGCGTCCAGTGGGACGGGGTCGCTGACCGGTTCGGGGTCGACGGGCTGCTGCCGTTCACCATCTCCGACATGGACTTCGCCACGGCTCCCGAGGTCCTGGCCGCGCTCCGGGACCGTCTGGAACACGGGGTGTTCGGCTACACCACCTGGCAGCAGGACGACTTCCGCTCCGCGATAGCCCACTGGTACGCGACCCGGTACGACACCACGATCGACACCGGGCAGCTGGTCTACGGTCCGTCCGTGCTCAACCAGCTCTCCCAGCTGCTCCGGATGTGGACGGGAGAAGGGGACGGCGTCGTCGTCCACACCCCCACGTACGACGGCTTCCGCAAGGCGATCACCGGGCTCGGGCGCGAGCTGCGGGGGGTGCCGGTGGGGGACGAGGAGGCGCTGGAGCGCGAGCTGGCGCGGGCGGACGCGAAGGTGCTGGTCCTGTGCTCGCCGCACAACCCGACGGGGCGGGTGTGGACGGCCGACGAGCTGGCCCGGACGGCGGAGCTCGCGGAGCGGCACGGGGTCGCGGTGATCAGCGACGAGATCCACGCGGACTTCGTGCACGAGGAGCGGGTGGGGCGTGGCCATGTGCCGTGGACGCGGGTGGCGGGCGCCGGGCGCTGGGCCCTCATCTCCTCCGGGTCGAAGGCGTTCAACTTTCCGGCGCTGACCGGTTCGTACGGGCTGATCGGCGATCCGGCGGACCGGGCGGAGTACGTGCGCCGGATGGAGACGGGGGAGGGGCTGGCGTCGCCGGCCGTTCTGTCGTTGACCGCGCACATCGCGGCGTACCGGGAGGGAGCGGCGTGGCTGGACGCGGTACGGGCGTATGTGGCGGGGAACCTCGGTTACGTCGCGGAGCGGCTGGGCGAGGCCTTCCCCGAGCTGGGGTGGGCGCCGCCGCAGGCGGGGTACCTGGCCTGGATCGACCTGCGGCCGCTGGGAGTGGACGACGAGGCGTTGCAGCGGGTGCTGGTGGAGCGGGAAGGGGTGGCGATCATGGGGGGTGCCGTTTACGGGGCGCCCGGGTTCGTCCGGCTGAACGTGGGGTGTCCTCGGGAGAAGGTGGTGCGGGGGGTGTCGGCGTTGGTGCGGGCGGTGGGGGCCGTGCGGTAGG
>NZ_KB899010.1:0-140171 GCF_000377965.1 Streptomyces sp. CNB091
GCCGACCCCGGACTTCCAGGTGTGTTTGGCGTAGGCGAAGGTGCGGTCGTACTCGACCAGGGCGGGGAGCTGGGCGGGAATGCGGGGCGGGTGATGAGTTCGGTGCGTCCTTGCCCCGCGGTGGCGTGGAAGAGGCCGCGGAGTTCTTCCGACAGGACGGGGTAGCCGTCCGCGTACTGGCCCTTGGTCGGGATGGTGCGGGTCCACAGGTCACGGCCGGTCTGAGACGGTGAGCCCATCAGGACGGCGTCGGGCCAGTGGCGGCGCAGGGCTTTCCACAGCAGGACGAACGCGTCACGGATGACGGCGGGCTCGGTGCCTTCGGTATCGAACCACTCCCCCGCCGACCGGATCTCGACGTGCTGCTCGCCGTGTTCGCGCTGGTAGCGGCCGACGGGGTTGCGGGGGTGGACGAAGTGGCCGGCCATCCGGTCCCGGCCGCGGCCGGTGTCCGTGCGCCAGCCGGGTGTCGGGGCGTTCAGCCAGGCTCCGACGGTGTCCTTGAGGAAGGGGTGCTGGTCGGCCTGCCGGTGCCAGGGGGCTCCTGCGGTGATGTAGATCCGCTCGACGCCGCCGGGCAGGACGTGGAAGACGGTGTTCAGGATTTCCGCGGCGCTGGCGGTCGGCAGGTCGATGCGGAACGTCTGGTCGCGGTGGACCAGCACACCGGTATGCGTGTCGAGGAAGACAGTGCTGCGGGCCTGCTGGGTGAAGTTCGGGTGGGTGGAGGCGAGGTTCGCGGTGTGGGCGAACCAACGGTCCCCATCAGGGCCTTCGGGGATGCCGGGCAGGGCGCGCTGTGCTCCCTGGGCCGCGAGAGGAGCGGCGGCGACCGGCGCCGGCACAGAGGCGGCTGCGGGCAGTTCGGGTTCCGCTACCGGTTCAGGGGCGGGGCGGGTCATGGCCGGGGCGACCGTGCCCGCCCGGGACGGGACCTGCTCCTGTGCAGGTTCGGGACCGCTGGGCGGTGCTGTCTCTCTGGCAGGCTCAGGGGGTGCGACGGCTGCGCCGGTCGGGGCTGCTGGTGCGGGGGTGGTGAGCTGGTCGGGGGCGAGGATGGGAGCGATCGCCACGATGTCGGCGAGGCTGAGTCCGGCTGCGGGCGCGATGCGCTCCGCCTTCGCCTTCTCGTATCCGGCCAGCGCGGTGATCTGCCGGGCGCGGTCCGTCTCGAGTTTGGCGAGGGTGGCCTGGGTCTTCTTGATGTCGTCGCGCAGGGCCCGCAGCTCGGCCAGCTGTGCGTTGTAGGTCTTTGGGTCCATCACGATCCCTTGGGCCTGCAGGTCAGTTGGCGGTACTGCTACGGGTTGAGACGTACGCGATCGCGCCGCTCGACTGCGAGGGCAAGCGGGTTCCTAGGAGGAGATCCGCGACGTCCCGGTCGGTCTGGCGTGGTGCGGTCAGATGCTTTATCGGGGTGGCCAGGTCGCTGACATATCCAGTGAGGACTGCATCGGGGAATGCGTGCCGCCCGCCTTCGCCTTTCTCCCACCTGTCCAGGCCGGTCAGGACCGCCACCACGTAGCCCGACACCGTCACCGGCAATACTCCCCCGGCCGCCACGCTCGCGGCATCACAGCGCCACCAGCCTCTCAAGCCCTTGAGGAGGTCGTCGGGGCCAAGGTCTGGCGCGTAGCCTGCCCGTTTCCGCTGGGTGTCATGGACTTGTTGTGCCGCGTCGACACGCAGCACCCCGAGCAGATCGGCGTCCAGGCGGTCCACGGGCGCAGGGGCGCGTTTGTGCAGGGCCTGGACGACCCAAAGCGGCGTCATCACGCGAACACCGCGCCGGGAAAGACCGGGCAGTACGCCTGCTCTGATGAGACGCCGGTATGTGGTAATCGCACAGCCGAGTTCTTCTGCGGCCTGTCCGGTGGTCAGCAGCATGGCCTGCCTCCTCGGATCCGGGCGTTGCCGCGCTTGGACGCTATCGGCAGACCCACTATCCATGCAAGTCTGATCAGATATCTGATTTTAGTTGGTGTAGCCCTTGGACGGGACCGCAAGTTCCTTGGCCCGGCTGGTCGTACAGTCCGTCGCTGAGCGGCTGGAAGTGCCCGCCCGGCCCGGACGCTGGACAGGGCCGGCCGACCGTGGCTTCCGGGACGGCACCCCATCACCTCCGGACGCCGGGGTGGCGGTCAGGAGCAGGCGGCCCCGGCGCGCTGAGGCTGCGAGTACGCGCCTGCTGCGTTTCGCCAATGCGCCATGGCTGGACCGTCGGCATCACCGACCATCAAGTGTGCAGGTGGGAGGGCTTCACTGGGGTGCCGGGTGCCGGACCACCTGTGGGGTGAGGGCAGGGGTGGCAGGGAGCCGGGACGCAGGTCGCCCGAAGTGAAGCCGCCTGGAGCATGGAGAGCCGGGACGGCAGGGTTGGGAACCCTGTGGTGGCTTGATCGAAGCTTTGCCGGACTGTGCCTCGTAAGGATCCACCAGTTTTTGTCCGTGCCCTCTGCTGCACCAATTCCTTATAGGACGGGCCGCATTCCGCGGCCCGCCGGCGGGAGGGGAACAGCATGTCGAAGGTGCCGGACGGGTTCCATCGCGTACGCGGGCACATCCGCCGCAACCCGAAGCCGCGAAGCGGATGAGCGGCTGGATGATCGCGGGTCTGCGGCAGACGAGCACACGGCGGCGCCGTGAGGCAGAGCGGGTGGCAGCGCTTCGGATCACCCTCGTCGAGTTCGACGCGATGGACGACCGGCACTGCGAGCATGCCCTGCGGGACCTGCTGGTCCGCGACGGTTGTACGGCCCGCAGGGTCGGAGGTGCCGGGGACCAGGCCGCCGATGTCATAGGGGACCACCTGCGGCTCGGCCGGATCGTGGTACAGGCCAAACACACCCGCGTCGGCGGGAAGGTGGGCTCCTCGGTCATGTACGCGGTCAAGGGCACCGCCGGTCCGGTACGCAAAGCATCGGCCGGGCCGCCGCTCTGGCCTTCGCCGCGCAGGGCGACCGGGTCCTCGCGGCCGACCGCGACGCGGAGGGCGTCGAGGAGACCGTAGGGAGGGTCACGGCCGCCGGGGGCATCGCCCTGGCGGCCGTCGGGGACCTGGCCGAGCAGCGGGTGGTGGACTGCGTGGTGGCCCGTGCGGTGGCGGAGTTCGGCGGGGTCGATGTCCTGGTCAACAACGCGGGAATCATGGACCGCATGTCGGCGGCGCACGAGACCGACGACGCCGAGTGGGAGCGGGTGTTGCGCGCCGACCTGACGGCTCCCTTCCTCCTCACCCGCGCTGTACTCCCCCCCATGCTGACCGCCGGCGCCGGCTGCCTGGTCTTCACCGGCTCCGAGGCCGGCCTGCGCGGCGGCGCCGCCGGGGCCGCGTACACCGCCGCCAGGCACGGGATCACCGGGCCGGTGAGGAACCTGGCGGTGATGTACCGCGGGCAGGGCATCCGGGCCAATGTGATCGCGCCCGGACCCACCGCGACGGGCATCGGTGTCGACAGCCGCCCCGAAGCGCACGGCCCCGCCGTCCTCAGGAGCCTCATCGGCGCGAGCATCGGCCGCATCGGCTCGGCGGACGAACAGGCCGCCGCCATCGTCTGGCTGGCGTCCGATGCGGCTTCCTTCGTCAACGGCGCCGTCCTGCCCGTGGACGACGGCTGGTCAGCCGTCTGACACGGCCGGGCCGAGGTACACGCGGCGCGTCACGGACGGGCCGCGTCGGAGACCGGGACCTCGGTGCGGGCGGTCAGGGCAGGAGCTCCACGTACCCGTCGGTTGCGTGGACACGGATCCGCTGCCCGTCCCGGATCAGCCGGGTCGCCCGCTCCACGCCCACGACGGCCGGCAGGCCGTACTCCCGGGCGATCACCGCGCCGTGGGTCATCAGACCGCCGACCTCCGTCACCAGGCCCGCGATCCCGACGAACAGCGGCGACCAGCTGGGGTCCGTGAAGGTCGTGACCAGGATGTCGCCCGCTTCGAGGTCGGCCTGCGCCATGTCGAGGATGACGCGGGCTCTTCCCTCGACGGTCCCCGCGGACACCGGCAGTCCGGTCAGCGCGCCGGCCGGCACGTCGTCGCGCCGGTACGCGCCGGTGACGGCCTCACCGTCCGACGTGAGGACCCGGGGCGGGGTGAGCGCGTGGTACGAACGGAACGCCTCCTTGCGCCGCTGGATGAGCCGCGCGTCCGCCCGGTGGGACCGCACGGCCTCGTGGAGTTCCCGGAACGTCAGGTAGAAGGCGTCCTCCTTCTGGTTGAGCACCTTGTCCCGCACGAGTCGCCCGGCCTCCGCCAGCAGGGCCCGTTTGTAGACGAAGTAGCGGCTGACGATGCCGTACTTCGGGTACTCCCGGTATCCGATGAAGGTCCTGACCCGGTCGATCATCCGCTGGGTCTCGTCGGCCTTCCGGTCCCCGTCCGGCAGGGCCCGCAGCCGTGACAGCACGTCCTGTTCCTTGTGCCGGGCCTTGCGCCGGCCCTGTTCGAAGCGCTGCTCGGCGGCGCCCGGCCCGAAGTTCCGCACGTGGTCGAGGATCACGGGAACGAGCGTGGTGGGGCGCTCGCGCCATCGCGGCCGGGTGATGTCGATCTCGCCGCCGCAGCGCATGCCGTACCGGTCGAGGTACGCCTCGATGGCCTCCCGTGCCGCGCCTCCGCCCTCAATCTTCGCCAGTTCGTCCAGGAAGGTGGCGTCCTCAAGGTGCTCGGCGTCCCGCAGGAAGGCCAGCACCTTGGGCAGCGGGCGGATCACGTCCGCGACGTCGAGCAGCGCCAGTCCCATCTCCGACGTGACGTTGCCGGGGGCCGACAGCGTCAGGGTGTCCGCGGCGTTCCTCTCGCCCAGCCACTCCCGCAGCCTGTCGTTGAGCCACCAGGTGGCGTCCGTCCCCGCCATGAGCGCCCGCATGCTCAGCGGATCGGCCAGAACCCGCTTGTGCTCCTCGAAGGCCTCCAGCAGGAAGTCGAACAGCGCCGGACCCTCCTTCGTCCGGATGTCACGTTCCAGGGCGGCGATGGACGTCCGGCTGCGCTCGATCAGCTCGGTGACGACGGATGGATCGGTCTCGATCGGAGCGGGCGCACCGGTGGACGGCGCACCGGCGGGGGCCGCCGCGTCCGGGAGCGGGGGGACGAAGCCGTCGCGCTCCAGGACGGTCTCCAGCGCGTCCCTGACCAGCGGATCGCCCTTCCCCATGGCGTCCAGGAGGCCGTCGCGGCTCGTGGGCGACGCCAGGCGCGGGGTGACGTCGACGAACAGCCGCCCGCCGGCCTCGTGCATCGGCACCAGGGCCGTCAGCTGCCACATGGAGTACCCGAGGGGCTTCATGGGGTCGGTCATCATCTGCTGGTGGCCGACGGAGACGTAGACGCGATTGGCCCCGTCGTCCCCGTCGGCGTTCTCCCCGCCGTCGCCCTTGTCGCCGTTCTCGATGGCGGGGAGGGGGAAGAGGGTGGTGATCGGCCTGCTCTGCACGAACCGGAAGCCGTCGTCGACCAAGCACCATTCGATGTCCTGCGGGCGGCCGAAGTGCGCTTCGATACTGCGGCCGAACCCCACCAGGCGGACGGCCTGCTCGTCCGTCAGCGCCGGCCGCTCCCGCTGTCGTGCGTCGACCGGCGCTTTACGCGTACCGCCGGTGGGCAGGGCGTGGATGGCGCGCTCCTTGGCGGCGATGGTCCTGGTGACGACTTCGCCGTCCCGGACCGTGAAGACGTCCGGGTTCACCAGGCCGCAGACCAGGGCCTCGCCGAGGCCGAAGCCGGCGTCCACGGTGGCGGCCTTCCGGTTTCCGGTGACGGGGTCGGCCGTGAACAGGATGCCGGACGCGTGCGGGAAGACCATCCGCTGCACGACCACGGCCATGTGGACCGTACGGTGGTCGATGCCGTTTTGCTGTCGGTAGACGACGGCCCGCTCGGTGAACATCGAGGCCCAGCACCGGCTGATGTGGTGGAGGACCGCGATCGGCCCCAGGACGTTGAGATACGTGTCCTGCTGGCCGGCGAAGGAGGCCGTCGGCAGGTCCTCCGCCGTCGCGCTGGACCGGACGGCGTACGCGGCTTGCCCGCCGAACCGGGCGATCGAGCCGGTGATCGCCGCCGCGATGTCACCCGGGACGGCGATCTCCCCGATCATGCGGCGGATCCGTGCGCTGAGCGTGCGGATCGCCTCCAGGTCCTCCGGGTTCAGCCGCGACAGCTCATCGAGCCGTTCGTCGATCGACGGGACTTGCGCCATGGCCCGCCGGAAGGCGTCCGTCGTCACGCAGAAGCCGTCCGGCACGCGGATGCCTTCGATCCGCGACAACCCGCCCAGGTGTGCGCCCTTGCCGCCGACGGCCGCGACACGCGTCTCGTCGACCTCGCCGAGGTCCAGCACGTACGGGTCCGTCATCGCGACACCTTTCGGAGCGGTCGTATTCCGTTGCACTGCGGCGGCCGGCCGGATCACCCGGGCCTCGCCCTCTGTCGAACCCCGTGCCGGGCACGTACTCATTCCTGGTTGTCTTCCCTCCGACGAATGGACCGGCGGATCCTCCCGGCCGGCCGGCGCACGTCGTGTCACCGTTCCCGCCGGTGGTGGCATCGACCCGAGGATTCTGCGCCGTCACCGGGGTCTTGCCGCAAGCCCCCCGGTGAGCTATACGTTGAGAGTGGCAAGGAGAGGTCTCTCTCCTTGCCTTCGCTGTTGGGCTCCCCGAGCGCCGGGCCATTCCTCCGCGTTCACGGTGTCCTCGCCATCTTCGAACACGCAGATCGGAAGCTCCGGCGTGGCGCTCGACCGGGATGGTCATGCCGATCCCGGCGGGCCTCTGCGGTCATGGTCACCCGCCGTGTCATCGGTCGAGGCCGAACCGCTCGCGGCGACACGGCCGGAAGGACACTGCAGAACCCGCAGTCACCTCCCGGTGCGGTACGTCTCGCGGCCCACGGCCCGCGACGGCGTCCGCGAGGAGCACAGCCAGGTCTCCGTTGTAGGTAATGTGCGGAAATGACAGAAGCGAGCGACTCGCGGACCAGTTGGACTGGTACTGGAGCAGGAACCTGCGGCCACGGCTGGAAGGCCTTACCGACGAGGAGTACTTCTGGGAGCCGGTGCGCGGTTGCTGGAGCATCCGCCCCCGCGGCACGTCGGCCGCACCGATGCCGGAAGGTCCGGGGGAATGGACGACGGACCTCGCGTCCCCTGCCCCGGTGCCTGCGCCGGTGACCACGATCGCCTGGCGGCTGGCGCACATCATCGTCTCCTGCCTGGGCTGTCGGGCCGGGTGGTACTTCGGCGGCCAGGACCTCGAGTCCCGGGCAGTCGTCTACGCGGGGACCGCTGACAAGGCGCTGAAACAACTCGATGAGATGTACGGGAGATGGGACGCGGGGGTCCGCGGACTCTCGGACGCTGACCTGGACAATCCGCCTACGGCGGGCCCCGAGCGGTTTCCCATGGAGAACAGGGTCCTGCACGTCAACAGGGAGCTGATCCATCACGGCGCCGAGGTTTCCCTGCTGCGCGACCTCTACCGTTGGCAGGACGGAGCCGTACCGCGCCGAAATATGACCGGCCATCCGGAAACGTGAGAGCTCGAGGTTCGAGAGGACCAGGACATCGCGCGCACAAGGCCGGTCGCGCGGGCGGCCGTGCAGCCGGTGACGATCACCGGGTGGCCGCTGTCTTCGGTGAGACTGAGGAAGCCGAGGCCGGCCAGGGCGGAGAAGCCGGCCGCGCGCAGGTGGGTGAGGACGTGATCGCGGCGGGCGGCGGGCGGCGGGCGGCGGTGATGTCGTGAGTGCGGCCGGGACGGGCCGCGGAGATCCCGGTCGGGCGGGCCCTTCTCGTCGGTGAGGGCGAGAGAATACAGGCCGTGACGGCGGTGTTTGCCGTAGTAGTTGGGCCGGTTCGCGGCACCGGTGCGACGGGCGGTGGGGATCAGGGTGCCGTCGATGAGGACGATCTCGCCACCCTTCGCGATCTCCTTGCATGCGGTCCGAACGAGGTGCGCGGGCGGCGAGCACGGGTACCAGCTCGTCGCGCCAGCGGCGCACGGTGGTGCCGCCGACGGTGGTGTGGCCGACGGTGGTGTGGCCGACGGTGGCGCCGCCGACGGTGGTGTGGCCAGACATGTCCGCGGTGCGCTGGTCGTGGCGGAGCACGGCAAGCACGATGATCACGATCCGGCCGGGCGGCAGGGCTCGCCGGCGCGATCCGATCCCCTTCAGGTGACGGCTCAGCAGATCGGTGCTGTACTCGTCGGTTCTTCGGGACACCGGCAGGCGACGCCGGTAGACAGGGAAGCCGGTGGTCCCGGCGGGCTCGTTGACCCTCTTCACACACACGCCGAGCCAACGGCAGCCGGGGGCACGCCGGTTACGGGCGCGGTTCTCGTACCTACGGTGCGATCTGGAAGCGTGCGCCAGGCAGTTCACGCAGCCGGCCCCCGCCCGGCGAGCTTGCTCAACCTGCCGCACAGCGGCTCCAGCCGGCTCTTCGCCTCGGCCTCGACGCCAAGCCCGACGCCCCGACGCCCTTGACCCGGATGAGGCCACCGGAGAGAGTTCCGCTCGGTCTTCGTGAGCCGCTGGCAGTCCGGCGGCAGGACCTCCTCGCCCGCGCCCGCCTCCCGGTGCGGGACCAGCAGCACACCGCGCCCGCCCACCGTCGCTGCCTGCGCCGACGGTCTCCCGGCCTCCAGTCGGGCGTGCATCCGTTCCCGCACGCTATCGCCACCACGAGTTCCTCGCGCTCGGCACGGACCGCGTCGAGCCGCTCGGCCAGGGGCTTCCGCTCCTCGTCGAGGCTCCGCCCCGCGCCGCAACACGTTCGGCCACCCCGTTGATCTCCGCCATCCCGCGAGCCCACGAACCCGTACGACCCCGCTGGAGACGAACAGGCACGGGCTCACCACCGGGCAGCACCCTGCACGGGATCTGCCCTGCCCGGCGGAACCGGGCCAGCAGGCGTGGCAAAACGGTGTGCGCGCAGCGGCGGGGGCGACGAGGTGCGAGTGCGGCGGGCGCGGTGGAGAGGGCCCCGGAAGGAACCCATCGGCGGGCCGGCGGACGGCCGGCAGGGAAAGCCGGCAGGGCGTCCCGGGGCCCCGGGTGAACGGCGGATCGCCCGCATACCCGCCGACGACGGGGCGGCAGCACGGAAACGGGCCCGCCCGGAGGGGAGGCGGCCGCGCAGGGAACACTTCGGCGAACTCCCTCGTTCGACCTCCGGCCCCTACCGTGAACCGTGAACCCGAGGAACCGCCTTGCCCGATACTTCCACTGCCGACACCGTGCACCCGCTCCCGTCGCCCTCCGCCCAGGCGGAGCGCCTGATCCAGCTCGGGGTGCACGAGATCGCGGAGATTCCCGCCGAGGACATCCGCGCGTTCGCCCGGACGGCCGGGCAGGGCCGTGACGTCCTGCTCGCCGTCCATCCGGAGCGCGCCCCCGCCTCCGCCCTCGCGCCACTGCTCCTGCGCGACGGCAAGCCCGGCTTCGTCGTCGTCGACATGCCCGACGTCGACCTGTTCGCCCCCGACACGGTCGAACTTCCCCACGCGCCTCTCTATTTCGTCGCCGGACCCGACCGCGGCGACCACATGGCCAACTGGAGCCCCGAAGAGGCGTTGCCCGCCCTCACCGAGGAGGGCCGCACCCCCCTGGTACTCACCGAGGGCATCCACTGGGTCCTGCAGCAGCCGGCAGTACTTGAGCGGAACCTCTGCTTCATGACCATCGGGTCCCGGCTGCGCAAGGCGAACGGCGTCCTGGACGCACGTACCCCGGCACTCTGGATCAGCAACGGCACCGGACGGGACGGCAAGGAGCGGCGTAACGCCCCCAAGGTCGGCTGGTGCTGGTGGGGCAACCGCCATACGTGGCTGGGATTCGCCTCCGCCACGGGCCGCGAGGGCCAGTAGCGCCCGCTCGCCCTGCTGTTGACCCATCTGCGATGCGTCGCGGTCGGTCAGGGACGGCCTGCTTCCCTGCTCGGATATCGGGCCGCAGGCAGGCCCCCTGAGCCACCCGGCGTCACGGCACGCCCTCACCGTGACGCCCCGGCTGCACCCCGCGGACGGGCTACGTCATCAACTCGATGTGCGGATGCTCGGGCTCCGCCGGGCAGACGAACAGGTGCTGTCGGTAGCCACTGCCTATCTGGACCCCGGTCGCGTTGTAGCCGCGGTGGCCGGGGTACGGTCCAGCACCTGGGTGGGGGTGCGGAGACCAGCTGTTCCCGGCGTCGTCCCCTTCCTCGAACGTGGCGACGGTCATCAGGACCTCCATGCCGGTGCCGCACTCGGAGCAGGGCTGCGAGCTGGGGTCGGTGGAGTTCCAAGCGGGCCAGCCGCCGACTTTCCAGCCGGGTGCGTTGGACAGCACACAGTCGTAGTACGTTTCCGGGTCCATGTCCTCCTCTGCTGCCTGCGGCACACTCCATTGCCTGAGCTGCTCCCGCAGTTCTCCGCTCAGCTCCAGATGGTCGGGGTACTCGGTGATCTGCTCCGGTTCGAGGACGCACGGTTGCGGTAGATAGCCGTCGAACTGCACTGCGGGCGGCTCGGGGGGCGTGTCGAGGACGTCGGCGACGGCGGCTGCCGCACGCCACAAGAGCAGGGTCCTGGGCATGACCGGATGATCGAAGGGGCACCACAGAACCTGCAGCAGGTCCTTGCCCTCCGGCGGGCTCAGATCGGGGACATCCCGTGCGTACAGCTGCGCCACGGGCAGCATCGCTATGGGGCCGTCGTACGCCTGGACCGCCGGCCTCACCGGATACGTCAGAGGGGGCCGGATCCGCTCGAGAGTCTCCCGTTCCTCCAAAGTCAGCTCCCGGCCGTGCGAGGCCGCGAGGATCCGCCGTTCCAGCCGCAGATCCGCCGGGGGCCGGGCCCGGTTGACGCCATCCACCACATGCGGTTCCTCGCAGTGCGGCCACGGCTCCTCAGCAGGCCACAGCAGCGGCCCGCCGACCGAGCTGTCGTGCCGCGTCGGCCCCCCGGGGCGGGGGTGCAGACGGGTCGCCGTGCGCGCCAGCGGCACCAGTTGAGGAAAGACCGCGGCAACGTCGACCGGACGCGGCGGAGTGACAGGAGTGACATTCATGGCCGCAATCTTGCCCATCACCTCTGACAACAGCCCTCGTAACCGCCCCACGAAGAGTCCCGGCACAAACGCCACCCCGGGGGAACGCCACCGCCGATCCGTTACCGGCAGGCCCCTCCCGATCCCCCCCGGCAAGCCGTGGACCGACCCCGTGAAGTTGAGCATCTCACCGAAGGAAAACACGCAGACAGCCCTGGTGCCCCCGGCGAAACGGCAAGCCGGGCTGTTCCCGAGAAGCGGGGACACCGGGGACACCGGGGACGCAGACACGACGCCGGGCACCGGCCTGCCCGTGGGCTGCGTAACGACGATGACCCGTCCATCGTCCAGGCGAGCGGCGAACGCCTCGTACGGACCGTCCGGCACCGCCTGCCGGTAGGGCACCACACCCGGCAGCCGGACATCCGTTCGCCCGGGACGACGACGAGACCACGGACACCGATCAGACCTGGGTCCCCCGCACACCACCCCACCCCGGGCCTGCCCCACCGGGCAGGCCACCGCAAGAACGAGCGGACAACGACTACACGGCTCCCGACGCCTGACCGCGGCGCGTGACAGACGGCACACAAACACATCCCCTCCGCGTCAACGAACCCCCGGCACCCCCGCGGCCCCGGCACCCCGGCACCCCGCGGCCCCGAGGCCACCGGCTTCCGAGCAATCGACATCGCGACAGAAGCCGTCGTTCACAGGTTTCGCGGAGCCAGGGCCAGGGCCGCGGTCTTCAGCCCAGATGGCAAGTACCTCGCCAGAGCGGCCGACAACACCATCTCCGTCTGGGACTCCACGACAGGCAAACGCCTCACCAGCATGCGAACTGACAGCGACCTTGAATCCGTGATCTGGCATCCCGGCAGTCGCGCACTCTTCGCTGGCGGCCGAGGCATCTTCGGCTACGAGTTCATGGCATAGGCCGACGCGATGTGCGGAAGATGAGTAGCGGTCCTCACCCGGTGGGGTTGGTGCTGCCGCCGTCAGTGCGTCGGCACCAAGCTGCTGTCCGAAGCCATCGATATCCGACGCGGGCAGCGCCTCCCGAACCGCCCGAGAAGCGCTGCTCTTCGTCATCGACAGAGCCAGGCGGCCTCTTGGCAGCGATTACTCGTTGTTCGGGCCGAACTGGCCGGACTGCGCCATTTCGGTCTGGTTGCCGAAGTCGAAGGGCGGGGCCCCGGCGAGCACCGGGCCTCCCCAGCGTAGGAGCACGTCGTACGCGAAACCCTCGAGGACGGTGACGCGGTCCCCGCGATCCGGAGAGGGCTCCCGCGGCGGTGCTCCTGGCAGCGGCGGTCGGCGCGGTGGAGGGGATGACCGGAGCGGCGAGAGCGACGGCCCCGGCACCGAGCAGGATTCTGCGGGAGATGGACTCGCGCAGCACGCTGCCGAAGTAGCGGTTTCCCGAGGTATGGGGTGCGTGTCCGGCGCAGGCATTACCACATCGGAATAAGCAGGTCTCCGGTGAGCGGCCGGAATGCTGACCGCTCAGGATTAATGGTAATCGCCGCTCCGATACATCAACCGCCCTTCGGGTTACATGCGTGAACCGACGTCAACATGCATGAGAACGGAGCCAGTGGCAATCAAGTACTTGCACGGGTGGGGTAGGGAGAAGGTCTGCTCGACGGCGTAGCGGAGCTTGCCGCAACACAGGTCCCCATTTTGTCCGGGCGTACACCTTAGACTGCGGACGGCCCGTATGCCGACCGATTTCTCCATGACTGGCTTCATTGCCTGCGTGGGGCACCTAAGGGCAGCCTTCGGCCCTTTCCATGATAGAGTCTTGATGATTTATCAGAACGACGCGATAAAAGGGGAATGGCGTGAATACCGAGAAGCTTACGGCTCGGCGTCTTACGGCCGAGGAGACTTCAGGTTTGAGCCCCCAGGACGGTGTCTTCGTCCCGGCAAGCATGGATGGCGTTTCCCCCGACTGTTACGCACCGGCTTTCCTTACGAAATCGGGAAAGAGTTTCGAGGGTGGGTCCTTCACGGTACGGACGGCATTCGGCGAGGAGGTTCACGTCCTCCCCGACAGTGCCGAAGAGGGCGGCATCTGGATTGCAGACAAGGCAGGAGAGGTAATTGAGGTTCTCCAGAGTGCCGGCGTTCTTCTGAACCTGGCCCTCTTCGTTCCCGGCGGAAGCAAGGAGTCCCTGGAGTCTCTCTATTCCGCGGCCCGGGAAGCATTCGGCGCGGGGGTCGTCCAGCGTTGGAGCGAGGAAGTCGTCGAAGTACCGAACGTCAAGGTCGACCTGTACGAGGAGCCGGCCCGGGGACGCAAGAACGCGAACAGCCAGAATCGCGACCGCCGCGCCCTGGACATTTTCCCGACTCGAGTGCGGTTCCTCGAGCCCAGCGAGGGCTGGAAGTTCGTCGTCGAACCGCACAAGGAGATCATCGACGAGACGCCGACGATCTGACCTGATGGCAGGTTAGCTGCAATGCCGTGGGAGCCCGTCAGTACGCTGACGGGCTCTTCCTCGTGGAGCGAGCGCCCCCTGCTCCCGGCTCTCCGGGCTTCTTGAGAGTTGGCCCGCCTGCGAGGCCGTCGAACAGCTCCCCGGCGGCCAGGACAGAACCGGAACCCGCGGAACCATGCAGCATGCACAGACGTCTCCGTCCGGGATCCGGCCATCACCTTCAGTCCACCGGGCACGACTCCAGGATGGGAACAAGTGACGCACACGGCTACAGAAGCCCCGCCCGCCGAGAGACGGCGGCGGGCCGGTGGTGGCGGACGGCGATGGGGGCTGCTGGGCTGCGGGGTCGCGCTCGTCCCGCCGGCCGCTCTGCTCGTCGTCCGGCTGACGGGACTCGACGCCGGAACACCGCTGGCGATGCCGATGGTGTTCTTTCCCTGGACGACCGTCATCGGTGTACTGGTGCTGTTGCTGATGGCCGCCGTTCCCGCGCTGCGGTCCCGATGGGCCCTGGCCGGCACCGCGGCCCTGGTGGTCGCTCACGCGGTGCTGCTGGCCCCGCGGTTCCTACCTGATGGCCCGCAGGTGCCGGAACGCGCGGTTGAGCTGCGTGTGGCCACCCTCAACACCGACCGAGGCGCCGCCGACGCCCAGGCAGTGGTGCGGCTGGTCCGTACGGAGCGGATCGATGTTCTGGCGGTGCAGCAGATGCCGCCGGGCGGCGTGGAAGCCCTCGACAGGGCGGGCCTGGGCGCGTTGCTGCCGCACCAGGAACTCCACCCCGAGTACGACTCCTCGGTCTACTCACGGCTCCCGATCGGCGAAGCCGGTACCACTCGTGCCGACACCGCCTGGCCCCAGACCGTCGCCGAGGTCGCGGTCGGCGGACGTAGCGTGCGGTTCGTGGCGGTGCACACCTACTACCCCCTCGGGAGCCCGGAGCGGTGGACCCGGGACATGGCCGCGCTCACCTCCCTGGCGCGGCGCGCGGGCCCGGACACCGTGTTCCTGGGTGACTTCAACGCTTCCCTCGACCACACTCCGATGCGGGACCTGCTCTCGGCCGGCCTCACGGACACGCATGCCGAACTCGGCCACGGGTGGGCTCCCACGTGGCCCGTCGGCCGTGCCCTCCTCCCACCCGTGGTCCAGCTGGATCACGTCCTGCACGGTCCCGGTCTGGCAGGGGTCTCGGTGGGCGAGCGAACCGTGCCCGGAACAGATCACCGCGCCGTCGTCGCGGTGCTCGCGCTGCTGCCGGAGAAGGACGGGGAACGGAGTCGATCGTCGTGAACCCCGGTTCCGCAGCGTGTGCCGTCGGTGCGCTGACCGGTGCGACGCGCCCTCCCATGCTGGAGCGCGCCGTCGAGAGGCCGGTGAAGGGTGCGGACACAGTGGCCGGCACCCTGCGCGGAGCTCCGCTCCGATTCGACCGGGCAGCCCAGGAAACCGCCGGGCAGAGGGTGAAGAGGCGCGGCCGGACCGGTGACGGGAGGTAAGAACGGGGTCATGGACACCAAAACGCTTGCCCGCCGGTTCCTGGAAGAGTCAGCAGACGACGACCGCGAGTCCGTCTACGCACACCACTGCACAGCCGACTACGCCGAGCACGACCCCAACATGGAGCAGGAGACCGTGGGTCTCGCGGAGGCCACGCGTTCGTACCGAGAGGTCCGCGAGGCCTTCGAAGTCACCCACACCGCGCAGAGCTTGGTGGCCGAAGGCGATCTCGTCTGCTCACGATTCATCATCCACGGCCGCCACACCGGCGACTACCGGGGAAACCCGCCCAGCGGCAGAGCGTTCGAGACGACCGGCCACGTCACCTTGCGGTTCCAGCAGGGCAGGATCGCCGAGAGCTGGTTCAACTACGACCTGGCCGGCGCGCTCGAACAGGTCGGTGCTCCCCCGGCCACCGGCCTATGAGGAGTGAGGACGCGTATGCCGCACACGACGACGCCCGACGGGGTCGGTATCGCCTATCAGGTCCAGGGCGACGGGGCTGCTCCCCTGCTCCTCCTGGCGGGGCAGGCCAACAACCACCACTGGTGGGACTCGGTGCGCGGCGACTTCCACGACGCCCGCAGCACCATCACGTTCGACTACCGGGGCACGGGGGAGAGCGGTAAACCCGATCTGCCCTACAGCACCGAGCTGTTCGCCCTGGACGTGATCGCGGTGCTCGACGCCCTCGGTATCGAGCGGGCCGATGTCTACGGGACGTCCATGGGCGGGCGGGTGGCCCAGCAGCTCGCGGCGCGCCATCCCGAACGCGTACGCGCCCTGGTGCTCGGGTGCACATCGCCCGGCGGCCAGCACGCCGTCGAACGCACCAACAACGTGCGCAGGTCCCTGGTGCAGACGCGACCGGGTGCGGCACGGCAGGCCCTGCTGGAGCTGATGTACACCCCGGCCTGGCTGGCGGCGAACCCCGGACCGTACCGGACGCTCGGCGACCCGGGCATGCCCGCCCACGCCCAACGGCGTCACCTCGCGGCCGGCAACCAGCACGACGCGTGGCAGCTCCTGCCGCGTATCGGCGCGCCCACTCTCGTCGTTCACGGCACCGATGACCTGCTCAACCCGACCGCCAACTCTCCGCTGCTCGCGGAGCGTATCCCCGGCGCCCGTCTGCACCTGGTCCCCGGAGCGCGGCACGCCTACTTCGAGGAGTTCCGCGCCGTCGCGAGACCGCTCGTCCTGGACTTCCTCACCACCGTCACGCAGCGGTAGGAGCGGGCCGGACGCGCGGTGGACGTCGACGCGATCCTCATGGGGATCCCTTCCGGCGTGCGGTGGACACGGCAGCGGTGTTCGCGGCGACGATCACCGCGATGGCCAGCCAGGCGAGGGCATCGAGCCGCTGCCCGAGAACGGCGAGGCCGACCAGGGCGGCGAAGACCGGGTTGACGCTCATGAACACGCCGAAGAAGTGGGCCGGGACACGGCGCAGCGCGAGCAGGTCGGCCAGGAACGGCACCGCCGAGGAGAGCACCCCGGCGACGAGGGCACAGCCCAGCGCGGTGGGCGTGGGCGGGTGATGCCACAGCACCCAGGCGCCGACGGGCAGGTAGAGCACGGCGGAGACGATCGCCGCGGCGGCCGAGCCCTCCAGGCCGGGCAGGCGGGTCCCGACCGTCCGGTTGAGCAGGATGTAGCAGGCCCAGCAGGCCGCCGCCAGGAGGGCCAGGCCGATACCCGGGTAGTCGGTGGAGGGCGTGGGCCGCATGAGAACGGCCACCGCGCCCGCGGCTGCCCCGGCGGCGACCAGGTCGATCCGGCGGCGGGAGCCGGCCAGGGCGACGGTCAGCGGGCCGAGGAACTCCAGCGTGACGGCAAGACCGAGGCCGATCCTGTCGATCGCCATGTACAGGGAGAGGTTCATCCCGGCGAACACCAGGGCGAGGCCCAGGACGGGACGCCACTGGGCGGCGGTGAAGTGCCGCAGCCGTGGCCGGCCGACGGCGCCGAGGATCACGGCGGCCACCCACTGGCGTACCGCCACCACCCCAACGGGCCCGATCACCGGGAAGGCGAGCGCCGCGACGGAGGCACCCGCCTGGTTGGACAGGCCGCTGCCCAGCATCAGGGCCACACCGGCTCCACGCCCCGTGCCCCGTGGTGGCGCCACCCCGTCGGCCCCGGTCGGGCGGGGCGTCGAGGTCGGAGAAGTATCGGTCTTCATGCCCCGACGATGGGAGAGCCACCGCCCCGCGCAAAATGCATCCGCGCACGCATCTATACGATGGGCGTATGGATGAGTCGGGGAACACGGCGCGTGCGCTGGAGCTGAAGCAGCTCCGGTGTCTGGTCGCCATCGTGGACACCGGCAGTTTCACCGACGCCGGCCGCGCACTCGGTATGTCGCAGGCCGCCGTCTCCCGCACCCTCGCCGGCCTCGAAAGCCTCCTCGGGGTACGGCTGCTGATCCGCACCAGTCGCAGCGTCGCCCTCACCGCCGCGGGAGTCCGGGCGCTGGCCCGCGCCCGCATCGTGCTCGCCGGCACCGAGGAATTCGTCCGCGAGGCCACCACCGGGCACACCCGTGTGCACATCGGTCACGCCTGGTCCGCCTTCGGCCGGCACACCACCGAGTTCCAGCGCCGCTGGCACGAACAGCACCCCGGGACCGACCTGCGCCTCATCCGTCACAACTCCCCCACCGGCGGCCTCGCGGAAGGGCTGTGCGACCTCGCCGTCATCCGTGCTCCGATCGACCTCAAGCCGTGGTCCCACGCCCGGATCGGCACCGAGGCCCGCTACGTGGCCATGGCGTCCGACGACCCCTGGGCCCGCCGCCGCGGTGTCCGCCTGGACGAGATCCCGACCCGTGCCCTGGCCATCGACCGCCGCACAGGCACCACCGCTCTGGATCTGTGGCCGGAGCAGGACCGGCCGAGGGTCGAGTTCACGCAGGACATCGACGACTGGCTGGCCGCCATCGCCACCGGCCGCTGTGTCGGGCTCACGCCTCAGGCCACCGCGGCCCAGTACCGCCGTGACGGCATCACCTACCGTCCTCTCCGGGGGGCCGACCCGGTCACCGTCCACCTCATCTGGCACGCCCACGCCACCCACCCCGCCACGCATCCCGCGATCGCCCTCGCCGCCGGCCTCTACCGCGAGGGCCGCCCCGGCGCGGGCCCGCGCGGATGACGCGCTACGAGCAGGTGTACGCACCGACCGGGAGGGAGTTCAGGCGCCTTCCGCTCTCCCCCGGGGTCCTTCCAGCAGACCGAGCTCCAGTGCCTTGACCACCGCGTGCGTACGGTCGGCGACGTCGAGTTTGGCGAAGACCCTCAGCAGATGCGTCTTCACGGTCGCCTCCGCGATGACCAGCCGACGGCCGATCTCCACGTTGGACAGCCCGTCCGCCACCGCGCCCAGCACATCCACCTCCCGTGGCGTCAGCGTCACCGGCGTCGGCCGCCGCATCCGGGCCACCAGCCGCGCCGCGACACGCGGAGCCAGCACGGTCTCGCCCCGGGACGCGGAGTGGACGGCCTGCACCAACTGCTCGCGGGTGGCGTCCTTCAGCAGGTAGCCGATGGCGCCTGCCTCGACGGCGCGCTCGATCTCCGCGTCGGTCTCGTACGTGGTCAGGATCAGCACGCGGGTCCGGGTGGGCCCGGCGACGATCTCCGTCGTGGCGCTCGTCCCGTCGAGGACGGGCATCCGCAGGTCCATCAGCACCACGTCGGGCTCCAGCCGTTCGACGAGACCGACGGCCGCCCGGCCGTCCTCGGCCTCGCCGACGATGTCGATGGTGGGTTCGTTCGCCAGCAGGGCGACAACCCCGGCACGCATCACGGTGTGGTCGTCCGCCACGAGGATCCGGAGCTTCTTCTCCGCTGTCGGCCCGTGTGTCATCTCAGTCCTGCCCGTCGGTGGGAATCATGGCCAGGACGCGGGTACCGTCGCCGACCGAACTGGTGACGGTGAGCTCGCCGCCCAACTCGGCCAGGCGCTTGCGCATTCCGTGCAGCCCGAAGCCGTGGGAGTCCTCCGTCACGAAGCCCGCGCCGTCGTCGGTGATCTCCAGCTCGATCCCGTACGGCTGCGCGGTGAGGACCACCTCCACGGTGGAGGCCGCCGCGTGCTTGCGAATGTTGGCGAGGGACTCCTGGGTGCAGCGCAGGAGAGCGATGCGGGTCTGCTGGTCGCAGGTGACGTCCGGCAGTTCGGAGGTGACGCGGGTCCCGGTGTCCTCGGTGAACCGCCGCAGGGTCCGTCGCAGGGTGTCCGCCACCGAGCCGGCGGCGACACCGCTCTCCGGGGCCGAGCCGACGAGGACGCGCGCCTCGGCGAGGTTCTCGCGCGCGGTGTTCTCGATGGCGAGCAGGTGTTTCCCGCTCCGGCCCGGGTCGGTCGCCAGACCGGATCTGGCCGCCTCCGCGAGCACGATGATGGACGCGAATCCCTGGGCGAGCGTGTCGTGGATCTCCCGCGCGAGCCGTTCGCGCTCGTCCGCCGCCCCCTGGCGGTGGTGTGCTTCGATGAGCCGGAGCCGTGTCTCCTCCAGTTCGGCGCTCAGTCGGCGGGCCCGCTGGTCGGCGTCCTCGGTGATGTGGCGCACCCCCAGCCCGATGAGCACGCCTGCCGCGTACCCGATGATCGTGAAGATCACGTTGCCGGTGAAGAACTCCCCGCCCCAGCCCTGCCGTACCGCGTTGCCGGCCACGACGCCCGCCGCGGCGAGACCGCTCAGGACGATCGCGGCACGCGCGCCCGCGGTGTAGATCCAGAAGTGCGGCAGTGTCACCACGAAGAGCGCCGCGCTGCCGTCGAGCAGGTACGACATGGCTCCGAGGCCCACGACGAGTACGTACAGGTAGGGGCGGGGGCGCAGGGCGGGGTTGCCGGGGAACAGCCCCACCGCGCCGTACGACAGGGCGAGCACGGCCAGCAGTCCCAGCACCGGGAAGCGCGTCGTCCCGGGTGCGTCGGCGACCGCGAGGGCCGGCGGGACCACGCCCAGCAACACCCAGAAGACGGCGTTCCACCGGTGCAGCGACGGTACGGTCAACGCGGTGGCGGGCTGCGGCCGTTGATTCACCGCGTCAGCCTACTTCCGCCAGGGGCTCGGCGGCGGGTTCCTGCGCCCGCCCGAACCGGCCGGGGCGCCGGGCCTGCCACCAGGCACGCTCGCCGAGGAGCAACAGCACCGACGGCAGGACCATGAGCCGGATGACCACGGCGTCCAGGAGGACCGCCACGGCCAGGCAGAACCCCATCTGCTTCATCTCGGTGAGGTGCAGGGCCACGAACGCGCCGAACACCGTCACCATGACGATCGCCGCGCTGGTCACCACCTTGGCCGACTTGTTGATGCCCTCCAGGACGGCCTCACGGGCGGACATGCCGTTCTGCCTGGCCTCCTGGATCCGGCTGACCACGAACACCTGGTAGTCCATCGACAGGCCGAAGAGGATCACCACGAGGAACAACGGAACCCTGGACGCGATCGCCCCGAGGGAGTCGAAGTCCAGCGGTACCTCCGCCCACGTCCCCTGGAAGACCAGGACCAGCATGCCGAGCGAGGCGCCGGCGGAGAGCAGATTCAGTACGACGCCGATGACGCCGATGATCACGGAGCGGAACGCCCACACGGTCATCAGGAAGGTCATCAGCAGCAGGAAGCCGAGGACCAGCGGCAGCTTGTCGCTCTCGTGACTCACGTAGTCGCGGCCGCGAGCGACGTCGCCGCTCACCGCAGTCTCCACGCCGGACAGTCGGCCGACGGTCGCGGGGATGTGGTCCTGGCGGAGGTGGGTGAGCGACGCGATCGCCTCGGCGGAGGGCGCGGGATGGGGGACCGAGAGTTCCAGCACGCTGATCCGGCCGTCGGCCGACGTACGAACCGTCGCCTCGGATATCGCCGGGGTCTTCGGGTTCGTGAGGCCCTCCGCGCCCTTCGGGTGCTGCGCGAACAGGGGGTCCCCCTGGGCTCGTCGGCCGAGGTCCTCCAGGGCCTGCTTCACCTGTGCCGCCTGCTCCGGCGTGGAGCGGGTGACGACCTCGTGGGTGACGAGGAGTTCGGGGAAGCTCTCGGTCAGCCGGTCGTAGACCCGCATGGCCGGGATGTCGCGGGAGAAGGTGTCCCTTCCCGGGTCGATCAGTTTCAGGCCGAGCGCGGGGACGGCCAGGCCGAGCATGACGAGGACCGACAGGCTCAGGGTGAGGGCGGGGCGGGTCCGGGCCGGGCGCAGCAGAGCGGCGAACACCCGTCCCGTCTCCGGCTTCCCGGCCCGGGCCGGCTTGCCGCGGGCGGCCCGGCGGGCGGTCCTGCGGGGGGCGAGGCGGTCGGTACGGCGGCCGATGACGACCAGCAGCGCGGGGAGCACGGTGAGCGAGCTGGCCACGGCGACGGCCACGACGAGAATGGTCCCGGTCGCCAGTGAGGAGAAGATGACGTCCGTGGCCAGGTACAGGGTGGCGGTGGAGACGATCACGGCCAGACCCGAGACCACGATGGCCCGGCCCGCTGTCGCCGCGGCCAGCTCCACGAGGGCCTCCGGGCCGAGCCGCCCCTCGGCGCGCGCCCGCTCCTCCCGTTCGCGTTTCAGGTAGAAGAGCGTGTAGTCGACGCCGACCGCCAGACCGATGAGCAGGATGAGGTTCGTCCCGACCCCCGCGTCGGGCATGACGTGCGAGGCGACCATGGACAGTCCGATCGCCGCGGCGATCGAGGAGAGCGCCAGCAGCAGCGGCACACCCGCCATGATCACCGAGCCGAACACGATCAGCAGGGTGATGACGGTGACGGGCAGGCTGATGCGTTCGGAAAGCGCGAGATCCTCGTCGCGCTGGTCGTTGACGCCCTTGCTGATGGCGGGGGATCCGGTCTCCTCCACCACCAGGTCCGGGTGGTCGGCGCCGACGGCAGCCGTCTGCTCCAGGAGCGGCACGACGTTCTTCCTGCCTTCCAGCTCCGGGCCGTTCAGGACCACCGAGACCAGCAGGACCTCGCCGTCCTTCGAGCGGACGGGAGCGGCCACGCTCTCCACCTCGGGCAGGGACCGCATCCGCACGGTCACGTCCCGGGCCGCCGCACCGGCCGCCGCCATGTCCAGCTCCCCCGTCCTGGCCCGGATCATGATCCGCTCGGTGGGGGAACGCTCCAGGCCGCCCTCGGTCGCCGTCGCCTCGGCGCGTCCCGCCTCGCCGACCCAGAAGTCCTTGGTGGTGGCCTCGTTGGTGCCCAGCGCGATGCCGGCCACGAGGCACAGGACGACGAACGCGAACCAGCCGGCGATCGCCCGCCCGGCGTGCCGGGCGCTCCATCGGGCCATACGTACAGGTAGGTGTCTCATGCCGGAAATCCTGGCCGCAGGGGTGGGGCGCCCGGCACGTCCTGCCGACTGAACCTGTTGTCCACCGACCGGTGGACAAGGAGGCCGCCGGGGCCGCCGACAGGGTCGGGCGGTCGTGCTTCCCTCCGGCTGCGCGAGAAGGGTCCTGGGGCGGCGCAACACGTCGACCTGATGGGAAGGGGACAGGGTTTCTGCGCGTATGGAGATCGACGGTCTTCCGGAATGCGTCGGGCACGCGCAATGCCGTTCCCCGGCTGATGCCGATCGCCGCTTTCCCGCCCTTGCCGAATGGTGTCGCCGCGCGTACCTGGGCCGGCCGGTCAGGGTCCGCGGATCAGCCGTTGGGGGTGTGCTTGCCGCTGGGGAGGAGGTTCCAGGCGGCCCGGTCGGCGGCCCGGAGCGACCCGAAAGCGGCGCTGCATCCGGCGAGGGCCGCCCGGATCCCGAGCAGGAAGAAGTCCCTGGCCGGCCCGGTCAGCGCGGCGATGCCCCGGGGAACGCCACAGGCGGGCCCGCCGACCACCGGGACGGAGCGCTCGTAGCGTGGTCGGGCTCCGGGTCCGGAACCGGCGCGGATGGGACGGGTGCGGCGGGCTCCTGGGGAGCGCTGCGTTCACCGTCCGGGAAAGTCATGGTCTTTTCCTGGGAGGTCGGTTCAGGACCGCTCTGAAATTCGCATGCGATCCCGTTCCCCATGTCGTCCCGTTTCCGTCGACCGACCCCGGGGCTTGGATATCCCAGGGGGGTGTCTCGTCGATTCCCGGCGAAACCCGTGACGTTCCGGAACAGTTCGACGAAGAGGAGGTCGCGCACGTCCGTGCGGCGGGAGGCCGGGCGAGCCGGGCCTCCGCCGCACGGGAGAGCCCTGCTCAGCCGATGGGGCCGCCCGGGCGGGTCGGCACGCCCACCGGCGTCGCCAAGTGGCTCCCGGGCCGCAGAAGTTCTTCGGTCGGAAGCGTTGACGAAACATTCCACGTGGCCCTAGCTTCATCGCGTCGTACTTCGTACGTCATATATGAGACGCGATACGCGAGATGTGAGAGCCCGTCACCCATGACCTTCGCCCCTGCCCCGATCCCGTCCCGGACCCAGTACGTGCTGGAGGCCATCAAGCACGCCATCCTCACCGCGCAGTTGAGACCGGGACAGGCGCTGGTGGAGACCGAACTCGCCGCGCAGTTCGGGGTGTCGAAGACCCCCGTCCGCGAGGCGCTCAAGACGCTCGCGGGCACCGGACTCGTGGTGATGAGCCAGTACAAGGGCGTCACCGTGCGGCTCGTCGACGCGACCATGGCCAGGGAGGTGTACGACGTGCGCCTTCTGCTGGAACCGGAGGCGCTGCGCCGCTCCATCACCCGGGGCGCCTCGTTGGAGGCGGCCCAGGAGGCCCTGGAACGGGCCGACTCGGCGGCCGACACGGCGGACAGGTCGCTGGCCAACCGGGACTTCCACCGGGCCCTGTACCTGCCCTGCGGCAACCCGCTGCTCTCCCGGATGCTCGACGAGGTCCGCGACCAGGCGGCGCTCGTGTCGACCGTGGCCTGGTCGGCCGTCCCGTCCTGGGAGCGCGAAGCGGCCGAGCACCGCGAGATCCTGCGGCTCGCCCTCGCCGATGACGCGGAGGCCGCTGCCGGGGCTCTGCACCACCACATCGCGTCGTTCGTGCGCCGCGCCTTCCCCGACGACGAAGACGGGGGCGACGCCGCGTGAACCGCCCGCTGGGGGCGCTCCACCAGCACCTCGAAGAAAGGCCAGTCCGCATGGACCACTCACCGCTCAAGGCGGCCCTCGCAGACGTTGTGGCGATCCCGGTGACGCCGTTCGCCGAGGACGGGACCATCGACGTCGCGACCCACCGCCTCCTGATGCGCAGGCTGCTCGACGGCGGCGTCCGCACCATCACCCCGAACGGCAACACCGGGGAGTTCTACGCCCTCACCCCCGACGAGCGGCGCCTCGTCACCGAGCTGACCGTCGAGGAGGCCGCGGGGCGCGCCACCGTCCTGGTGGGCGTCGGTCACGACGTGCCGACCGCAGTGGCCGCGGCCGAGCACGCCGCCGAGGCCGGTGCGGCCATGGTGATGGTGCACCAGCCGGTGCACCCGTACATCGCGCAGGAGGGGTGGGTCGACTACCACCGGTCGATCGCCGAGGCCGTGCCGCAGCTCGGCGTCGTCCCCTACGTCCGCAGCCCGCTGCTGGCCGGCGAGCGGCTCGCCGAACTCGCCGACGCCTGCCCCAACGTCGTCGGCGTGAAGTACGCGGTCCCCGACGCGGCCCGCTTCGGCGCCTTCGCCCGGGACGCCGGTCTGGAACGGTTCGTCTGGATCGCCGGCCTCGCGGAGCTGTACGCCCCCTCCTACTTCGCCACCGGCGCCACCGGCTTCACCTCCGGTCTCGTCAACGTCGCCCCGGCCGTCTCCCTCGACATGCTGGAGGCGCTGCGGGCCGGGGACTACGTGGCGGCGATGAAGGTCTGGGAGCGTATCCGCCGCTTCGAGGAGCTCCGCGCCGCGGAGCAGTCCGCCGACAACGTCACCGTCGTGAAGGAAGCCCTGTCCGCACTCGGGCTCTGCCGCCGCGACGTACGCGCTCCGAGCCGGGTCCTGCCCGAGGACCGGCGCGCCGAGGTCGCCGGACTGACAGCCGAGTGGTCCCTGTGACCGACACGTCCACCCGGGACCCGGGAACCGGCCGTATCGCGCCCGAGGAGCTGCGCAGCCACCGGTGGTACGGCACCGACGGGCTGCGGTCCTTCAGCCACCGGGCCCGCACCCGTCAGCTCGGCTACCTCCCCGAGGAACACCTCGGCAAGCCGGTCATCGCGGTGCTCAACACCTGGTCCGACATCAACCCGTGCCACACGCATCTGCGCGAACGGGCACAGGCGGTCAAGCGGGGGGTGTGGCAGGCGGGCGGGTTCCCGCTGGAGTTCCCGGTCTCCACCCTCTCGGAGACCTTCCAGAAGCCGACCCCGATGCTCTACCGCAACCTGCTGGCGATGGAGACCGAGGAGCTGCTGCGCTCCTACCCCGTCGACGGGGCCGTACTGCTGGGCGGCTGCGACAAGTCGACGCCCGCGCTGCTGATGGGCGCCGCCTCCGTGGACCTGCCGACCGTCTTCGTGCCCGCCGGGCCGATGCTGCCCGGGCACTGGCGCAACGAGGTCCTCGGCTCCGGCACGGACATGTGGAAGTACTGGGACGAGCGGCGGGCCGGGAACATCGGCGACTGCGAGATGGCCGAGCTGGAGAACGGTCTGGCCCGCTCCCCCGGCCACTGCATGACGATGGGCACCGCCTCCACCCTGACCGCCGCCGCCGAGGTGCTGGGGGTCACCCTGCCGGGCGCCTCGTCCATACCCGCCGTCGACTCGGGGCACGAGCGGATGGCCGCGGCCTCGGGGCTGCGCATCGTCGACCTCGTCACGCGGCAGGTGACGTTGTCGCGGATCCTGACGCCGGAGGCGTACGAGGACGCCGTCGCCACGGTTCTCGCGCTCGGCGGCTCCACCAACGCCGTGATCCATCTGATCGCGATGGCGGGCCGGTCCGGCGTGAAGCTCACCCTGGACGACTTCGACCGGATCGCCCGTACGGTGCCCGTCCTCGCCGACCTCCGTCCCGGCGGGCGGTACCTGATGGAGGACTTCCACTTCGCCGGCGGTCTGCCCGGCTTTCTGGGGCGGCTCACCGACGTACTGCACCTGGACCGGCCCACGGTCGCGCACGCCACCCTGCGCGAGCAGCTCGACGGGGCCCCCGTCCACAACAGCGACGTCATCCGCGAACGCTCCGACCCGCTTGCCGGGGAGGGCGGGGTGGCGGTGCTGCGCGGCAACCTCTGTCCCGACGGGGCCGTCATCAAGCACATCGCCGCCGAGCCGCGCCTGCTGCGCCACACCGGGCCCGCCGTCGTCTTCGACGACTACCGCGAGCTCCAGCGCACGATCAACGACCCGGCCCTCGCTCTCACTCCGGACCATGTGCTCGTGCTGCGCAACGCCGGGCCCCAGGGCGGCCCCGGCATGCCCGAGTACGGCATGCTGCCGATCCCCGACTACCTGCTGAAGCAAGGTGTGCGGGACATGGTGCGGATCTCCGACGCGCGGATGAGCGGCACCAGTTACGGAGCGTGTGTGCTGCACATCGCGCCCGAGTCCTTCGTCGGCGGTCCGCTCGCCCTGGTCCGCACCGGCGACCTCATCACGCTGGACGTCGAGGCCCGGCTCCTGCGGCTCGATGTCGACGACGAGGAACTGGAGCGACGCAGGGCCGCCTGGTCCCCACCGCCCGCCCGCTACGGACGGGGCTACGGGGCGCTGTACCAGGACCAGATCACCCAGGCCGACACCGGATGCGACTTCGCGTTCCTGGCCCGGCAGGGAGAGGTGCCCGACCCGTACGCGGGATGAACCGGGTCCCGTGACCGTACGCGGGCCGACCGGCCCCCCTTCTGTACCTCGATCCCCCGGGTCGCTCCAGCCCTTCATGGCAAGCGCTTTCACAACCAGCGGCCGACAGGCCCGAACGTCCAGCGCATCCAGCACCTCCCAGAGATCGGAGACGCGTCATGGCCCCAACCGCAGCCGTGGCCACACCGCCGCCCAAAGAGTCCCGGCGCCGCCGGGCGACCCCTCGCCGCCTGCCCTATCTGCTGATCGCGCCGGCGGGCCTCCTGATGCTGGGCTTCATCGCCTACCCGGTGCTCAGCGTCTTCTACTACAGCCTGCAGAACTACAACGTCACCAAGCCGTGGCGGAACGGCTTCGCCGGGCTCGACAACTTCCGGCGCGTCTTCACCGAGGACGACCAGTTCTGGCCGACGCTCGGGTTCAGTGCCCAGTGGGTCTTCACCCAGGTCACGCTCCAGCTGCTCCTCGGCCTGGCACTCGCGCTGATCGTCAACCAGACGTTCATCGGGCGCGGCATCTCCCGGGCCATGGTCTTCTCCCCCTGGGCCGTCTCCGGTGTGCTGACCAGCACGATCTGGATCCTGCTCTACAACTCCTCGACGGGGTTCAGCCGCTACCTCGCGGACGCCGGGATCGGCGAGTACGGCACGTCGGTGCTCTCGGACACCGGAACCGTCTTCTGGGCGGCCACCGTCACCGAACTCTGGCGCGGTGTCCCCTTCTTCGCGATTCTCATCCTCGCCGACCTCCAGTCCGTCTCGAAGGAGTTGTACGAGGCGGCTTCGGTCGACGGCGCGGGCCGGCTGCGGCAGTTCTTCCACATCACGCTGCCCCACCTGCGGGACGCGATCATCCTCGCCACCCTGCTGCGCGGGGTCTGGGAGTTCAACAACGTCGACCTGCTCTACACCCTCACCGGCGGCGGGCCCGCGGGCGAGACCACCACCCTGCCGCTCTACGTGGCCAACACCGGCATCGAGGGTCACGACTTCGGGTACGCCTCCGCGCTCACCACCGTCGCCTTCGTGATCCTCCTCTTCTGTTCGATCGTCTATCTGCGCCTGAGCAAGTTCGGAGGCGACCGCACGTGACCGCCCTGCTCACCGAGAAGAACGGAACCGCTCGGCGGTCCTCCGCTCCCGGCTCCCCGCCGTTCTCCCCGCGCCGCCGCCCCGGGCGGGAGCGCGCCTTCGACGACGTGCCACGCTGGCAGATCTATCTGCCGCTCGGCCTCTACCTGCTCTTCACGCTCATCCCGTTCTACTGGATGCTGCTCTTCGCCGTACGGCCCGCCGGTTCCACGTCGCTGGTGCCCTGGCCGATGACCGGAGCGCACTTCTCCAAGGTCTGGAACGAGCGGAGCTTCGCCGTCTTCTTCCAGAACAGCATGATCGTCGGCGTCGCGACGCTCGTCGCCACGACCCTGGTCGCCCTGGCAGGCGGCTACGCCCTGGCCCGGTTCGACTTCAAGATCAAGGGCGCGTTCATGCTCGCGCTGCTCTGCTCGCAGTTCATCCCGGGCGCCCTGATGCTCGTACCGCTCTTCGAGATCTTCCGGAACCTCCAGATGATCAACTCGCTGGGGAGCGTCGTCATCGCGGAGACGGTGTTCCAGCTCCCGCTGTCGATCATCCTGATCAGCGGCTTCATCAAGAACGTCCCCGTCTCCCTGGAGGAGGCCGCCTGGGTCGACGGCTGCTCGCGCTTCACCGCCTTCCGCACCGTCGTCCTGCCGCTCCTGCGCCCCGGGCTGATCGCCGTCGGCTCCTTCGCGTTCGTGCACAGCTGGAACCACTTCCTCTTCGCCCTGATGTTCCTGAGCGAGCAGGACAAGCAGACGATCCCGGTCGGTCTCAACACGCTGATCGGCGCGGACAGCGTCGATCTGGGCGCGCTCGCGGCGGGCGGTGTCATCGCGGCCGTTCCCGTGGTGATCGTCTTCGCCTTCATCCAGAAGTGGCTCATCACGGGCTTCAGCGCCGGCGCGGTGAAGGGATGAGGAAAGTGACCGCCCCCTCCGCGACCCCCTCGGCGACCCCGGCCGCCCGCGTGCCCGCCGTCCCGGCCGCGCCCGTGCCCGTCGTCCTGGCCGGCGCCCGGGGCCACGGCCGGTGGCACCTCGCCAATGTGCGCCGGCTCCAGCACCAGGGCCGGGTCAGGCTGGCCGGCATCTGCGAGCTGGAGCCCCTGACCGCCGGCGAACTCGCGGCCTCCGGCTTCGGCCCCGACGAGTCGCCCGAGCAGTCCGACGACTTCGGGGCGCTCCTGGACGGCACCGGAGCCCGGGCGGCCATCGTCTGCACCCCGATCCAGACCCACACCGAGCTGGCTCTCACCGCCGCCGCCCGGGGCGTCCACCTGCTGCTGGAGAAGCCCCCCGCCGCTGGCTGGGCCGACTACACGCGGATGGCCGAAGGCGTCGAACGAGCGGGCATCGCCTGCCAGGTGGGGTTCCAGTCCTTCGGGTCGCACGCCCTGCCCGCCATCCGCGAGCTGGTGGCCACCGGAGCCATCGGGACCGTCACCGGTTTCGGGGCCGCCGGGGCGTGGGTCCGGGACGACGCCTACTTCCGGCGGGCGCCCTGGGCCGGGCGGCGCAGGATCGGCACGACCGACGTGGTCGACGGCGTCCTCACCAATCCCCTGGCGCACGCCGTGGCCACCGCGCTCGAACTGGCCTGCCGGGGCCGGTCCGAGGAGGTCACCGCCATCGAGACGGAGCTGTACCGCGCGCACGCCATCGAGGCGGACGACACCAGCAGCATCCGCGTCACCACCGCCGAGGGGCCGTGTGTCACCGCCGCCGTCACCCTGTGCGCCGAACGGGCCGGGGAGCCGTACGTCATCGTGCACGGCGAGAGGGGCCGGATCACCTTCTGGTACAAGCAGGACCGCGTCCTGGTGCAGCGCGCCGGACGGGGCCCGGAGGAGACCGTCCACGGGCGGACCGATCTCCTGGAGAACCTCCTCGACCACCTGGAGCACGGCACACCGCTGCTGGTTCCCCCCTCCTCCACGGGGGCTTTCATGCGCGTCGTCGAGGCCGTGCGCACCGCCCCCGAGCCCGGCCCACTGCCCGACCGTGCCTGGGAGACCCGGTACGACGGGCCGGACGGCGGGGCGCGGCGGGTCGTGCCGGGCATCGACTCCCTGGTCGCCGCCGGGGCCGAGTCCCTCCGCCTCTTCTCCGAACTGGGCGCCCCCTGGGCCCGGGTGGGCGAGGCGGCCGCCTCATGACCCAGCACGCCACCGACCCGTTCCCCGACCTGCCGGCCACCCTTGCCTGCGGCTCCGACACCGTCGCCCACTACGGCTACGCGCCGGGCGCGGACGGCCGCCCCCGCCTCCACCCCGTCACCACCCTCGGCGGGGTCACCGTCACCGAGGAGCGCCCCGCCGACCACCTCCACCACCTGGGCGTCTCCGTCGCCGTCCCCGATGTCGCCGGGTACAACTTCTGGGGCGGGCGCACCTTCGTACGGGGCCGGGGGCCCACCGCACTCGACAACCACGGCGTCCAGCGCCACCTGGCCCGGCCCCAGCGCAGCCCGAACGGCTTCACCCAGGAGCTCGGCTGGGAAGCCGCCGGCGCCGAGCTCCTGCGCGAGCACCGCACCCTGTCGGCCACCCGGACCTCCGGCACCACCTGGGAGCTGGACTTCTCCTTCGTGCTCACCAACCCCGGGGACACGGGCCTCTCCATCGGCAGCCCGGCGACCAACGGCCGGCTGGGCGCCGGGTACGGCGGCTTCTTCTGGCGCGCCCCCAAGGAGGCCGTACCGCCCACCGTGTTCAGCGCCGCGCACGAGGGTGAGAGCGAGGTCCACGGCCGCACCGCCGACTGGCTGGCCCTGGCCGGGGACGGCTGGACGCTCGTGTTCGTGGGGGCGACCGAGGAGACCCGGCGCGACCCGTGGTTCGTGAGGACCTCCGAGTACCCGGGCGTCGGCTCCAGCCTCGCGGCGCACGAGCGGCTGCCCGTACCCGCCGGGGCCTCGGTCGTGCGCCGGATCATCACCGTCGTCGTGGACGGCAGGCCGGACCGGGAGACCGCCGCCCGGTACGCGCGCGAGGCGGTGGCCCGGTGAGCCGGCCCTGGATCTCCGACCTCGGTGACGGGACGTACCGCAACCCGGTCCTGAACGCCGACTGGTCCGACCCCGACGTCGTCCGTGTCGGTGACGACTACTACCTCACCGCTTCCAGCTTCGGCCGCTCCCCCGGGCTGCCGCTCCTGCACTCCCGCGACCTGGTCAACTGGACCGCCGTCGGGCACGCGCTGGACCGCCTCCAACCCGAAGCGGAGTTCGCCGCTCCTCGCCATGACCGCGGGGTCTGGGCCCCCTCGCTGCGCCACCACGGCGGACGTTTCTGGATCTTCTGGGGCGATCCCGACCACGGAATTCAGCAGATCAACGCGGACCGCGTCGAGGGCCCTTGGACCGCCCCGCATCTGCTCAAGGCGGGCAAGGGGTTCATCGACGCCTGCCCGCTGTGGGACGAGGAGACCGGCGAGGCCTATCTCGTCCACGCGTGGGCCAAGTCCCGCTCCGGCGTCAAGAACCGGCTCACCGGCCACCGGATGAGCCCTGACGGCCGCGAACTCCTCGACGGGGGATCGACGTTGGTGGACGCCGACCGGCTGCCGGGCTGGTTCACCCTCGAAGGCCCCAAGCTCTACCGGCGCGACGGCTGTTTCTGGATCTTCGCGCCGGCCGGCGGCGTGGAGACCGGCTGGCAGGGCGCCTTCCGTTCCCGGGACTTCTTCGGCCCGTACGAGGAACGCGTCGTCCTCGCCCAGGGCCGTACCAGCGTCAACGGCCCCCATCAGGGCGGCTGGGTGCACACCTCCGCGGGCGAGGACTGGTTCCTCCACTTCCAGGCCCGGGGAGCGTACGGGCGGGTCGTCCACCTCCAGCCGATGCGCTGGGACGCCGAGGGCTGGCCCGTCATCGGCGACAGGGGCGAGCCGGTGCCCCGGCACACCAAACCTCTCGCCCCCGCCCAGCCGGTGGCGGCACCCGCCGTCGACGACGACTTCCCCGGCGGCCGCCCCGGGGCCCAGTGGCAGTGGACGGCCAACCCGCGCCCCGACTGGACCACCCGGCACAGCGGGGACGGGGTGCGGCTCACCTGCGTACGGACCGCGTACGAGCACGACCTGCGGCTGCTGCCCAACGTCCTGGTCCAGCGGCTGCCCGCCGAAGAGTTCACCGTCGACGTGGAACTCGCGCTGGACAGCGGCGAACCGGGCGCCAAGGCCGGACTCGCCGTGGTGGGCGACGCCTTCGGCTGGATCGGCCTCGCGGTCGCCGCCGACGGCACACCGCGGCTCGTCCACCGCTTCGCCGAGGGTGTCGCCGCACACGAACGGGACGCGGCCGAGCCCCGCGCCTCCCCTGACGGGCGGGCCAGGCTGCGCGTCGAGGTCACGGCGGGGGCCCGCTGCCGCTTCTTTGCCGACACCGGCGACGGGTTCCGGCCCTCGGGCCAGGTCTTCGCCGCCACCCCCTGGCGCTGGGTCGGGGCCCTCCTCGGGCTCTTCGCCACCGCGCCGGCCGGGACGGGCCCCGCCGGAACGGCCCGCTTCACCGCTTTCCGCGTCACCGGCCCCAACCCCCCGCAGAAGCGCACATGTCATGACCCATCACACCCACATCACCAGCAGACAGAAAAGAGCCGACGATGAACATCTCGAAGACACAGCGGGGGCGTGCCACGGCCGCGATCTCCCTCACGGCGGTGCTCGCGCTGACGGCCACCGCGTGCGGCGACGACGGCAGCGGCTCCGGCACGGAGGGCAGCGGAAAGGGCGAGATCACCTTCTGGGACAACAACGGCGGTCCGCGCACCGCCGTCTGGACCGAGATCATCAAGGACTTCGAGAAGCAGCACCCGGACATCAAGGTCAAGTACGTCCCGATCCCGATCGCCGACGTCCAGTCCAAGTACGACACGGCGATCGCGGGCGGCGGGCTGCCCGACGTCGGCGGCGTCGGCACGGCCTACCTGGCCAACATGGTCTCCCAGGAGGCTCTGGAGCCGGTCAACGACCGGCTGGAGAAGTCCACGCTGAAGGGCAAGCTGGTCGAGTCCATGGTCGAGAGCGTCCGCGCGGCGGCCGGGCGGGGCGACGACGTCTACTCCGTACCGACCTCCGCGAACAACGGTGTGCTCTGGTACCGCACCGACCTGTTCGACCAGGCCGGTCTGAAAGCTCCCGACACCTGGGCGAATTTCTACACGGCGGCCGAGAAGCTGACCGACGCGAAGAACAACAAGTTCGGCTACACGATCCGCGGCGGCGCCGGCTCCATCGCACAGGCCCTGGACGCCGTCTACGGGCAGTCCGGCATCACCGAGTTCTGGGACGGCGACCGGACGACGCTCAACGACCCGAAGAACGTCGCCGCTCTGGAGAAGTACGCCGGGCTCTTCAAGAAGACCACGCCCGCCGCCGACGTCAATAATGACTTCACCAAGATGGTGGCCCAGTGGGACACCGGCACGATCGGCATGCTGAGCCATAATCTGGGCTCCTACCAGGACCATCTGAAGGCTCTCGGCGAGGACAAGTTCGCGGGCATACCCGCGCCCATCGGGGACGGCGGCACCCGTGTGCAGGTCTCCAATCCCGTCGACGGCCTCGGTCTCTTCCGATCGAGCCAGAACAAGACCGCGGCGTGGAAGTTCATCGAGTTCGCGGCCTCCCACGCGTCCAACAGCAAGTGGAACGAGTCGGCGGGCGCCATCCCGGCCAACACCGAAGCGGCGAAGGACCCCTGGATCACCGAGACCGAGTCGACCGCGCTGGCCGCGAAGACCCTGACCGACGGCTCCACGAAGGTCGTCGATCTGCCGTACTACCTGCCCGACTGGAACAACATCAGCAAGGCGGACAACGAGCCGGAGTTCCAGAAGGTGCTGCTCGGCAAGATCACGGCCAAGGCGTTCCTGGACGACATGGCCGAGCAGTTGAACGCCGCCAACAAGGAGTGGAAGGAGATCGGCAACGGCTGATCCGGTCTCCTCCCCTGTCCCTCCCCCATGACGGGGGCCGGCGGCGGTCCGGGTCGCGCTCCGCCGCCGGTCCCTCTCCCGCGCAAGCGCGCACACAAGAGAGGCAGCCCTCCGTGTCACTCACCCGCCGACAGACCGCCGCCGCACTGCTCACCGTGCCCCTGGGCCCGGCCCTCGCCCTCACCGCCACCCCCGCGCTCGCACACGGCGGAGGGGGCGGGGGCGAGGGCGGCAGACCCCGGCCCCGTACGATCCACATCGCCGGGGACTCCACGGCCGCCGTGAAACACGCCGACGCCGCGCCCGAGACGGGCTGGGGCATGGCGCTCCCCTTCTTTCTCACCGATCGGCTCCGGATCGCCAACCACGCGGTGAACGGCCGCAGTTCGAAGAGCTTCTTCGACGAGGGCCGCCTCACCGCGCTCCTGGCCGGTGTCCAACCCGGCGATCTCGTCCTCGTCCAGTTCGGCCACAACGACCAGAAGACCGAGGACCCGGCCCGCGGCACAGACCCGTACACCACCTATCAGGAGTACCTGCGCCGATACGTGAAGGGCGCCCGCACACGACGGGCCCTGCCGGTGTTCGTCACCTCGGTCGAGCGCCGCCGGTTCGCCGCCGACGGCACCGCCCGGCCCTCGCTCGGCGAGTACCCGGCGGCGATGCGCACCCTGGCCGCCGAGGAGGGTGTCCCCCTGGTCGACGTCCAGGCGCTCTCCCTCGCCCGCTGGCAGGAGCTGGGTCCGGACGGTACCGAGGCGTGCTTCCTGTGGCTGGATCCCGGTGACTCGCTTAACCACCCCGACGGCGCCCGGGACAACACGCACTTCAGACCGGCGGGCGCCATCGAGGTGGCCCGGCTCACCGCACGGGCGCTCCTGGGCGAGGACGTGCTCGCCCTGCGCGACGTCCGCCGCCTGGACGACCGGGTCCCGGCGGAGTGGATCACCTGGCCCGGCCAGGTCTGACGCACTTCCCCTCCCCCGTTCCTCTCCTCGGTCTTCATCCCTTCTTCCTCTTTCCGACGACACAGAAGGATTCGCCATGCCCGCACGCAAGCGTCATACCCGCGCCATCGCCGTGACCCTGGGCTGCACCTCTCTGGCCCTCGCCCTCAGCACCCCGGCCCTGGCCACCGGGCAGCCGAGCCACGCCGGCCCCGGCGTCGAGCGCGCCGTACTGCCCGCCGGAGACGGCTGGGCCGCAGCCGAGGGCTCCACCACGGGTGGCGCGAACGCCACCCCCGACCACGTCTACACGGTGACCGACCGGGCCGAGCTCATCGCCGCCTTCGCGGAGGCGGGCGACGCACCGAAGATCATCAGAATTTCCGGGACCGTGCACGGCAACTCCGACGTCAACGGCACGCCGATCGGCTGCGAGCACTATCAGACCGGCGGTTACACGCTGGAGAAGTACCTCGCCGCCTACGATCCCGAGGTCTGGGGCCGGGACACGGTCCCCTCGGGTCCGCTGGAGGAGGCCCGCGTCGCCTCCGCGAAGCGGCAGGCGGCCGCCGTCACCATCAAGGTCCCCTCCAACACCACCCTGGTCGGGGTGGGGAAGAACCCGAAGGTCATCGGGGCCTCGCTCCAGGTGCGGGACGTCTCCAACGTCATCATCCGCAACATCGGCTTCGAGGACACCTACGACTGCTTCCCCCAGTGGGACCCCACGGACGGGGCCGAAGGCGCCTGGAACTCCGAGTACGACAACCTCGTCGTGTACGGATCCCGCCGCGTCTGGGTCGACCACAACACCTTCAGCGACGGCGACCGCCCCGACGCGGACCAGCCCCACTACTTCGGCCAGGTCTACCAACAGCACGACGGCCTCTTCGACATCGTTCGCGGCGCCGACCTGGTCACCGTCTCGTGGAACGTCCTCAAGGACCACGACAAGACCATGCTCATCGGCAACAGTGACGGCGCCGGCGCCACGGACCGGGGCAAGCTCCGCGTCACGCTCCATCACAACCTCTTCAAGGACGTCAAGGAGCGGGCCCCGCGCGTGCGGTTCGGCCAGGTCGACGCGTACAACAACCACTTCGTGGCGACGAAGGGCAGCGCCTACGGATACACGTTCGGCATCGGCGCGGAATCCCGACTGGTCGCCGAACACAACGCGTTCACCCTCACGCGGGACGTGGACCGGGCGACGATCCTGAAGAAGTGGTCGGAGTCGCCCCTCACCGCGAGGAACAACTACGTCGACGGGCGGAAGACCGACCTGGTCGCCGTGCACAACGCGGGTGTGCCGGGCGAGCACCTCACCGAGGGCGCCGGCTGGACGCCCCGCCTGCGGACGGCGGTCCACCACCCGCTCGTCGTACCGGTGCTCGTGGCGCTCAAGGCCGGAGCGGGCAGGGCGAGCGTGAGCGGTCGCTGAGAGTTTGTCCCCGACCGCACGCGCCCGGAGGCAACCGCCCCCGGAGCGCCTCACCCGGCCGTAACCGCCCCCGGCCTCGCCGTCGCGGGCGCGACCGTCCCCGCGCCTCATCACCCCTCGACCCGACTACCCCGATCCGGCCGGAGCGGCACCGCATGCTTTCCACCATCCCGGAGAGCGCCGCTCCGGCCTTTCGCCGCTCACCCCGAGGAGCCCCTTCATGCCCAGCGGACCTTCCCTGCCCAGCGAACTTTCCCTGCCCAGCGGCCCCTCCCTCCCCAGCAGACGTACCGCCCTCTCCCTGCTCGCCGGAACGAGTGCCGCCCTCGCACTCGGCGCGACCGCCGCCCACGCCGGGACCGCGGCCCCCCGCCCCTTCGGCCGCTACGGCTCACCCGCACGGCGCCTGGACCCGCGCACGCTGTACGTCGACGCGTACGGCCGCGGCGACCACATTGACGTACAGTCCGCCGTCGACGCGGCGACCGGCACCGGGCGCACGCTCGTGATCGCCCCCGGTGTGTACCGCGCGACGGTGCTCATCGGCCCCGCCCACGAAGGGCTCACCCTGATCGGCGCGAACGGCGAGGCCCGGGACACCGTGCTCGTGTACGACAACGCGGCGGGCACACCCAAGCCCGACGGCTCCGGAACCCTGGGCACCAGCGGCTCGGCCTCCGTCACCGTCCGGGCGGCCGGATTCACCGCCCGCGACCTGACCTTCGCCAACGACTGGCTGCGCTCCGACAACCCCGAGTACACCGGCACGCAGGCCGTCGCCATCAAGGTCCAGGGGGACCGGTCGGCGTTCTATGGCTGCCGGTTCCTCGGCCACCAGGACACGCTGTACGCCGACTCCCCCGCCGTCGACGCGTTCGCCCGTCAGTACTACCGCGACTGCTACGCGGAGGGGGACGTCGACTTCGTCTTCGGCCGCGCCACCGCCGTCTTCGACCGCTGCCACTTCCGCGCGCTTACCCGCACCGACCTGGCCTCGGCCCCGCACGGTTATGTCTTCGCGCCGAGCACCGCCGGGGCCAATCCGTACGGCTTCCTGGTCCTGCGCTCCCGGATCACGAGCACCGCCCCCGACGCGCACTACAAGCTCGCCCGCCCCTGGGTGCCTTCTTCGGACCTCACCGCGCACCCCATGCTGACCGTCCGCGACAGCCGGCTCGGCCCGGGGATCGACGCGAGGACGCCGTACGCCACCATGTCCGCGGGCTTCCCGTGGCAGGACCAGCGCTTCGCCGAGCACCGCAACACCGGCCCCGGCGCCCGCGTCACCGTCCCCGCGAACCGTCCGCAGCTCAGCGCGGCCGAGGCCCGCGCCCACACTCCGACCCGCTGGCTGGACGCCCGGGACCCGCACCTCCCGGATACGTGGGAGATGCGGGTCGCGGACGATGCGCGGCACGGACTGCGTGGTCAGCCCGCGTAGGTCTCGAACTCGGCGATCCTCGGGGTACCGGTCGAGCTGGTGATCTCGAAGGTGATCTTGCGCAGGGAGGTGCGGGGGAAGGCGATGTCCCCGGCGCCGGTGCCGGAGGTCAGGACGGCGCCGGTGTCCGCGTTGAGGAGCCGCCACGTCGTGACCGTGCCCGCGGAGCCCGCCGCCTCACGGATCCGGACTGAGGAGACGGCCGTGTCGGAAGCCCACTTGATCGAGGCGGAGCCGGTGGGCCCCACGGGCGACCAGTAGGTGCTCAGGTCGCCGTCGCGCAGATCACCGTAGCTTGTTCCGGCGGCCTTGCTGGATCCGTCGGAGCCGGCTCCGATGCTGAGGTTGGTCCCGGTGGGCGGGGTGGGGTCCGTCGGCCCCGGAGTCGGGTCCGTCGGTCCCGGCGTCGGATCGGTGGGTGTCGGCGTCGGATCGGTGGGTGTCGGCGTCGGGTCGGTGGGCGTCGGAGTGGGCGTCTGCGGTGTGCAGTTGCCGTCCGAGACCTTCAGGCCCTTGTCGGCGCCCGCCGTGCGGCTCACGACGTCCGGCACGCAACCAGCCGTGTCGGCACGGTAGGTGTAGGGGATGTCGACCGTGGTGGTGGACTTCATGTCGGGCCCGGCGGGGTTGGTCGTGCCGCCGGGGCTGGACCAGGTGACGTTGTCGAGGGTGTTGCCGCTGACCTGCCAGTAGCCGGCCTCGTCGGTGTAGAAGGTGCCGAGGACGTCCTTGGAGTCCTCGAAGTAGTTGCTCTCCACCTTGGCGCGGGCCCCGGCCCGGGAGTTGATGCCGGACTCGTTGAGCTTCACGTAGTGGTTGTTGTAGATGTGGGCGATGCCGCCGCGCAGCAGGGGCGTGCGGGAGTCGATGTTCTCGTACAGGTTGTGGTGGTAGGTGACGAAGCCGTTGGAGCGGTCGCTCTCGCTGGACCCCACCAGGCCGCCGCGGCCGGAGTTGCGCAGGATGCTGTACGAGAGGGTCACGTACTGCGTGTTGGCCTTCATGTCGAAGAGGCCGTCGTACCCCTCCGACTCCCCGCCCGACGCCTCCAGGGTCGTGTGATCGACCCAGACGTTGCGGACGCCGGACTCCATGCCGATGGCGTCGCCGCCGTTGGAGGTGGGCGACCCGGACTTCTTGACGTTCCGGACGGTCACGTTCTGGATGATGATGTTGCTGGCCTCGCGGAGGTGGATGCCCAGCTGGTCGAAGACGGCCCCGCTGCCGACGCCGACGATCGTGACGTTGCTGATCTGCTTGAGCTCGATCACGCCGGCGGCGGTGCTGCAGCTGTCGCCGGACACCTTGGTGGTGTTGCCGTGGTTGATGGTGCCTTCGACCTCGATCACGATCGGGGTGCTGCTGTCGGCCCGCCCGCACAGCGCCTCATGGATCTGGGTCCCGGTAGTGGCTCGGACGGTCTGCCCGCCCGCACCGCCGGTGGTCCCGCCGTTCTGGGTGGCGTAGCCGGTGGCGCTCCCGGTCGCCGCCACCGCCTCGGGCGCCGACAGCACCGCTCCGGTCGCGGCCGCGAGGGCCAGGGTTGCCACGGCGGCCTGCAGCCGCCGTGCGACTGGTCGTCCCATGTTCGTCTCCCAGGTGTCTTCGGTTGGTCGGTGATGGATGCCAGAGCACATGCTGAATGACGTGTGCATGACATACGGGAGCGCCCCCGTACGCAGCCGCACAGAAGCGGCTCGATCCACCAGGTGGCATACGGCAGCGCCCCTGCATCCCGGGCTCCACGCCCCGGAAGCGACAGGACAGCAAGCGCTTTCTAAAGTGAAAGTAGAGGGGCCCGACCAGCATGGCAAGGTGCATGCGGCAGCGGTTTTTCCCGAGACCGCTGCCGCACCGAAGTGCCCACGCCTCCCGGACCCGTTCGGGCCACCCCCCGGTGTCGGCACCCGCCTCAGCGCGCGCAGATGGCGCCGCGAAGGGTCCAGCGGATCAGGTCATCGACGCCGTGGCGTGCGACGAGCCCGTCTCCGGTCGCGTGGAGGCCGGTGTAGACGATGCTCCACACCATGCGCTGGATCCACTCGGCCGGGACGGTGGAGTCGAGCTCGCCACCCCGCTGGCCCCTGCGGATCTCCGCGACGAGGATCTCGTCGACCGCACCCGCCACCGCGGCGTCCGCGCGGGAGGGGTCCTCCCCCGCCGAGGCGAACAGGAACAGTACCCGGTCACCGACGTGGACCATGGCGCTGACGATCCGGTCGATCACCTCCGACACCGAGCCGGAGCCGGGAGCGGCCTCCACGATCGCCGCGTGAAGAGCAGCCCAGGAGTCACTGGTGAGCGCCGACCGGAGGTGTTCACGGTCGGGGAAGTAGCGGTGGACGGTCGCCCGGCCGACACCGGCCGCCTCGGCGATGCGCCCCAGGCTCGCGGCGGGATCCCGCGCCCACTCACCGGCCGCCGCGTCGAGGACGGCACGGCGCGTGCGCTGCTTCTGCGGTGACAACTCCATTGCCGGATCATAAAGCACAGTGCCATTATGAGACTATGAAGTCTCATTCTGATAGTTCATTGCCTCTTACCGTGGTGACCGGTGCGACCGGCGTGCTCGGGAGGCGCGTCGTCGACGGGCTGCTGAGCAGCGGCCGACCGGTGCGAGCCGTGTCCCGGCGGCCCCGCCACGGCGTTCTGCCTCCCGCCGTGGAGGTGGTGGCCGGCGACGTCCACGAGCCGGCGACGCTCGGCACCGCCTTCGAGGCGGCCAAGGCGCTGGTGCTGATCGCGGTGCCCGACACGGCCGTCGAGGTCGTCGCATGCGCGCGGAAGGCAGGGATCGAGCACATCGTGGTCGTGTCGTCCGCCGCCGTGACCGCGGGCCACGACACCACCTACAACCTGCCCGTCGAGCGCGCGGTGCAGGCGTCCGGGCTCGACTGGTCGATCGTCCGGCCCGGTGAGTTCGCCACCAACGCCCTGCTCATCTGGGGCCCGTCCATCCGCTCCGGCCGGCGGGCGGTCGAGCCGTTTCCCGACCAGGCCGGCAACCCGATCCACGAGCAGGACATCGCGGACGTCATCGTCGCCGACCTGCTCGATCACGACCGCCGCGGACGCATCGACACGATCATCGGCCCCGATACGCTCACCAAGCGCGAACAGGTCGCCCTCATCGCCGAGGCGGTGGGAGAGGACATCGCCCTCGACGAGGTGACGCCCGAAGAGGCGCTCCGCTTCTACCGCGAGCAGGGCGGGTTCGCGGCCGACAACGCCGCCTGGCTGTACGGCTTCACCAGTTACGACGGGGTGGAGGGCGTGACCGACGAACCCCGGGAAGCGAACCCCGCTTCCGACGACGCCTACCTCACCCTCGCCGAGGTGCTCGGCCGACCGGGACGCTCCTACGTGCAGTGGGCCCGCGACCACGCCTGCGACTTCACAGGAACGGTCGACTGAGCCGATCTCCCGCGTCCGCCCGCCGGGCACGGGCCTCGGTCGGCGGATCCGCCGCTGCCCAAGGCGCCCGGGCCGGCGGTGCGGCTCGGGACGGCGGTGAGCCGTCGCGTACGCGCGAAGCACCACGCGTCAGTCGGCCGGGAGCCAGCCCCGCTCGCGCAGCGCCGCGACGAAGCGGCCATGGGCGTCGTCCAGGGCGGGACGCTCCTCCGGTACCGGCTCGACGAGGGCGCCGCCGCGCACCATCGCCGCGGCGCTCGCCGCGAGGTCCTCGTGGAGCGTGCCGGTCGCGGCGAGGAGTGCGGCGCCGAAGGCCGTCTCCGCGCGCTCGGCGACCCGGACCGGGCGCCCCAGGACGGTGGCCCGGATCGTCGTCCAAACGGTGCTGCGGCTGCCCCCGCCGGCCGCGTGCAGGGGGCCGAGCACCGAAACGCCGAGTCGCTCGACCCGGTCCAGGGCCAGGCGTTCGACGAAGGCGACTCCTTCGAGTGCGGCCCGGTGGGCGTCCGCCTCGTCGCAGGGGCCGCCCAGCTCGAATCCGCGCGCCGCGCCGGAGACGAAGGGGAACCGCTCGCCGTCACGGCGCAGCGGGTAGCGCACGTACGAGGCGGGACCCCGGGCCGCCGCGGCGGCGTCCAGCGCGGGCAGGCGGGCCGGGGCGATGTCGGCCAGGCACTCCCCTCCGGTGTTGGACGCACCGCCGGGGAGCCACCAGCCGTCGGGGTGCCGGTGACTGTAGAACGCTCCGGTCGCGTCGCGGACCAGGTCCGCGGAGACCCCTTTGAGGACGTACGTGGTGCCCAGCACGCCCACGAAGCGGCCCGGCTCGACCGCCCCCGTGGCGATCTGTCCCGCGCAGCCGTCCGTCACCCCGAGGCGTACGGAGCACCCTTCGGGCAGGCCCGTGGCCTCGGCCGCCTCCGGGCCGACGACCCCGGCCTCCGTGGCGGGGGCGCGTACGGCGGGGAGCAGCGCGAGCGGGAAGGCGAAGGCGTCGAAGACCTCGTACGCCCACTCCGAAGCCCGGGCGTCGTAGCCCGACTTGAGTGCGTGGCTCCAGTCCGTGGCGACGGGATGACCCGTCAGCGCGCGCCCGATGACGTCGGGGGTGTGCAGGACGTGGCGCAGGCCCGAGCCGTACGTCCGCAGGCACCAGACGGCCCGGCCCAGCGCAGCGGTGGGCCCCACGGACAGGCCGAGCGCGTCCCACCGGGCGCTGCCCGCCCGCTGCGCCTCGGCGTTGACGTCGGCGGCCCGCCGGTCGTCGTACATCAGGGCCGGGCCGAGCGGGACACCGTCGGTCCCGGTGGGGACGATGGTTCCTGACGTGGCGGACACGGCCACCGCGACGACCTCGCGGCCGCCCCGGGGCAGCGCGCCGGTGGTGCGGCGGAGCGCCGAGCGTACGGCGGGCCACCACGACCGGGCGTCCTGCTCGCTCGTCCCGGCGGCGGTCCGTACGGGGGTCGGCAGTTCGCCCCGCGCCTCGGCGAGTACGCGCCCCTGCCCGTCCACGCACACCGTGCGGACGGACGCGGTCGCCACGTCGACGCCGATCACGGCCGGGGCGTGGGGAGGGGGGCGACGGGATGCACTGCTCATGGCGGAAAGCGTCCTTCCCCTGCGGGGCGGGCCTTTGATGTCCACCGATCAGGTGGCGGTCCGTCGCGTGGTCACGTGCGTGTGAAGTCAACAAGCGTTCCATCATGGCGGGAGGAACCGCTTCATGGTGCGACGGCCGCCACCGTCACCCGGGTCCGCTCGCGGAGTTTGCCGAGCAGTTCGGCGTCCGCCCCGTCGTCCACGACGAGATGGTCCAGGTCGCCGACGGGCCCCACCCGGTGCAGCGCGGTCCGGGCGAGCTTGGTGTGGTCCATGAGCATCACCTTCGTGGCCGCCGACGTGAGCATCGCCCGTTTCACCAGCACCACGTCCTGTTCCTGGTGGTAGGCCGTCCTGGCGTCGAGGGCCGAGGTGGAGACCGCGACCAGGTCGACGGAGAGCGCCTCCACCGCCTCGACGCAGGGCATCCCGAGGAAGGAGTCATGGGTGCGCGAGTACTCGCCGCCCAGGGCGATCAGGCGGATGCCCTCGCACCCGGTGAAGACGTCGAGCACCCGGCGGGCGTTGGTGACGACGGTGAGGGGGGCGAGGTCGACCAGCAGGCCGGCCATGACCAGGACCGTGGTGGAGTCGTCGAGCATCACCGACATTCCGGGCTCCACCAGCGCGGCGGCGGCGCGCGCGACGGCGTTCTTCTCCGCCGTGTTGACGCCGAGCCGGTAGTCGAGGCTCGACTCGAACACGGTGGACGGCAGGGCGGACGCGCCGCCGCGGAAGCGGCGCAGCACCCCCTGCCGCGCGAGGTCGTCGAGGTCGCGGTGGACGGTCATCAGGCTCACGCCCGCGAGCTGGGCGAGGGCGGCGCCCGTGGCGGTGCCCTGCTCCACGACATGGTCGGCGATGAGCCGTCGCCGCTCTTCGGCGGATCTCTTGGTCATGGGGATCAGTCTCCCGCAGGGCCCGGGCCGGGCGCCGAGGCGGGGGGCACGACGGTGGGCACGTTGAGCGAGCGCAGCGCCGTCTCCGTGCCGCGGATCTCGATCTCCGTGACGGCCCCGTTGTCCAGTCGCGGAAAGATCCGTCGGTAGCGCCCGAGGGGAAGTCCGAGGAGTTCGCACAGGGCGATGCGCAGCAGGGTGTTGTGAGCGACGACGAGCACCTTTCCCCCCTGGTGACGGTGTGCGAGGTCGCGCAGGGAGCCGGTCGCCCGCGCCGCGGCCAGGGCGACCGGCTCGGAGCCGGGGAAGGCTCCGGAGCCGGCGTCCTCGCGGAACCGCCGTACGGCTTCGGGGTCCTCCGAGGCCATCTCCTCGATGGTCCTGCCCTCGCCCCATCCGAAGTCCACTTCCCGCAGCCTCTCCTGCACCTCCGCCGTCAGCCCCAGCGCCGCCGCCGCGGGCGCCGCGGTCAGGCGGGCGCGGCCGAGGGGGGAGCAGGCGACCGCGTCCACGCCGCTGCGGACGGCCCAGGATCCGAGGTCGGCTCCCTGGGCCACACCCTTGGGCGTCAGGGCGACGTCGGTGACACCGGCATACCGGTTCTCCGCGTGCCACTCGGTCTCGCCGTGGCGTACCAGCAGGAGACGAGAGGTCATGGAGAGGCCCTTTCGAGGTCGAGGCGCGTCCGAAGGATCAGCGACAGGCCGTGCGCGCCGTGCGCATTGCCGGTTCACGTGAGCGCTGTTAAATTTAACAGAAATTCCACAGCCCAGGGGCGGCCTGTGGCGGCCGGTTCACACTCCGGCCTGCTCGCCCCGCAACCCCACCGGCTCTCCTCGCAGAAGGAATCCGACGTCATGCGCATCCTCGCCGCAGGCGACCACTTCGTCCGCCCCTCGTTGATCCGCGCGGCAGTGAGCCAGGAGTTGTCCCGCACGGGCCGGGAGCTGCCGGAGTTCGCAGAGCTGATCCTCCCCTGGCCCCACGAGCCCTTCGGTCCGGTCGCGGAGGTCCGCGAGGCGAGCGGTACGGAGGGCGAGCTCGTCGAGGCGCTGGCCGGGGCCTCGGTTTGTGTGACGCAGATGGCCCCGTTCACCGAGCAGGTGTTCGCCGCGTCGTCCGCACTGCGTCTCGTCGCCGTCTCCCGGGGCGGGCCGGTCAATGTGGACCTGGCCGCGGCCACCCGTCACGGAGTGCGGGTCAGCTTCGCCCCCGGCCGCAACGCCCAGGCCGCCGCGGAGTTCGCCGTGGGGCTGATGCTCGCCGCGATGCGCCGGATCACCGCCGCCGACGCGGAGCTCAAGCGGGGCGTCTGGCGGGGCGATCTGTACGCGTACGAGGAGAGCGGCGGTGAGCTCGGCGGTGCCACGGTCGGACTCGTGGGCTACGGCGCCATCGGCCGCATCGTGGCACGGGTGCTGCGTGCCTTCGGGGCCCGGGTGCTGGCGGCCGACCCGTACGCCGACCGCGCGACGGCCGAGGCGGAGGGCGTCGAACTCGTCAATCTGGACACTCTTCTGATCCGTAGTCAGGTGGTGAGCCTGCACGCCCGCCTGACGGAGGAGACCCATCACCTGATCGACGCCCGCCGCCTCGGGCTGCTGCCGCGCGGTGCGGTCCTGGTGAACTCCGCCCGCGGCGGACTGCTCGACCACGCTCCGCTGCCGGGGCTGCTGCGCGGCGGCGCTCTCGGGGCGCTCGCCCTCGACGTGTACGACATCGAGCCGATCCCCGCAGACTGGGCCCTGCGCGACGTGCCGAACGTGATCACCACGCCCCATCTCGCGGGCGCGACACGGCAGACGGCGCACCGGGCGGCGGCCATCACCGCCGCCGAGGTCGGCCGTTTCCTGCGCGGGGAGAAGCTGTCCCACCTCGCGAACCCCGATGTCCTGTCGGCCAGTCGGCCCTGACGGCCGGTCTGACGCCGACGGCCGGTCGGCGCTGACGGCCGCCGTCGCCGTAACCCGTCGCCCGCCAACCCCTCGGCTCGTATCGGCTGCTACCGGCTCGTACAGGAGGCACCACGCGTGAGCACCATCATCGGTGTGGACATCGGGACGTCGGTCACCAAGGCCGTGGCGTTCGACGGGACGGGCGGCGCCCTGGCCTCCGCGAGCCGGCGCTCGCATCTGGCCATGCTGCCGGGCGGACGGGTCGAGCAGGATCTCGACGACGTCGTGGCCGGTGTCGGCAGCGTCGTGCGCGAGGTCGCCGCCGCGGTCGGCCGGCCGCCGGACGCCGTGGCGCTCACCGGGCAGGGGGACGGTCTGTGGCTGCGGGACTCCGAGGGCCGCCCGGTGCGGCCCGCCATCTCCTGGATGGACGCGCGGGCCTCGGAACTGGTGACGCGCTGGCTGGTGGACGGCACGATCAGCACCGCTTTCGCGCACACCGGGTCCGGCATATTCCCCGGGTGCCAAGGCCCGCTGCTGAACTGGCTCCAGGAGCACGAACCGGACTCGCTGGACCGGGCCGCCGTCGCGGGGTACTGCGTCGACGCGGTCGCCCAGCGCCTCACCGGCCGGGTGTGCCTCGACGCGTCCGACGCCACGCTGCCGTTCCTCGACCCGCGGACCCGCCGCTACGCGCCCCGGGCCCTGGCCGCCTGCGGTGTCGAGGACCGGGCGGGGCTGCTGCCTCCTCCCGCCGCTCCGGGCACGGTGCTCGGGCTGGACGGTCGCGGCGCCGGACTCCTGGGGCTGCCCGAGGGGCTGCCGGTCGTGGCGGGGCCGTACGACCTGCCGGCCTGCGCCATCGGGAGCGGGGTGCGCGAGGTGGGGGACGGCGTTCTCATCCTCGGCACGACCCTCGCGAGCCAGGTGCTGACCGACCGCGTCGATCTCGATCCGCTCGCCGAGCCCGCCGGCATGTGGCTGTGCACGCCCACCCCCGGCCGCTGGCTGCGCGCCATGCCCGCCATGGTCGGGACTGCGGCGCTGGAGTGGGTGCTCGCCCTCGTCGGCGCGACCACGGCCGACGTGGACGCCCTCCTCACCGACAGCCCGCCCGGAGCCCGGGGCGTCCACGCCTTCCCCTTCCTGTCCGAAGCGGGCGAACGGGCCCCGTTCGTCGAGCCGTCGGCCCAGGGCAGACTCGACGGGCTCAGCCTGGCGTCGGGCCGGGAGGACGCCGTGCGGGCCGTCTGCGAGGCCATCGGCTACGCCGCCAGGCACTGCCTGGACACGGCGGGGCTGCGCGGCACCCTCGCCCTGTGCGGCGGTGGCACCCGGTCGGTGATGTGGGCCCGGCTGATCGCCGACGTCCTCGGCCGGCCCGTCCGCGTTCCGCTGGAGGAGCAGGTCGGGGCGCTCGGTGTGGTGTCCGTCGCCCGCGCCTCCCTGTCCCCCGGGTACGAGGCCCCTCCGGGACGCCACCGGGTCGTCGATCCGCGCGAGGACGTACGGGCGCTGTACGAGGACGGATACGAGCGGTACCGGGCGGAGTTGGCGACGGCCCGGGCGGAGTGGGGGGCTCGCGCACGGTTGCCCGGACACCCCTGAACGGCCGGCCGCCCTGTTATTTATGACATGCCCATTGACACTACTAACACGTGCGCTGTTAATTTGACGCGAAGGAGGGCTCTCCGCCTGAAGACCAGGAGATTCCAGTGAAGCAACGCTCTGTCAGATCGTTCGCCGCTGCACTGTCCGCGACGGCGGTGATCGTCTCCGCCGCCGCGTGTACGACGAAGGCGCCGGACGGCACGGACGGCACGGACGGCACGTCACCGGAGGACGCGAAGATCGCGTTCCTGATGCCCGATATCGCCTCCACCCGGTACGAGTTGTACGACGCTCCCCTCTTCAGGGCCAAGGTGAAGGATCTCTGCGGTGGTTGCGAGGTCCTGTACCAGAACGCGGGCGGCGACGCCGCGAAGCAACAACAGCAGGCCGACTCCGCGCTCGCGCAGGGCGCCGACGTCATCGTGATCGATCCGGTCGACTCCGCCGCGGCGGCCAGCACCGTCCGTACGGCACAGGGCCGAGGGGTCCCGGTCATCGCGTACGACCGGCCGATCCCGGCGGTCAAGGCCGACTACTACGTCTCCTTCGACAACGAGAAGATCGGCTCCATGATCGGCGCGTCCCTGGTGGAGCACCTCAAGGCCACCTCGGCCGAGGGCGGCCTCCTCCAGGTCAACGGATCACCGACCGACGCGGCGGCGGGCCTGATCAAGAAGGGCATGCACAGCGCGGTCGACTCCAGCGGATTCGAGCTCCTCGCCGAGTACGACACCCCTGCCTGGGAACCGGGGAAGGCGCAGAGCTGGGTCAGCGGCCAGATAGCCAAGTTCCCGGGAAGGATCGCCGGAGTGGTCGCCGCCAACGACGGCACGGGCGGCGGATCCATCGCCGCGTTCAAAGCGGCCGGAGCGACCGTGCCGCCGGTGACCGGGAACGACGCCGAACTCGCCGCCGCCCAGCGGATCGTCAAGGGCGACCAGTACAACACCATCTCCAAGCCCATCAAGACCGTCGCGGAAGCCGCCGCCACCGCGGCGTTCGCCTTCGCCCGGGGAGAGAGGCCCCGGGGCGACACCACGCTCTTCGGCACCCCCTCGGAACTCTTCACCCCCACCGTGGTCACCCGGGAGAACATCGCGGAGGTTCTGGTGGGCGACGGGAAGCCGCTGAAGACCGCCGAGGTGTGCACGACGACGTACGCCGCCGCCTGTGCCGAGGCGGGCCTCACGTAGTCCCACCGGCCCGACCGCGCGGCGTCCACGACCGTCCGCGGCGGGGTGGGACGCCCGCCCGGACCACCACTGCCCCCGCCCGCCCGCCTCCGGAAGGCCGGTCCATGTCCGCTGACTCCTTGCCCTCCCCTCACGAGGCGCCGGGCGGCTCATTGCTCTCCCTGCGCGGAATCAGCAAATCCTTCGGCGCCGTCGCCGCACTCACCGATGTCGACCTCGACGTCGCCGCGGGGCAGGTCGTGGCTCTGGTGGGCGACAACGGCGCGGGGAAGTCCACCCTGGTCAAGGTCCTCTCCGGGGTGCACCAGCCGGACGCCGGAACCGTCGGCTTCGGTGCCGCGACCGTGGCGATCACCTCCCCGGCCACCGCACAACGGCTCGGCATCGCGACCGTGTTCCAGGACCTCGCCCTGTGCGAGAACCTGAACGTGGTGGAGAACCTCTTCCTCGGGCGCGAGTCGCGTGGGCTGCGCCTGGACGAGGTGGGCATGGAGGTCCGCTCCCGTGCTCTGCTCGGGGAGCTGTCGGCGAAGATCCCCTCGGTGCGCGTCCCGGTCGCGGCCCTGTCCGGCGGCCAACGGCAGACGGTGGCCATCGCGCGGACGCTCCTGGGCGACCCCAAGGTGATCATCCTGGACGAGCCGACGGCCGCCCTGGGCGTGGCGCAGACGGCGGAAGTCCTCAATCTGATCGAGCGTCTGAGGGAGCGTGGGCTGGGCGTCATCATGGTCAGCCACAACATGGCCGATGTGCGGGCCGTCGCCGACACCGTGGCCGTCCTGCGGCTCGGCCGCAACAACGGAGTCTTCGAAGCGGCCGGGACGACGGCGTCGGAACTGGTGGCGGCCATCACCGGAGCCACCGACAACGTGGTCAGCCGCCGCGCCGGCCGCGACCGGGCCACGGGCGACAGCACGGAGCCGGCGTACCGGCCCGGCGCGGTGCACCAGGGGGAAGCATCATGACGGAACCGGCCGCTGTCACGAGCCCGGAGCTCTCCCCCGGCGAGCGCGTCGAGCAGGCGCCCCGGTCCGCCGGTGCGCGCGACCGCCTGCGAGCGGTTCTCGTCCGGCTGCGCGGCGGCGACCTCGGCCTCCTGCCCGTCCTCGCCGGGCTGGTCGTGATCTGGGGCGTGATGCAGATCCTCAACCCCATCTTCCTGTCGAGCGCGAATCTCACGAACCTCGCCCTCGAAAGCGTGCCGGTCGGCATCATCGCCCTGGGAGTCGTCTGTGTCCTCCTCGTCGGCCAGATCGATCTGTCGGTCGGCTCGGTCAGCGGCCTCGGCGCTGCCGTACTGGCGGTCCTCTTCGTGGACCGGGGGCTGCCGGCCTGGCTCGCCGTCGCCGTCGCGCTGGCCCTCGCAGGTCTGATCGGCTGGTTGTACGCCCAGGTCCACAACCGGATCGGGGTACCCAGCTTCGTCATCACCCTCGGCGGTCTCCTCGGCTTCCTCGGCGTGCAGCTGTGGATACTCGGGCCCAAGGGATCGATCAACCTGCCCTACGACTCGGGCCTGGTGGCCTTCGCCCAACTCCAGTTCCTGCCACCCTGGTTGGCGTACGCGCTGGTCGTCGCGGGCGCGGCGGTGCTGTACGCGACCGGTGCCGCCCGCGCGTCGGAGCGCCGCCGGGCGGGGCTCACCGCCGCCTCCCGGCGCCTGCTCGCCGGACGGAGTCTGGCGCTGCTGGCCGGCCTCGGCGCGGCGGTCTGGTATCTCAACCGGGACCGGGGGGTGGGGTGGATGTTCGTGTTCTTCCTCGCCCTGGTGCTGGCGCTGCACTACGTCCTGTCCCGCACCTCGTTCGGCAAGTCGATGTACGCGGTCGGCGGCAACATGGAGGCCGCCCGGCGTGCGGGCGTGAACGTGAGGGCCGTCCTCACCACCGCGTTCGTGCTGTGCGCGACGCTCGCGTGCGTCGGCGGCGTCCTCTCCGCCGCACGGCTCGCGGCGGCCAACCAGAGCAGCGGCGGCGGTGACGTCAACCTCAACGCCATCGCGGCGGCCGTCATCGGCGGCACCAGTCTGTTCGGCGGCCGGGGCACCGCGTTCGCCGCGCTGCTCGGGGTTCTCGTGATCCAGTCCATCTCCAGCGGGCTCACGCTGCTGAATCTCGACTCCGCGTACCGCTTCATGGTGACCGGCGGGGTACTGCTGCTGGCGGTGTCGTTGGATGCCGTGGCCCGGCGTTCGCGGGTCTCCCACGGCAGGGCCTGAGGCACCGCCCGTATGCGGTACCCACCCCCTTCACGGTGCTGGGAGGCCCCTGACGAGCGTCATTCGCTTTCGTTCTCGGCCCGCCAGTGGTCCCACAGTGCCGACAGCTCCGCTTCCAGCGCCGGGGCCTCGGTGTCCAGCAGCCGGACCTGGGCCCCTGGGCCCGCGAGGTCCGTCCGGTAGGGGTGGGGCGGTCCCGGCGGGCGGGCGCCGAGGGCGGTGACGGAGCCGATGATCCGGTTCGGGCCGAGGACGCCGGGCAGTTCGCGAATGTCTGGGTCGGTCAGGTCGAGGTCCTCGACCAGCAGTTCCCGGTCCTCGTGCACGGCGCGGGTCCTGGCCCGGACGCGGCCGCCGCGTTCCCCGGAGCGGCCCAGGACGAGGGTGTCGCGCCACAGCATCCGGGCGCCGGGCGCGAGCGTCACCTCCATGGTGCGGTCGACCCACGCCCCGTGCGCGACGACGAACGGCTTCCCGTCCCAGTCCAGTCGGCCTCCCGCCGCGATGTCGATCCTGGCCCGCCACGCCGATCTGCCTCCCCGGTGGTCGTACGCCACCAGGCCGGAGGGTTCGACCAGTTCCAGGCGGGCCCCCGGGCCGACCGAGACGTGCAGCCGGAGATCGTCGCCGGCCAGCAGTCCCGCCCGGGTGCCGACGAGGGCGATCCGCAGGCGGTCCGCGCAGGGCAGCAGGGGGCGGGGGGCGAGGAACGCCCCGGGAGACAGCTCGCGGGCGAGGTGCCGGCCGGAGGCGTCACGCTCGACGGCGACGACCGTGGGGTCGTCGGGCTCTGCCGGGCGTGCTGCGGGCGCGGGCGGGCCGGTCACGAGCCGTCGTGGCTGTGGCTGTGGGGCGCCATCGGGCCGGGGTCGGTCGGCACATGGGTGCCGGAGCGGTGGCGTACCAGCACGGCCCGCACCCAGTCGGCCAGTTGGGCGATCGACTCGGGGTCGTGCTTGGACAGCGCGAGGACGGGCAGACCGTCGCGGGCCCGTTCGGCGTCGGCGACCATCGCGGCCACGTCGACCTCCACATGCGGGGCCAGGTCGGTCTTGTTGATGACCAGGAGGTCCGCGCCGGTGATGCCCGGGCCGCCCTTGCGGGCGACGTCCCCGCCGCCCGCCACGTCGATGCTGAAGAGCTGGGCGTCGGCGAGGGCGGGGCTGAACGTGGCGGTGAGGTTGTCGCCCCCGCTCTCGATGAGCACCAGGTCCAACGGTCCGTAGGCCTCCTCCAGGTCCTCGACCGCGTCGAGGTTGGCGCTGACGTCGTCGCGGATCGCGGTGTGGGGGCAGGCTCCGGTCTCGACGGCGCGGATGCGCTCGGTGGGCAGGACGCCGGCCGAGCGGAGGAAGCGGGCGTCCTCGTCGGTGTAGATGTCGTTGGTGACGACGGCCATGGAGAGCTCGCCGGCCAGTTCGCGGCAGAGGGTGGCGAGGATGGAGCTCTTGCCGGTGCCGACGGGGCCGGCGACGCCGATGCGCAGGGCGCGCGGCTGGTTGAGCGGCTGATGGTAGTGCTCGTTGGGGCCCTGGGCGGGCTGTCCGGGCTGCTGGGCGGAAGCGTTGTCAGGCAAGGAAGAGTCTCCGTTCGCGTCGGTCGTGTTCGAGTGCCCACTGCTCGGTGAGCGGTGGTGTACGGGCGGGGAGTTCGGCGGGGGTGCGCACGGCCAGTGCTTCGGTGACGGCTCTCGCGGCTTCCGCCTCGGCGGCGACGATCCACACGACCGAGTCGAGGGGGTCGCCGGGCAGCAGCTTGAGCGCGGCGGAGGCGATGGTCTGCAGTTCGTCGTACACGACGCCGTGGGCCAACGCCTCCTCCCCCACCCCCAGGACGGCCCCGAGCGCCCCGAGGGTCACCGGCCGCAGGGGGCGCGGGTGGAGCCGGGTCAGGGCGGTGACCGCGGGATGGTCCGGGGCCAGCCGGCGGGCGAGGCGGTGCACGCCTCGGCCCAGTGCGGCGGAGGCCTCGCGCAGCGGGGCCGTCGGCGTCCGGGCGGCGAGCGTCTCCTGCACGGGCGCGTACTCCACCGGATCGCGCAGGGCAGCGCGCAGGGCGAGTACGGCGGCGGCGGCTTCCGTGACGACGGTGGTGTGCAGGCGGGCCCTGAGCAGGGCGGGGATCTGCGCGCGGGTGAGGCCCGCCGCGACGGCCGGTTCGAGGCCCGCGCTGTAGGTGTGGGCGCCGACCGGGAGCCGCCCGTCGGCGAGGAGGTAGGGGGCGAGAAGCGCCATCAGAACATGCTGTACCGCTGGGCCAGCGGCAGTTCGGCGGCGGGGGCGGGCTCGACGAGCTCCCCGTCGATGCGGATGGCGAAGGTCTCCGGGTCGACATCGATGGCCGGGAGCGCCGTGTTGTTCGGCAGGTCCGCCTTGGTGAGGTGGCGGGTGGGCCGTACGGCGACCAACTCCCGGGCCAGGCCGAGCCGTTCGGCCAGTCCGTCGGCCAGCGCCAACGGGGAGACGAAACTGACGGACAGGTGCGGCGCGGCCTCGGCGGCGGCGGTGGCGCGCATGAGGACGGGCTGTGTGGTGGGGATCGCCGCGCCCGCGTCGCCGAGCGGCGCGTACACGGCCATGCCGCCCTTGATGACGGCGGCGGGCCGGATCCCGAAGAAGGCGGGGTCCCAGAGCACCAGGTCGGCGAGCTTTCCGGGCTCCACGGAGCCGACGACGTGGTCGATGCCGTGGGCGACGGCCGGGCAGATCGTGTACTTGGCGACGTACCGGCGCGCCCGCTCGTTGTCGGCGGGCAGTTCGCTGCCGCGGTCGCCGAAGCGCTGCTTCATGACGTGGGCGACCTGCCAGGTGCGGCAGACGACCTCGCCGATGCGGCCCATCGCCTGGGCGTCGGAGGAGGTGATGGACAGTGCGCCGATGTCGTGCAGCACGTCCTCGGCGGCGATGGTGGTGGCCCGGATCCGGGACTCGGCGAAGGCGAGGTCCTCGGGGACCCGGGGGTTGAGGTGGTGACACACCATCAGCATGTCGAGGTGCTCGGCGACGGTGTTGACGGTGTGCGGGAGCGTCGGGTTGGTGGACGCCGGGAGGATGTTGGGGTGGGAGGCCACGGTGATGATGTCGGGAGCGTGGCCGCCGCCCGCGCCCTCCGCGTGGAAGACGTGGATACCGCGTCCGGCGATGGCGTCGAGGGTGCCTTCGACGTAGCCGACCTCGTTGAGGCTGTCCGCGTGCAGCGCCACCTGGAGGCCGTACGCGTCGGCCGCCCGCAGCGCGGCGTCGATCGCGGCGGGGGTGGCTCCCCAGTCCTCGTGGACCTTGTAGCCGCCGGCGCCGCTGAGGGCCGCCTCGCGCAGGGCCTCCTCGCCGACGGTGGAGCCCTTGCCGAACAGCATGACGTTGAGCGGGACGCGGTCCAGGGACCGGTGCATCATGGCGAGGTTCCAGGCGCCGGGGGTGACGGTGGTGGCCTTGGAGCCCTCGGTGGCGCCGGTGCCGCCCCCGATGACGGTGGTGGTGCCGGTGGCGAGCGCCTCGTGGAGGGTCTCCGGCATCAGGAAGTGGACATGGGTGTCGACGGCTCCGGCCGTGAGGATGCGGCCCTCGCCGGAGATCACGTCGGTGCCCGGGCCGATCACCAGATCCGGATGGACGCCGTCGCTGATGTCGGGGTTGCCGGAGCGGCCGAGGGCGACGATCCGCCCGTCGCGGACGCCGATGTCGGTCTTGACGACGCCCCAGTGGTCCAGGACGACCGCGTTGGTGATGACCAGGTCGGGTGCGCCCTCGGCCCGGGACGCGGTGGCCTGGGCCATCGACTCGCGGATGGACTTGCCGCCCCCGAAGACGGCCTCGTCGCCGCCGAAGCACCGGTCCTCCTCGACCTCGATCCAGAGATCGGTGTCGGCGAGGCGGATCCGGTCCCCGGTGGTGGGGCCGTAGAGCGAGGCGTAGGCGGCACGGGTCAGCTGGGCCATGTCACAAGGTCCTCCGTTCGAGGTGCGGGAGCGGGAGCGGGAGCGGGGGCGGGGGCGGGTGTCCGGGCCTCGGGCAGCACGATGCCGGGAACGCGGCGGCGGCCGCGGAGTTCGACGAGGCTGACGTCGACGCCGACCCCCGGCTCGAAGCGCAGCGACGTGCCCGAGGGAATATCGAGCCGAAATCCCCGGGCGGCGGCCCGGTCAAAAGAAAGTGCCGGATTCGCGTCGGAGAAATGCAGATGGGATCCGACCTGAATGGGCCGGTCTCCGTCGTTCACCACGGTGAGAGGCAATACCGTGCTTTCGGCATTGATGTGCACGACTCCGGAACCGGTCCGGATCTCGCCCGGGATCACGGGATCGGCGAGGTGATCGTGACGAGCTTGCGCCCGTCCGGGAAGGTCGCCTCGACCTGGACGTCGTGCAGCATCTCGGGGACGCCTTCCAGCACTTCAGCACGGGTGAGCACGGCCCTCCCCGCTGTCATCAGCTCGCTGACCGGGGCTCCCTCACGGGCCCGCTCCATCGCCCAGCACGCGAGCAGGGCGACGGTCTCCGGGTAGTTGAGGCGGACGCCGCGGGCACGCCGGTCACGGGCGACCATTCCGGCAACACTCAGTAGCAATTTCTCCGTGTCGGACGGAGTCAGAAACATGGGAAACCTCCATGGCGGCCTCCCCGGAATTCCCGGCGGCGCCTGAACCACATGCCTCTTATAGCTCTTCTCTTCGCGGCGTGGCAAATTCCTGCGCACGGCAAAAAGTCCCTTTTTGCGGTTACGACCCACTACATACGGGCAAAACGTACAAAATTCGGTCGGGTGACTACCGGGTTCAGCGGGTCGCAGCGGGCCGACCGGAGGGTTCCGGTGGTGGTGCCTCGCCCCGTCCGCCCTGGTCCCGCGCGGGAGGCAGTGGTGACCGAACGGCGTCGCCGGTCCGCGCCCCCGGAAGGTCCGGCGTCTCGAAACGGGGCGGAAGATCAGGGGTGAGGAGTGATCGTGTCCGGGTCATCGATCCCACCTGCTCCTTCGGAAGAAGTCCGGGCCCGCCCTCACCAGTGATTCGGAGCCGGGCGCCGAAGGGATGGGTCCGCCGGGTGACCCGCCTCACATCCGACCCCTGTCAGCAATCGGAGCGCTGTCCCGTTCAAGGGGTACGCGAACGAGACAGGAGCCATATCATGCAGCACCGCATCGTCGTACTCGGCGCCGGCTACGCCGGGGCTTTCGCCGCCGGCAGCCTGGCCCGCAGACTCTCCCCCGCCGACACCGAGATCACCGTCGTCAACGCCGTACCCGACTTCGTCGAGCGGATGCGCCTGCACCAGCTCGCCAGTGGCCAGGAGCTCGCGTCCCGCAGGCTCGCCGACGTGTTCGCGGACACCGGGGTGCGGTTGCGTCTGGCGCGTGTCACCGGTATCGACCCCGGGCACAGGACCGTCGCCGTGGCCGGCGAGGACGGCGCCGGTGAACTCGCCTACGATACCCTTCTCTACGCGCTCGGCAGCTCCGTCGCCCACCATGACGTCCCCGGCGCGGCCGAGTACGCCTTCGATGTGGCCGGCCGGTCCTCGGCGCTGCGTCTGCGCGAGCGCCTGGCCGGCCTGGGCGGGGGCGGCACCGTCGTGGTCGTCGGCGAGGGGCTGACCGGCATCGAGACCGCGACCGAGCTCGCCGAGTCGCGACCCGGGCTCTCGGTCGCGCTCGCGGCCCGCGGCGAGCTGGGCGCCTGGCTCTCCCCGAAGGCGCGTCGTCATCTGCGCGGCGCCTTCGACCGGCTCGGCGTCACCGTGCACGAACACACCGCCGTCGACGCCGTCGAGCCGACCCGGGTGCTCACCGCCGACGGCAGGTCCATCCCGGCCGATGTGACCGTGTGGTCGGCCGGGTTCGCCGTACACCCCATGGCCGCCGCCGCCGGCCTGGAGGTCGCCGGGACGGGCCAGATCGTCGTCGACCGCACCATGCGTTCGGTCTCCCACCCGGACGTCTACGCCGCGGGCGACTGCGCCTACGCGATCGGCGAGAACGGCCGGCCGCTGCCGATGTCCTGCGCCTCGGCCGGTCTCACCAACATGCGGGCGACCGCCGCGATCATCGCGCGCCTGACGGGGCGTGAGGTCCCGCCGACGACCGGGCTGAAGTACTTCGGCAACCACATCAGCCTCGGACGGCGGGACGCCATCTTCCAGATGGTGGACGGAGACGTCCGGTCGAAGGCCTGGTACCTGGGCGGCCGGACCGCCGCACGGCTCAAGTCGGGTGTGCTCAAGGGCGCCTGGTGGGGCATCGCCCATCCGACCTTCGGCCTGCCGAAGCGCAGGCACCGGCTTGCCCCCGCGCCCGGCCGGGCCGGTACGCGGGTCGCCGCCTAGGCTGTCGCGCATGGACAGCGCAGCCGTCGATCAGTTCGAGGCCGGCCGGAGCAGGCTGGCCTCGCTCGCATACCGTCTGCTCGGCTCGGCGGACGACGCCGAGGACGCCGTGCAGGACACGTTCCTGCGCTGGCAGGCCGCGGACCGCGAGCGGATCGAGGTACCCGAGGCGTGGCTGACCAAGGTCGCCACCAACCTCTGCCTCGACCGGCTCCGCTCGGCACAGGCACGTCACGAGCGAACGGCCGGCGCGTGGCTGCCCGAGCCGCTCCTGGACGGTGACCCGATGCTCGGCCCTGCCGACACCTTCGAGCAGCGTGAATCGGTGACCCTGGCGGTACTGACCCTCCTGGAGCGCCTCTCGCCGGCCGAGCGGGCCGTCTACGTCCTGCGTGAGGCCTTCTCGTACAGCCACGCCGAGATCGCCGCGATCCTCGACATCACCGAGTCGGCGAGCCAGCAGCATGCTCATCGGGCCCGTACCCGGGTCGCCGCCGAGCGTCGCCGCGGCGGCGCGGCAGACCCCGCGTCCGCGCGCCGGGTCGTCGAGGAGTTCCTCGCCGCCGCCACGTCCGGGCGCACCGATCGGCTGGTGGCGCTGCTCACCGACGACGTGACGGCGGTCTCGGACGGCGCCGGACTGGCCAGGCGGCTGCTGCGGTACACGTCGCGCGAGCGGGTCGCCTCCTTCGTGCGGGCGGGTTTCAAGCCGACGCCGGCGAAGCGGCGGCTGGCCGGCGGCTCGCTCGCGATGCATCTCGCGCGGGTCAACGGCACCCTGGCCGTCGTCGCCGTGGTCGGGGGCCGGGTCGTGGGCGCCGTGGCGTTCGAGATCAGCGACGGCAAGGTCGCCTCCCTGTACGGCATCGCCGCCACGGACCGGCTCGCGCGCCTCGACGAGGCGTGGCAGCACCACGAACCCGGCGTACCGGTCATCGACGCGTGGTGACCCCCATGGTGACCGGCACGTGGTGGACGGTCACCAGTCGATGTGCGCGCTGATCCACGCGTCGAGCGCGTTCCCGTCGCCCGCGGGAGGCGGCTCGGGCGCGCAGGTGAGAGGAGTGAGGGACAGCTGGGGGTGGGTGAGATGGTCGCCTGCCGGGCCCCCGAGGCGGTTCCCCGGCTCCGCGCGCCGCCGGCGTACCGGTGACACCATGGAGAGGTGCCCGAGGACGAGCAACGGAACGGCAGACGCCTGGAGCAGGCGATCATCGACCTGCTGAAGCGGCGTGGCCCGAACGCCACCATCTGCCCCTCCGACGCCGCGCGCGCCGTGTACCGGGGCGACGACGACGGCTGGCGTTCCCTGATGGAGCCCGCCCGCCAGGCGGCCCGGCGGCTGGTCGGAGCCGGTCGGGTCGAGATCACCCAGGGAGGCCGCCCCGTCGCACCGGACGAGGCCCGGGGCCCGATCCGGATCCGGATGCGCCGCGCCCGCTGACGTCCGCGCGCCGACTCATCGCGCAGGGCACCTGATGCGCTGCTGCGGGCGGGCGCGGTAGTTTGCCCGCCATGACTGAACTCGGATGCGTCGCCTGGCCACCTGCCCCGATCGACACGGCGCGGCTCGTGCTCCGTGAGTCCGCGGCCCGGGACCGTGCGGCGTTCATCGAACTGTTCGCATCGCCTGAGGTGGGCGTCCACCTCGGCGGCCCCCGTCCGCGTGATGAACTCGAACGGGCCGTTCCCGAGGTGCCGGGACAGCGCCGGGGTCTCTTCGTCGTGGACCTGGGCGGAGCGATGGTCGGCACGGTCACGCTCCAACGCCGGGCCGCCGAGCGGCCGGGCGGCCTCGATCCGGACGGCGACCGCGCCGAGCTCGGGTACATGTTCCTGCCCCGGGCGTGGGGGTCCGGATACGCCGCCGAGGCGTGCGCCGCCGTACTCGGCTGGTTCGCCGCCGCGCGGCCGGGCGAACCGGTCGTCCTCTGCACACAGATCGCCAACACCCCCTCGATGCGCCTCGCGCGGAAGCTGGGGTTCACCGAGGTGGCGCGGTTCGAGGAGTACGGCGCCGAGCAGTGGTTCGGCGTGTGGAGTCCGGTCACTCCGTCCGGTTGATCGAGGTGCCGCACGCCCTCGCGCGCAAGGCGGATCACGGCGCTCCGCTGTTACACAACGATCATTGAGTGCGCCCGAACGGCCTCTGCATACTTCAGGAATCCGGGGCCGAACGCGTATCCGAACGCGCCCCGTGCGGCCGGGCCTTCGCCCGCCCGAACCACTCCTGAGCAGGGGCAATCTTGCGAAAAAGATCAACGAGGGCGTACGCGCTCGTCGCCGCCGCCTCGGTCGCCCTGACGGCGGGCATGACCGCTCCGGCGTCGGGGAAGACCGGCGGCCCGGACCCGGCACCGCCGACCACCGCCAAGGCCTTAAAGGCAGACGACCGGACCGTCGACACCGTCACCCTGATCACCGGTGACCGCGTCCTCGTGGACGCCAAGGGCCGGGTCGGTGGCATCCAGCGGGCCAAGGGCCGGGAGGACATCCCCTTCTTCACCGAGATCCACGACGGCCGCACCCATGTGGTGCCGCGTGACGCCCGGCAGCTGATCGCCGACGGCAGGCTGGACCGGCGGCTGTTCGACATCACCGCTCTGGCCGAGCCGGAGAGCCTCAAGGCCCACCGGGCCGGCCTCAAGGTGATCGTCGGTTACCGGGGAGGGGCGGCCGGGTCCGCCCGTGCCGAGGTGCGGTCCGCCGACGGCACCACCGTCCGCCGGACCCTGTCGGCCCTCGATGCCGATGCCGTCACCAGTGCCGCGGCCACCGACAGCGAGGGCGCGTTGTGGGACGCCCTGACGCGTCAGCGGAAGGACGGTTCGGCGGCCACCGCGTCCGGCATCGCGCGGATCTGGCTCGACGGTGTGCGCAAGGCCTCGCTCGACCGCAGCACCGGTCAGATCGGCGCCCCGGCGGCCTGGGCCCGGTCGTTCGACGGCACCGGTGTGAAGATCGCCGTCGTGGACACGGGCATCGACGCCACCCATCCGGACCTGGCGGGCCGGGTGGTCGCCGAGCACAACTTCAGCGGCTCCCCGGACGCCAAGGACCGTAACGGGCACGGCACGCACGTGGCCTCCACAGCGGCCGGCACGGGAGCGAAGGACGCCCGGTTCAAGGGCGTGGCCCCCGGAGCCCGGTTGATCAACGCGAAGGTGCTCGACGACCGGGGCGCCGGTGACGACTCCAGCATCATCGCCGGGGTCGACTGGGCCGTCGCCCAGGGCGCCGACGTCATCAACATGAGCCTGGGCGGCCTCGACACCCCCGGAATCGACCCGCTGGAAGCCCAGGTCAACAAGGTCTCCGCGGAGAAGGGCGTCCTGTTCGCGATAGCCGCGGGCAACAACGGGCCGAACCAGGGCACGGTCGCGTCGCCGGGCAGCGCCGACGCGGCCCTGACCGTGGGCGCCGTCGACGACAACGACCTGATGGCCGACTTCTCCAGCGTCGGCCCCCGTACCGGTGACAAGGCCGTCAAGCCCGACATCACCGCGCCGGGCGCCTCGATCACGGCGGCAGCGGCGGAGGGCGTGGCGGGGCAGAACCCGCCCGGCTACCACAGCCTGAACGGCACGTCGATGGCGACTCCGCACGTCGCGGGGGCCGCGGCGATCCTCAAGCAGAAGAACCCCGCCTGGACGGGCGCACGGATCAAGGCCGCCCTGACGGGCTCCGCCAAGGACGGCGCCCACTCGGTCTTCCAGCAGGGCGCGGGCCGGCTCACCGTCGACAAGGCGATCGACCAGACGGTCGTCGCCGAGCCGGTCTCCGTGAACCTGGGCACCCAGACCTGGCCCCACACCGACGACACCCCCGTCACCGAGCAGGTGACGTACCGCAACAACGGCAGCGCCGACGTGACGCTGGACCTGTCGCTGTCCGCGCCGACCGGCGGGGACGGACAGCCCGCCCCGGCCGGCTTCTTCACCCTCGGAGCCCAGCGGGTCACGGTCCCGGCGGGCGGCACCGCCGCCGTGGACCTGACGGCCGACACCCGCCTCGGCGGTACGGTCGACGGCTCCTACTCCGCCACGGTCGTGGCGTCCGGGGGCGGCCAGAGCGTGCGCACGGCGGCAGCGGTGGAGCGCGAGGCCGAGTCCTACGAGGTCACCTTCAACGCCACCGGACGGGACGGCGCGCCCAGCACCGGCTGGCAGGCGGACCTGAAGGGGTACGTCGGTCAGGCCTCGGGCCTGCGGTTCTTCCCTGACCTGTCGTCCGGTTCGGCCACCGTCCGGCTGCCGCGCGGCACCTACAACCTGTCGGCCGACATGCTGGTCGACCCCGCGGCTCCGGGCAAGGGCGCCGATCTGATCAACAACCCCCGGTTCTCGGTGACCGGCCCGACCACGGTCGACCTCGACGCCCGGACCACCCGGCCGGTGACGTTCAAGGTGCCGGACGCGGCGGCCACTCCGACGCGCGCGGGGATGATGTACGCCCTGAACACCCCCGAGACGGGCATCACGCTGTGGAGCGACTTCACGAGTTTCGACAACGTCCGCACCGCGTACCAGGGTTCCCCGGTGACCGGCGACTCCTCTCTCTACCAGCAGTGGTCCGCCCACTGGAAGCAGGGGGCCACCGAGTACAACGCGCTCGCCGGGAGCCTGGTCCCGGAGCTGGCCACCGGCTACAGCAAGACGTACACGACCAAGAACATGGCCCTGGTGAAGGTGCGGATCGGGGCGTCCGTGCCCGGCCTCGACGGCATCGTTAGGGCCGACGGTGAACTGGCCAACGGGGGGATCGCCGCGCTCTACTCGGCGCACCCCCTGCCGGGGACCCGGAAGGTGTACCTGTCCACGGACGACGACGCCGTCTGGAACATCGCGGCCGGTGTGCTGGGTGAGAAGGACGCGGCCGGTGACCGGCAGGTCGAAGGGGCCTACTCCTTCGCGCGGTCACGACGCTTCGAGCCGGGGACGACGCACACCGAGACCTTCCACGCCGGTGTGATGGGGCCACGGATCGAGGCCGGCGACGGGCTCGTGCGGGACGGCGACAACCTCTACGGCTCGCTGGCGCTGGTCAGTGACGGGCCGGGCCATCCCGGATTCGCCCGGTACGCCGGTGCGACCACCACCATCCACCGTGACGGCGTGCTGTACGCGAAGGAGGACGCGGCCATCGACGAGCGGTTCTTCGCGCTGCCTGCGGAGTCCGCCACGTACAAGGTGGCGACCACCATCAACCGGAACCCGGCGGTGTACCGCGCCGGGAACCGGATCGACGCCTCGTGGACCTTCACCTCGGCCCGCACCGAAGCTCCGGCGACGCTGCCGGTCTCCACGGTCCGCTTCCAGCCGCGGCTCGCGCTGGACTCCACCGTTCCGGCAGGCTCCCAGCAGACGTTCCCCGTCGTGGTGCAGGGCGCGGCGGCCGGAGCCGGCCTGAAGTCGCTGCGGGTGACGGTGTCGTACGACAACGAGAAGTGGCTGCCCGCCAAGGTCACCGCGGGCAAGGTCACCGTGAGCGCCCCGGCGAAGGACAAGGCGATCTCGTTGAAGGCCGTCGTCACCGACAAGAACGGCAACGAGTCGGCAGTCACGATCCACAACGCCTTCTTCGGCAGGTGAGGCGCCCCCGGGCGGAACACCGCCCGGGGTGATCCCGGGCGAAGCGGCCCGCCGGAACGGAAGTTCCGGCGGGCCGCTGTCATGCCGTCGGAGTGGTGGCCCACTCCCTCCGCCCGTTCCCGCTCCCCCTTCGGGCGCTCAGCGTGCCGGGGCCGGGACCGGGCGGAGGGAGCAGTCGGCCGGAGCGAGGCGACCGTCCCCGCCGACCAGGGTGACGGACAGGGCCCCCTGCGTCTGGGCGGCGAAGGCGGCCGTGCAGACGAGTTGGTCGCGGGCGGGGGCGGACAGCCGCCTCACCCGCAGGTCCAGCCTGACCTCGACGGTGGAGTCACCCGTCACGACCCGGTCCGCGGCGGACGCCTCACGGGGCAGTGTGGGGGCGTTGCGGAGCCCGGCCCGCCGTTCGGCCTTGTTCGGCCCGTCGAGCAGGGCGGTGACGGCCTTCAGGGGCGACAGGGCCTTGCTCGCCTCCTCGCTCTCCGAGGCCGAAATCTCCGGGTCGCCCTGCCAGGGGACGTCGACGATCCGTGGCACGGGCAGCAGTTCGCCGTCGGGAGAGAAGAAGAACAACAGCACCCGTGATTCACGCGGGGGCAACAGGTCGCCGACCGGCGGCCTCCCGGCCCCGACCACGCCCGTCTCCTGGATACCGCAGCCGGAGAGCGGCGCCCCGGCGAGCACCAGCAGCGTGGTCAGCCCGACCGCGCGCAACGCCCGCTGCCTCACGCGTGGGCCCCCATGTCCTCGTCGAAGCCGGCCCCCGGCCCTTCGCCGTGTGCGGCAGCCTGACCGTCCGGCGCGCCGTGGCCCGAGGCGGCGGGCCCGTCGAAGGGCAGTTCCACGGTGAACAGCGCACCGCCGCCGGGCGGGCTCGAAGCACGGATCGTGCCGCCGTGGAGGCGCACGTTCTCCTGGGTGATCGCGAGTCCGAGGCCGCTGCCCGACGAGCGGGAACGTGCGGCGTCCGCCTTGTAGAAGCGGTCGAAGACGTTCGGCAGCGCTTCGGGGGCGATTCCGGGGCCGCTGTCGCGCACCTCGGTGATCAGCGCACCCGCGCGGGCCGACAGCCGGACGGTGACGGGTTCGGCCCCGTGGTGCAGGGCGTTGCCGACGAGGTTGGCCACGATGACGTCGAAGCGCCGCGGGTCGAGGCGGATGCGGACGCCCTCGGGCATCTCCGCACGGACCCGGTCCTGCCACTGCCTGCCGGACAGGGTTCTCCGTACGGCCTCCGCCGCGTCCACCTCGTCGGTGCTGAGTACGGCCGCGCGGGCGTCGAAGCGGGACATCTCCATCAGGTCCTCCACCAGCACGGCCAGTTTGCCGGTTTCGGCGCTGATCAGGCGCACCGCCCGGGCGGTGTCCGGGTCGAGCGTCGCGGCCTCCTCGTCCAGCACGTCCGTGACGGCGAGCATCCCCGCGAGGGGGGTGCGCAGTTCGTGCGAGACGTCCGAGGCGAAACGCCGGGCCCGCGCCCCGGCGTCCCGGAGTTCCTGTACGGAGTGTTCGAGGCGGGCCGCCGAGCTGTTGAACGTCCGGGCGAGGTCGGCCATTTCGTCCCTGCCGCGCACGGTGATCCGCGCGTCGAGCTGCCCGCCGCCCATGGAGTCCGCCGCACGGCGCAGTTCACGGACGGGACGCAGCACGCTGCGCGCCGCGAACAGGGCGGGCACCAGGGCCACGGCCAGCCCCGGCAGCGCACCGTCGCGGGCGGCGGTCACCAGTGCGGCGACGTCCGTCTCCTCGTTCGTCATGGGCATCACGGCGAAGAGGACCAGACCGCTGGGCACCGCGCCGCCGCCCGCGACGACCCGTGTCATCACCGGCATCCCGATCGTCAGATACGCGTTCCCGTCCTTGACGACCCGCTGGAAGCTGCCGTGCGGCACGGTCCGCGCGGCACGGCGCAGTTCTCCGGTCAGCACACCGGAGACGGGCCGGTCGCCCGAGGAGACGCGCACCGAGCCGTACTCGGCGAACACGATCCACGGGTGGGGTTTGGAGCGGGCCGCGATGTCGTACAGGTCCCACCGGACCGATTCCGGGTCCAGGGGCAGGCCGGGGACGAACCGCTCGACCTCCTCGCGGAAGGAGGCGACGGCCGTGTCCTGTGCGCGTTCGAGGACCGCGCTGCGCGCCTCCCGGTAGGTCAACGCGGCCGTCGTGGCCGCGCTGACCGCGGCCACCAGAAGGAACGCGAGCACCAGCCGGGTGCGCACCCCGAACGCGGCGGCCGCTCCGGGTATCTTCACAGCGGGCCGAAGCGGTAGCCGAATCCCCGCACGGTCTGAATGTACCGAGGACTGTCCGACACGTCTTCGATCTTGATGCGGAGTCGGCGCACGCAGGCGTCCACCAGGCGCACATCGCTGTGGTAGCTGTGGTCCCAGACCTCTTCCAGGAGCCGCTGCCGGCTGAAGACCTTTCCCGAAGCCGCGGACAGGAACAGCAACAGCTTCAGCTCGGAAGGTGCGAGCGGGACCGGCCGGCCCGACTTCAGGACGGTGTGACCGGCACGGTCGATGTCCAGGTAGGCGTGGTGTTCGACGGCGGGCCGGGCGCCCGACGGGGCTTCGATACGGCGCAGCACAGCACGGATACGGGCTTCGATGACCTCGGTACGGGCGGGCTTGACGACGTAGTCGTCCGCACCGGCCTCCAGACCGACGATGATGTCCACGTCATCGCCGCGCGCGGTGAGCATGATGATCGGCAGCTGGCTTTTCGCGCGTACGCGGCGGCACACCTCGACACCGTCCATCAGGGGCAGCATCAGATCGAGCAGCAGGAGGTCGGGGCGGAAGACGTCCAGCGCCTCCAGGCCGGCCTCGCCGGTCGCGGTGGCGAGGACCTCGTGCCCGCGGCGGCGCAGCCCCATCTCGACGCCGTCGCGTACGGACGGGTCATCTTCGACGAGGACGACGCGTGGCATGCCGGTATCTCCAGGTCCTGGGACAGGAAGGATCGCGCAAGGGGACTTTCGGTGAGCGAGCGGCGGGGAGCGGACTCTCCAAGAGGCCGCGGGGTCACGTGGCCGGTCGGGTGTGCACGCTGACCGCGTAGCCGCCGCCGTCGTCGTCGTACGGGTCGCCGTTCCAGGTCGCGTAGCGCTGCCGCAGGTTCAGTCCGGCCCGGGCGCACCACCGGTCGAACTCGGTGATGGTGACCGGAGCTTCGTCGAGGGGCAGGTGTGCCGCGTCCAGTCCCATGCCGGTGACCAGCAGACCGCCGGGGCGCAGGGCGGCGGCCAGGTGCCCGACGACGGTCGCTCCGGTGCCGGGGGCCAGCAGCGGGATGACGTTTCCGGCGGCGAGCACCAGGTCGAAGTCGGGATCCAGGCCGAGGGCGTCCAGCCGGGTCAGGTCGCCGAGGAGCCAGTCCTGTGCGGGTGCTTCGCGGCGCGCGACGGCGAGCATCGAGGAGTCGACGTCCACGCCGGTGCAGTGGTGGCCCAGTTCGGCGAGGCGGATCGCGATCCGGCCGGTGCCGCAGCCCGCGTCGAGCACGCGGGCGGCCGGTTCCAGCAACGCGGCGCAGAAGGAGGCCTCGCCGTGGATGTCGTGGCCCGACTCGGCGAGCCGTGCGAACCGCCGGGCGTACTCCTCCCCAGCCCGTCCACCGGTCAGTTCCGCCCAACGGTCGCGTTGCCCAGTCATGTTCAGCTTGCCTTCCGGTCAGCCCCCAGCGGGAGCATAAACGAGCCTGTCACACGGAGCCCGGTTCGGGTGGCTCCGGGCCGGCCCCGTACGCCGGGCTGGCTAGAGTCTCCGCCATGAGCGATCACCGCGATCCCGGGGCCGTCTCGCCGGTGCTGTTCGGCGTGGGGGGCGACTGGCTGCCTGTCGCCGCCGGCGAATCGGGTGCCTCCGTCTTCCGCTCCGTGGACGCCACCCGGTACGCCAAGTGCGTGCCCGCCACGGATGCGGCCGGGCTTGAGGCGGAACGCGACCGGATCGCCTGGCTGAGCGGCCAGGGCGTACCGGGTCCCCGGGTGCTCGACTGGTACGCCGCCGATGCGGGCGTCTGCCTGGTCACCCGTGCCGTCTCCGGCGTACCCGCTGATCAGGTGCGCGCCGAGGATCTTCGCGCTTCCTGGGGGCACATCGCGGACGCGGTCCGTGGGCTGCACGAGGTGGCCGTGGCCTCGTGTCCGTTCCGCCGGGGGCTGGACTCCGTGGTCGCCGTCGCGCGGGACGTCGTGGCCCGGGGCGCCGTGCATCCCGAGTTCCTCCCGGTGGAGCAGCGGCTCGTGCCCCCCGCGGAGCTGCTGGCCCGTCTCGCCGGGGAGATCCCTCGGCGACGGGACCAGGAGGCCGCCGCCACGGTCGTCTGCCACGGCGATCTCTGTCTGCCCAACATCATCCTCGATCCGGAGACCCTGGAGGTGTCCGGCTTCATCGACCTGGGCCGTCTCGGAGCGGCCGACCGTCACGCCGACCTGGCGCTGCTGCTCGCCAACGCGCGCGAGACATGGGTGGACGAGGAGCGGGCGCAGGTCGCGGACGCGGCGTTCGCCGAGCGGTACGGCATCGCCCCGGATCAGGAGCGCCTGCGCTTCTACCTCCATCTCGACCCGCTCACCTGGGGCTGACGCGCGCTGCTGAGGGCGCGGAACCCGCGGTGGCGCATTCGTCCGGTCCGGCGGCGCGCCCGTACCCGCCTGCCGCTGCGGCCGACGCGACCCCACCGGCCCGGCCGGGCCGGTGGGCGTACGGCCGCGGCAGTGCGTGAGCCGTACGGAGAAATGCGCTTCAGGTTCGCTTCAGTTCGGGCTGTTAGAGTGCAGTCCTGCGGCGGCAATTCGCCGAGCGGCTTTGGCACTTCGCCCTACGGGCCGAATCGACCGGGACAGGGAGCGTAGGAATGCGCTGCAGGAAGATGCTGGCCTTCTACGCCGGTATCGCCGTGCTCCTGATGATTTCCGCGTTCGCTCTCGGCGGCTCCTCCCAGACCCCGCAGACCGTCGACACGGCAGCTCATTCTCACTCCGTGTCCGTATTCGACGGGTCAGGGCCGAGCACCCCGCTGGAGGGCGTCGACGGTGACGTCACGCTCCAGCACCGCCACAAGGCGGGAAGCACGACGGCCTCACCCCCCGTGCAGGCAGGTATTCCCTCCTCAGCGCCGGATCTCCACGACTGCGCGAGGGATGTCGCCCGGCAGCATTCTTCGCACTCAGGATCGCGAAGCCCTGTCCGTGTCCAGATCCTTCTCTGCTGAGCGGAACCTGCGATCGTCGTGCGGCAGCCCCCGGGTCCCGCACAGCCCGAGGCCCTGCGGCGGCTCGCCGTTCGCCCGGGTGAACCGCGCCTTGCTCGACCTCTCCTGTCAGCAGGCCCCCGGTGGCCCCAGGCCCTGATCTCCCGGTCGCGGATACGTGCCATCACGTTCCGCGTCATGCGGAATCCGCCGCGATTCACTCGTGATGGGCCTCGGATTCCTCTCTCGGTATCCGACCGGCCCCTGCGGGATTTCCGACCCCGAAAAGATGTGACGCCGAATTGGCCGGCCCCGGCCTCGGCCCCCTACTCAGTCCTGGAGCAGACGCACATGCAGCATTTCCCCCTCGCCTCGGAACCGGCGAGCGGCATCGCAGGGTGGGCGACCAGCCTTGTCGAAACCATGGGCGGCCCCGGGGCCGGGCTGGCGATCGCCTTGGAGAATCTCTTTCCGCCGTTGCCGAGCGAAATCATCCTGCCGCTGACGGGCTTCGCCGCGGGACAGGGAGTGATCAGCCTGTTCTCCGCTCTGTTCTGGACGACGCTGGGGTCGGTGGTGGGGGCTGTCGCCCTCTACCAGATCGGCGCTCTCTTCGGCCGGGACCGCATGTACGCCCTGTGGGAGCGGCTTCCCCTGGTGAAGGTCTCCGACCTCAAGAAGACCGAGGAATGGTTCGTCAAGCACGGCATGAAGGCCATCTTCTTCGGTCGGATGATTCCGATCTTCCGCAGCCTGATCAGCGTCCCGGCCGGCCTTGAGCGGATGCCTCTGCCGCTCTTCGTCCTCCTCACCGCGCTGGGCAGCTTCATATGGAACTTCATCCTCGTCATGGCCGGATATCTGCTGGGTGATCAGTGGGAGCTCGTGGAGAGTTACGTCGGGGTGCTCTCGAAGGTTGTTCTGGTACTGGTGGTCGTGGCGCTGGCCGTGGCGGTCGGTCGCAGGCTGCGTTCCCGTCGAGGTGATCGGCAGAAGGACCACGCGTGACCGGTTCGCCGAACCACCCGGAGCCGCCTGCTCCGGGAGGCTCACCGGTCACCGGGCGAGGGCCGCCGACGGGCGGACCACGAAGAATGGTTGCAAGCGGCCGCGCACAGTGCGCGGACCATCGATCCGATCGACAGGGTGGCACGCATGGCTATGTGGGACCGCATCAAGGACCAGGCCAAGGGGCTGCAGCAGCAGCAGTCGCAGAGCACGAGGGGCCCCGCCGGCCAGCGGCAGGCGGGTACGGGAGCCGCGGGCGGCTCGAAGGAGAAGTTGGTGGGGCTGCTCAAGTCGCAGCTCGGCTCGCTCAAGACGGAGCTCAAGAGCGGGGCGTACCGGGACGCCAGTATGGCGATGTGCGCTCTGGTCGCGGCCGCCGACGGCTCTGTCGACCCCGCCGAGCGGCACCACGTGGAGACGTTGATCCTGCAGAACGACGTCCTGCAGAACTTCCCTCCGGAGCAGTTGCGGCAGAGGTTCAACAAGCACGTCGATCAGATGATGTTCAACTTCCAGCAGGGCAAGACCGAGGCCATGCAGGAGATCGCCAAGGCCGCGAAGAAGCCTGTGGAGGCCAAGGCGGTCGTCCAGACCGGTTTCGTGATCGCCGGTGCGGACGGGTACATCGCCCCGGCGGAGGCGCAGGTTCTGCGGGAAGCGTGCATGGCGCTCGGGGTGTCCCCGCAGGAGTTCGGTCTCTGAACCGGCCGGCGCGTCTGAACCGGCCGGCGCGTCTGAACCGGCAGGTGCCTCTGAACCGGCAGGTGCCTCTGAACCGGCCGGCGCGTTTTCCGTAGCGGCGGGGGCCCGGCGGGCGCGACCGTGTCGCGTGCCGCCGGGCCCGGCCCGTCAGTCGTCGGTCAGGGACACCGCCCCGACCGGGCAGGCCCGTACGGCCTCCCGCACCAGCGGATGGTCCTCCGCCGTGCGGCCGGGAAGCATCTCGCCGAATCCGTCGTCGTCCTGCGTGAACACGGCCGGCGCGGTCAGCGCGCACATGCCGGCCCCCACGCAGCGTTCCTTGTCGACCTGGACGCCCATGCCGCTCACCAGGCCACGGGCAGTTCCAGGAGACCCTGGACCGTGTCCCCGGGTTTGTGCCGGATCTCGTGCGCGGGCACGGCGAGCCTGAGCGCCGGCAGCCGCTCGAAGAGCGTACGCAGCGCGATGTCGAGCTCGGTGCGGGCCAGGTTCTGGCCCAGGCACTGGTGGACGCCGAAGCCGAAGGCGAGGTGGTGGCGGGATGTCCGGTCCCAGTCGAGCGTCTCCGGGTTATCGAACACCTCGGTGTCGCGGTTGATGAGCGAGGTCGAGAAGAGCACGCCCTCTCCCTCGCGGATCGTCGTCCCGGCCACCTCGATGTCCTCGGTGGCCAGCCGCTGCAGACCGTCGGCGATGGACAGGAACCGCAGCAGCTCCTCGACCACCGCGGCCGTAGTCGTCTCTCCGGACCGCAGCGCCGCCAGTTGCCCCGGGTGCCTCAGCAGCGTGAACGTGCCGAGCGAGATCATGTTCGCGGTCGTCTCGTGCCCCGCGATGAGCAGGATCACCGCGAACGAGACGAGGTCGTCGCGGTCGACGGGCCCGCCGGGATGGTCCCGGTGGATCAGCTCGTCCAGGAGCCCCTCCCCCGGCTCCACCCGCTTGCGGTCGATCAGGGCGCCCAGATAGCCCTCCAGCTCGGTCCGGGCCTTGTCCACGTCGGCCGCGCCCGGGCCCCGCAGGAGCCGCCGCGAGCAGCCCTCGAAGAACTCGTGGTCGACGTACGGCACACCGAGGAGCGCGCAGATAACCATCGACGGCACCGGCAGTGCGAAGTCGGCGACCAGCTCGGACGGCGGCCCCTGCCGCTCCATCGCGTCCAGCAGTCCGTCCACCGTTTCCTGGATGCGGGGGCGCAGCGCGGCGATCCGCTTCACGGAGAAGCTCGGGATAAGCATCCTGCGCTGGGCGTTGTGCTCGGGGTCGTCGACGCCGAGCAGAGCCACCCGCCGCCCCTGCACGTTCACGAACCGCTCGGCCGGAACGGGGAAGTCGGGATGGGCGCGATCGGTGGACAGCCGCGGATCCGCGAGCAGCCGACGCGCCAGGGCATGGCCGGTGACCGCCCAGACCGGACGCCCGTCGAAGAGGGTGACCCGGCTCAACGGCCGGTCCGCGCGCAGCGGTTCGTAGCCGGTGGGCGGGTGGTAGGGGCACTCGCGGTCCTGCGGGAACGGTGTGGCGGAGGCCGGTTGCGTCGAAGGGGCGGTGAGAGCGGGGTCCTGGCGGGCCGGTTCCTTCGTGGATTCCGTCATGGGAGCGGTCGCCTCGCAGTGCTCGGTGATAGGTGCGGAGCGGGTCGCTCCGCACCTCACCGCAATTGGATGCCCCAGGCACCTATTGGGTCGACGTCCGGACCGGCCACATCGCGGGATCGCGGATCTGGCCGGTGCCTTTCGCACACGGTCGAACGGTTTCGCATCCGCCCAGGTCCAGCAGGTGCGGCGGAGTGGCATCGGAGCGGGCCGCCCCTTCCACGGCCGGAACCGTTCAGCGCGGCGTCCGGAACCTTGCCGTCGGCCATGTCGTCCACGATCGGCGAAGGCGCGCGCGTGCTGTCCGTGGCGCAGGGCGGCACCTCGGCCGGTCGTGTCGGGTCAGGCCGTCACTCTGGCGATGAACGCCTCGACGTTCACCACGGTTCGCTCGATCTGCTGCTCCAGGGTGAGGGACTCGCGGAGCCGCGACCCGACGCCCGCGTCCTTCTTCCCGCGTACGTAGAGCGAGCAGGCGAGATCGCTGCACATGTAGGCACCGACCGAGTTGCCCTGCTGGCCCGCCTTCCCGGCCCTGGGGGCCACCAGCAGGGAGACGCCTCCGGTGTGCACGGTCACGCACAGCGAACACATGCTGCGGCGGGTCTGCCAGGACCCGGCGTCGGAGGAGCGCAGCTGAATGCCGACGGGGCCCTCGCCCGAGGCGAGCACCAGGTAGGCCCGGTCGGGAGCCTGCGGGTCGCGCCAGCCCAGGAAGTCCAGGTCGCCCCAGGGACGGTCGGCGAGGTCACGGGGAACGGAGAGGCGCTTGGCCTCACCCTTGGTGCAGTTCACGAAGGCGGTACGGATCTCTTGCTCGGTCAGGGGGTTCATGGAACTCACGCTAATTTGCCTAATCTCATTAGGCAAACATATATTTTCTTAGCCAATCGCAGGTGAGCGTTCGGAGGGTCGCATGGCACGAGCAGGACTGGCCGCGGAGCGCGTCGTACGGGCCGGGGCCGAACTGGCGGACGAGATCGGCTTCGAGCAGGTGACCCCGTCGAAGCTCGCCCGGAAGCTGGGCATCAGGACCGCGAGCCTGTACTCGCACGTCAAGAACGCCCATGACCTCAAGACGAAGATCGCGCTGCTGGCCCTGGAGGAACTCGCCGACGAGGCGTCGGCGGCACTCGCGGGGCGGGCGGGCCGGGACGCGCTCGGCGCCTTCGCCAACGCCTACCGCGACTACGCCCTCCAGCACCCGGGGCGCTTCGCCGCGGCCGGGTTCCGGCTCGAAGCGGACGCGGCGGCCGCGAGCGCCGGCGTCCGGCACTCCCGGATGATGCGGGCGATCCTGCGCGACTACGACCTGACCGAGCTCCAGCAGACCCACGCGGTGCGCCTCCTGGGCAGCTTCTTCAACGGCTACGTGGGACTGGAGACGGCCGGCGGATTCCGCCACAGCTCCCCCGACTCCCAGGAGAGCTGGACGGAGATTCTCGACGCGCTCGACTCCCTGCTGCGCAGCTGGCCCGCCCCCTCCTGACCCGCCCCTCGTGACCCCGCTTCCCGCCCCTCGACGAACGAGAAGACCGAGAACATGACCACCCGGCACGACTGGACGACGACCCCCATCAGCACCGACATCCTGCGGGGCGTGCTCGACCTGGAGCGGACCGGGCGCGGCATGCTGCCGCACCGGCTGCCCGAGCGGGCACGGCGGCAGATTCCCGACGGCCAGCTGGCCATGGCCGAATCACAGCCCTCCGGGGTCCGGCTGGCGTTCCGCACCCGGGCCACCGCCGTCGAGCTGGACGTGGTGGCCACCAAGCGGGTCTATCCCGCTGCGCCGCCGCGCCCCGACGGCGTGTACGAGCTCCTCGTGGACGGCTGCCCCGCCGCCCGGGCCAGTGCCCCCGACGGCGACACGCTCACCATCGATCTGGCCTCGATGACCTCGCGGACCCGGCCGGGCCCCATGGAAACGCTCCGGTTCACCGGACTGCCGACCGAGGAGAAGGACGTCGAGATCTGGCTGCCCCACAACGAGACCACGCTCCTGGTCGCCCTGCGCACCGACGCACCGCTCCGGAGCCCGGGGCCGAGCGGCCGGCCGGTCTGGCTGCACCACGGCAGTTCCATCAGCCACGGGTCCAACGCCACCACCCCGACCGGCACCTGGCCCGCTCTGGCCGCGAGCCTCGGCGGAGCCGAGCTGATCAACCTGGGGTTCAGCGGCAGCACCCTGCTGGACCCGTTCACCGCCCGCGCCATGCGCGACACCCCCGCCGACCTGATCAGCGTCAAGATCGGCATCAACCTCGTCAACGCCGACCTGATGCGGTTGCGCGCGTTCGGCCCGGCGGTCCACGGCTTCCTCGACACCATCCGTGAAGGCCACCCCACCGCACCCCTGCTGGTGGTCTCGCCGATCTGCTGCCCCATACACGAGACCACTCCGGGCCCCTGCGCCCCGGACTACAGCGCGACGGGCGAGGGGCGGCTCCGGTTCGTGGCCATGGGCGACCCCGCCGAGAGCGCCGCCGGGAAGCTGACCCTCACGGTCATCCGCGACGAGCTCGCCCGGATCGTCGCGGACCGCGCCACCACCGACCCCCATCTGCACTACCTCGACGGCCTCTGCCTCTACGGCGAGAGCGACCACGCCGCACTTCCGCTCCCTGACGGCCTGCACCCGGACCCCGCCGCCCATCGGCGCATCGCCGAACGCTTCGCCCGCCTCGCCTTCGGCCACGACGGACCGTTCACGCCGAAGAACCGCTGACACCGGTGCGGCCCGCGTGTCACCCCGTTCCCGGGTTCCGGCGACGGGCCGGCGGGAACGGGGTGGCCCGACGCCGGTTCAGGACGGGGCCGGCGTCTCCTGTGTCCTCGTACGACCGGTTACGAGGCGTCCAGCAGGACGCGTCCGTCAGCCGGCACGCGCGGGGCGAGGCCGCCCGCGTAGGCGTACTCGACGCGGGACTGCTCGGCCGCGTTCGGTAGGGCGTTCTTGCAGCTGATGCCGGCGCTGGATCCCGACATCAGCTGGGAGCAGGGACCGGGCTTGGTGTCCGGCAGCCCCAGACTGTGGCCGATCTCGTGAGCGGCGATACGGGTCTTGTCGTGGCCCTGGGCGACTGCCTGGCTGCCCAGCTCCACCCTGACCTGGCCACCGGGCCGGACCGGGCCGAGTGTGGCCTGCGGCCAGCCGCTGGTGGCCACGATCTGTATCTCGGCGCGCGCGCCGGGTGCGGCCTCCACCAGCTTGACGTTGTCGACGTTGGAGTTCCACGAGGCGACCCCTGCCGCGATCGCCGCCTCCCAGCCGCCTGCCCGGCTGTCGTCGTACCGGAGCGTCACCACCGCCGACGTGCGCTCCGCCGCCGGGTCCGGCGCGGGAGCGGCCTGTGCCGCCGTAGCTGTGGCCAGGGTGATCGCCGCGGCGACACCGACTGCCTTGAGCCATCTGGATTCCAGCATTGCTGTCCCTTCACTCTCATGGGGGGCTCGGCTCCGCGCGGAGCCGAGGGAGTGGGAGGACGGTCACCGCGAACCGTAGGGACACAAGGACCGGTTGCCGATCCTCCCGGGGCCGCAGGACCTATGCCGCGCTCGCAGCTTGATCATGCACCTGTCACGACATGAGGCCGGAAACGAACCCTGCCGGAATCTTCGGCCCGGCCCTTCGTCCCATCGGGTCGCCCCGGCGGCCCCGTCGCCCGGCATCGTCGCCATCAGGGCCATGTTCCGTACCCTGAGGACATGCGCATGCGACCCACCCTGAGCTGGACTTCCACCGAGGAGCCGCTGCCTGGCACCACGGACCTGGAGCCGGTCGTCGAGGCGTTGGGCGGTGCCGGTGTGCTGGTCCTGAGCGGTGCGGGCATCTCCACGGAGTCGGGCATCCCCGACTACCGGGGCGAGGGCGGGAGCCTGAGCCGCCACACCCCGATGACCTACCAGGACTTCACCGCCGACGCCGCGGCCCGTCGCCGGTACTGGGCGCGCAGCCATCTCGGCTGGCGTACGTTCGGCCGCGCCCGGCCCAACGCCGGGCACCGGGCCGTGGCCGCGTTCGGGCGGCAGGGGCTGCTGTCGGGTGTCATCACCCAGAACGTCGACGGCCTGCACCAGGCCGCGGGCAGCGCGGACGTCGTGGACCTCCATGGCCGTCTGGACCGGGTCGTCTGTCTGTCCTGCGGCGCCTTCAGCCCACGCCCCGAGCTGGCGCGCCGGCTGGAGGAGGCCAACGAGGGCTTCGCGCCGGTGGCCGCCTCGATGAACCCGGACGGGGACGCGGATCTCACGGACGAGCAGGTCGGGGACTTCCGCGTGGTGCCCTGCGCGGTATGCGGCGGCGTCCTCAAGCCGGACGTGGTGTTCTTCGGCGAGTCCGTGCCCCCGCAGCGGGTCGAACACTGCCGCGCGCTGGTCCGCGGGGCGAGCGCCCTGCTGGTCCTGGGCTCCTCGCTGACGGTGATGTCCGGGCTCCGGTTCGTCCGCCAGGCCGAACGGGCGGGGGTTCCGGTGCTGATCGTCAACAGGGACCCGACCCGGGGCGACCGGCACGCCCTGACCCGTATCGCCCTCCCGCTGGGCGACGCCCTCACCACCGCGGCCGGCCGGCTGGGCGTTCCCGTCGACCTCCCGTAGGGCCTCGGAGAGGGCGAAGCGGGGCAGGCGAGCGCGAGCCTGCGGTTCCACGACTCTGCGTGAGTGCACCCCTACCGATATAGGTGCTTATAGGCAGTTTTCTGCCTGCCCAGTCGGGTACCCCGCAGTAAGGCGGAGCGCATCGTTCCGCCCCTGCACCACAATCGTCGTTCTGGAGATTCCATGTCGGAGCAGCGCAAGAGTCCGTTCGCCACCGTCAATCCGTACACCGGGAAAACGCTCGCGGAGTTCCCGGCCATCGAGGGTCGGGAAGTCGACGCGGTGCTGGAAACCGCCGACGGTGCCTTCGAGGCGTGGCGGAAGCGGCCCGTCGAGGAGCGTGCCGAGCTGGTCGGCCGTGTTGCCGGGCTGATGAGGGAGCGCAAGGAGACCTTGGCGCAACTCATCACCCTGGAGATGGGAAAGCTCATCTCCGAGGCACGGGGAGAAGTGGATCTCGCCGCCTCCATCCTCGCGTACTACGCGGAGCACGGGCCCGGTTTCGCGGCCCGCGAACCTCTCGACGTCGAGGAGGGAGAGGCGTACCTCGTCAACGAGCCGCTCGGAGTCCTGCTCGGCGTCATGCCGTGGAACTTCCCGCTCTATCAGGTGGTGCGCTTCGCGGGACCCAACCTGGTCCTGGGCAACACCGTCCTGGTCAAGCACGCCGGGATCTGCCCGCAGTCCGCCCTGGCCCTGGAAGTGCTCTTCCGTGACGCAGGCGCGCCCGAGGGCGTCTACACCAACCTGTTCGTGAGCCACGAGGAGATCTCCCGCATCATCGACAGTCCGGTGGTGAAGGGCGCGTCGCTGACCGGCAGCGAACGCGCGGGGGCCCAGGTCGCCGAGCGGGCCGGGCGGAACATGAAGCCCAGCCTGCTGGAGCTGGGTGGCAGTGATGTCTTCATCGTCCTCGACGGTGAGGGGCTGGAGCGTACGGTCGGCGCCGCGGTTGCCGGCCGGATGGCGAACACCGGGCAGAGCTGCGTGGCAGCGAAGCGGTTCATCGTGCTGGCGGACGTCTACGACGACTTCGTGGAGCGCATGCGACGCGCCTTCGAGGCACTGGAGCCCGGCGACCCGGCCGACGAGGCGACGACGCTGGGGCCGCTCTCGTCCGAACGGGCCGCCTCCGGCCTGGTCGAGCAGATCCGCGAAACAGTGGAGCAGGGAGCCGGGTTGCTGACCGGCGGCGACCGGATCGACCGTCCCGGAGCCTTCGTCCGGCCGACGATCCTCACCGGCGTCAAGCCGGGCATGCGCGCGTACGCGGAAGAACTGTTCGGCCCGGCCGCGGTGATCTACCGGGTCGAGGACGAGGACGAAGCCGTCGCGCTCGCCAACGACAGCCAGTACGGCCTGGGCGGATCCGTCTTCTGCGCCGATGTGGAGCGGGGCCGTCGGGTGGCCGAGCGGGTGGAGACCGGCATGGTCTGGGTCAACCACCCCACCTCGACCCAGCCCGATCTGCCGTTCGGCGGGATCAAGCGGTCCGGCTACGGCCGGGAGCTGTCGCAGCTCGGTATGCGGGAGTTCGTCAACCGCAAGCTCGTCCGGGTGTTGCCGCCCGACGCCGAACTCCGCGGCATCGCCGGCTGAGCGACGGCCCCGCGCCCGTACCTCTCGCACCGCCTTCCGAGGCATCGACACAGCAAGGAGCAACCGTGCCCTCAGTACCCTCCATCACGCTCAACAACGGTGTGCCGATCCCCCAGCTCGGCTTCGGGACCTTCCAGATCCCGCCGGACGAGACCTGTGAGACCACGCTGGCCGCCTTGGAGACCGGCTACCGGCACATCGACACGGCGCAGATGTACGGCAACGAGAAGGAGGTCGGCCAGGCGGTCCGCGAATCGGGGCTCGACCGCGCCGACGTCTTCGTGACGAGCAAGCTGAACAACGGCGCGCACGCACCCGAGGAGGCGCTCCGGGCGTTCGACCGCTCCATGGAGGAACTGGACCTCGATCACCTGGACCTCTTCCTCATCCACTGGCCCCTGCCGGGGGGTTCGGGGGACTTCGTGGAGACGTGGAAGGCCCTGGAGGAGATCTACCGGTCCGGACGCGTCAAGGCGATCGGGGTCTCCAACTTCCAGGAGAACCACCTGCGGCGGCTGCTGGACAACAGCACGGTGGTGCCCGCCGTCAACCAGATCGAGGTGCACCCGTACCTCACGCAGGACGTCCTGCGCGCCTTCGGGGCGGAACACGGCGTCGCCACGGAGGCGTGGTCGCCCATCGCCCAGGGCAAGGTGCTCGCGGACCCGACGGTCACGCGCATCGCCGAGCGGCTGGGCAGGACCCCCGCGCAGGTGGTGCTGCGCTGGCACCTGCAGCGTGGGGACATCGTGTTCCCCAAGTCCGTGACGCTCAAGCGCATCCAGGACAACTTCGCACTCTTCGACTTCGAGCTCACCGAAGGGGACATCGGCGAGATCGCCGCCCTCGACCGGGGCGAGCGCACCGGGCCCGATCCGGACACGTTCAACGGCTGAGCCGACCGAGCGGGGCCCGGTCCGGGAGGTGCCCCGGGCCTGGCCCGCCCCGCCTCACGCGGCGGGCGTACCTACCGGGCGAACTCTCTCAGCTCCTCCGCCAGCGAACTGATCGCCGCGGGATTGCGCGGGCTCTCCACCAGGTCGACGTAGTCGAGCACGACGATCCGGTCGTTCTGAATCGCGGATACACCGGCGAGCGGCTTGTAGGACTTCAGGAACCTCCGCTTCTCGTCCGCTCCGGTGTCCCCGTAGTTGTTGATGACGATGACCTCGGGGTCCCGGTCGACCACGGTCTCCCAGCCCACCGTCGTCCAGCTGTCCTTGAGGTCCTTCATGATGTGGTCGCCGCCGGCCTTGGTGATGATGTCGTGCGGTCCGGCGTACGCGCCCGAGGTCAACGGCTTGTCCTTCCCGTCGTCGTACAGGAAGACGCGGAGGCGGTCGCCGCCCTCGGCCGCCTTCGCCCGCGCGTCGGCGACCTCCTCGCGGAACGACGTGATGAGGGTGTCCGCCCGGTCCTCGACGTCGAAGATCTTTCCGAGGTTCCGCAGGTCCGTGTAGAGCGCTTCGAGCGGGGGCATGACGCCGCGGGCCTTGCCCTGCCCGTTGCGGCACGACTCGCTGAGCAGATACGAGGCGACGCCCACGCGCTCCAGTTCGGCGGGGGTGAAACCCTCACCCTCGTTGAACCCGTAGTTCCAGCCGGCGAAGACCAGGTCGGCGCGGGCGTCGAGGACCAGTTCCTTGTTGATCCGCTCCTTGGAGAGCCACTTGGTCTTCTTGTAGCCGTCCTTCCAGGGGACGGACGTCATGTCGCCCTTGTCGTCAGGCATCACGTACCCGGCCATGTGGTCCTCCAGCCCGAGGGCGAACATGATCTCGGTGATGCCGGTGTCGTTGGTGACGACGCGCTGCGGGGCCCTGTCGTACGTCTTCTTCTCCCCGCAGTTCTCGACGGTCACCGGGTAGTGGCGGTCGGCCTCGGACGTGCGGTCCTTCCCGTCGGCCTGTGAGGTGACGTCCGCTCCACAGCCGGTGAGGACCAGGGTGGCCGCGAGCACGAGCGCCGCGGGACGCAGGGGGTTGGGCATAGTGGTCGAGGCTCCTTCAGGAGGTGGGGCGAGCAGGGGGAAGGTCGAAGAGCAGTTGGAGCGCGCCGGTCTCCGGATGTGCGACGCGGTGCGCCCGTACGCCGAAGACGTCGGCCAGCAGCTCGGTGGTCAGGACCTCGTACGGGGCCCCGGAGGCGACGATCCGGCCACTGTCGATGACGTGGACCAGGTCGCAGTGCAGGGCCGCGAGGTTGAGGTCGTGCAGGGCGGCGAGCACGGTCAGGCCGCTGCCGCCGACCAGGGCGAGGACTTCCAACTGGTGGGCGATGTCCAGGTGGTTGGTGGGTTCGTCGAGCACCAGGACCCGGGGCTGCTGGGCGAGGGCCCGGGCGATCAGGACACGCTGCCGCTCACCGCCGGAGAGGGTGAGGAAGCCGCGTTCGGCCAGGTGCGCCGCGCCGACCCCCGCCAGCGCCTCGTCGCAGAGGCGGCGGTCCTCGTCGGATGCCCGCGCCGCTGGCCCCTGGTGCGGCAGCCGCCCCATGGCGACGATCTCGGCGACGGTGAAGTCGAATGCGGCGACCGCGTCCTGCGGAAGGGCCGCCAGTCGTCGGGCGCCTTCCCGCGTGCTCAGGGCGTGAAGGTCCTCACCGCCGATCCTCACGGCGCCGGCCGAGGGGCGCAGGGCCCGGTAGACACAGCGCAACAGAGTCGACTTCCCGCTGCCGTTGGGACCGACCAGGCCGACCAGCTGCCCGTCGGCCGCGCCCAGGGTGACCTGGTCCACGAGCCGTGCACCGGCGATCTCGACGGTCAGCGCGTCGATGTCGATCCGCATCAGATGCCTCCGAAGGAGTAGGCGCGCCGGCGCATGAGGAGAACGAAGCAGGGAACGCCGATGACCGCGGTGAGGACGCCCACCGGCAGCTCGGCCGGCGCCAGCACCACGCGTGAGAGGATGTCCACCCAGATCAGCAGGACGGCCCCCGCCAGAGGGGCTACGGCCAGGAGCCGGCGGTGGTCCGCGCCGACCAGCATCCGTGCGGCGTGCGGGACCATCAGGCCGACGAAACCGATCGCTCCGCTCACCGCGACGACCGCCCCGGTGACGGCCGCGGAGACGAGGAAGAGCTCCTTGCGCAGTCTCCCGGGATCGACCCCGAGTGCGGCGGCGGTCTCGTCCCCCATGGCGAGCGCGTTCAGGCGCCGTGCCGACCAGCCGAGGTACGCGAGGCCGGCGAGCACCGCGCCGGCGGCGATCGGCACGGCGGCCCAGTTGGCCCCGCTCAGGCTGCCGAGCAGCCACATCATCGCGGAGCGGGCCGCTTCCCCGCGCTCGGCCGCGAACACCATGAACGTGGTGACGGCGGAGAACCCGTAGGACATCGCGGTCCCCGTCAGGACGAGCCGGAGCGGGGTCAGTCCGCGTTCGGTACGGGCCACCGCGTACACGAGCAGCATGGCGAGGAGTGCGGAGAGGAACGCCGCCGTGGACAGCGCCCAGATGCCCAGCGCCCCCAAGGCCCCGAAGATGAGTACGGCGTTGGCGCCGACCGCCGCGCCCGAGGAGATACCGAGGACGAACGGGTCGGCCAGCGCGTTGCGCACCATGGCCTGGACGGCGACGCCGATGGCGGACAGGCCGGCCCCGACGACGGCCGCCAGCACGGCTCGTGGCAGGCGCAGTTCCCAGACGATGGCGTAGGCCGGGACCTCGTCGGGGCCGATGGCCCCGCCGGTCAGCCCTGCCCACAGGTAGCGCGTCACCTCCGCCCAGGAGAGCCCCGACGCCCCGAGCGCCGCCCCGCAGAAGAGGGAGAGGGGCAGGGCCGCGCACAGGCCGGCCAGGAGGAACGGCAGGGGTACGCGCCGGGGTGGAGCCGGTCCGGTGCCGACGTGCGCGGGGCGCGACGGCTTGGAGGGTATGCGGTCGACAGACGTGGCCACAGGCCGGTCGCTTTCGCCTCGGGCCGTGCGTCGCGCGATGAGGAGCGGCCCCGGACGGCGCCCGCCCCGCGCAGCGCCCATTCGCAGTCCACGGCGAATCGTCAGGAGCCTTCTTGGCCACGGGTGATCGGGCTCACGGGACCCGGAGGCTCCGTCTACCGTTGCGGGTCAGCGCCGGATTTCGACCGGACTTCCCCCGTGGCGGAACGCAGCCTAGCGCGTGCGTGCCCCCTCCCCCGGCGGAGGGTGAACGGCAGCGGCACGCGGAAGGTTCGGTCGCCCGCCCCGAGGCGGGAGGGAGGCCCGGATGTGTCCGGATGCCTCCACGGTGTTCACCAGCTGATGCGGGCCGCCACCGGGAGGTGGTCGCTGCCGGTCGCGGGCAGCAGCCACGAGCTCTCCGGCTCCACGCCCCGGACCAGGATCTGGTCGATCCGCACCACCGGGAAGGCGGCGGGCCAGCTGAAGCCGAACCCGTCGCCCGCCGCCTCCTGCGCCGATCGCATCCGCGAGGTGATGCCCGCGTACGCGCGGTCGTCCAGGGTTCCGTTCAGATCGCCGAGCAGCACCACCCGCTCGTTCCGCTCGGCGGCGAGGGCCCGGCCGAGCGACTGCGCGCCGGCGTCCCGTTGGCCCGACGAGAGGCCCGCCCGGGGATTCACCCGTACGGATCCGAGGTGCGCCACGTACACCGCCAGGGGCCCGTGGTCCGTGGCCACCGTGGTGCGCAGCCCCCGGTTGTACTCCAGTTTGACGTCGGCGGGCTTCGCGTCCCCCAGCGGTCCCGCGTCCATCTCGACGTCGACCGGGCGGGTGTCCGACAGCGGCAGTCTGCTCCACACGCCGACCGTGCCCAGCACCGTGTGGTGGGGGTACGTGGCCGCCAGCTCCTCCTCGTAAGTCCTCCGGGCCGCCGGGTCCAGCTCCTCCAGTGCCAGCACATCCGCACCGGAGGCGGCCAGGGCGCGTGCGGCGCCCGCCGCGTCGGGGTTGTCGGCGCCGACGTTGTGGCTGACCACGGTGAGGTCGCCGCCCGGGTGGGACTTGTCGGTGAGCAGCCCGCCGAAGAGGTTCAGCCACACGACGGCCGGCAGCAGCAGCGCGAAGAGTGCGGGGACGGAGCGGCGCAGCAGCGCCCCGGCCAGCAGCACCGGGATGAGCAGGCCGAACCACGGGAGGAAGGTCTCCACCAGGCTGCCGAGGTTCCCGATCCGGTTGGGGATGCTCGCGTGCAGCAGCAGGAACAGGCCCAGCAGCAGCGCCGCCGCCGCGAGCACCCGGCCGCGCTTCCAGGAGCCGGTCCTCGCCCCGGTGTGCCGGAGGAGGCCGACGCCCCCGGGGCCGGCGTCGTCCCGGAGATCGGCGTCGCTCCGGCCGGAGCCGGAGGTGTCTATGCCGCTCTGCACCGCCCTGGCCGTGTCCACGTCGCCCTGGGCGGTGCCGGCCGTGTCCGCCTGCGTCATCGTCTGTCCTCGCTCGGCGTCGGTCACTGTCGCATCCTGGGGTCCTGGGTGGGGTCGGCGTACATGCGCGGGCAGCCCCGGTCGATCGCTTCCGTGCGCAGCTCGTAGTGCCAGGGTTCGTTCCGGTAGGTCTGGCACAGTCCGTACGCGGCGCCGTGCTCGGTCAGCCACTCCGTCGCGTCGGCCGGCCCGATGTCGACCGCGTCCCCCGACACGTGCGGTGACGTCGTCGCGGTGGCCACCCATCGGGCGGCCTCGGCCTCGGACCCGTACCGCGCGATCGCCTCGCGGAGCAGCTGATTCTGGTACTCCGGTGACCGCCAGCCGCTGTTGACGGCGAACTCGACGCCGTCCCGCGCCGCCTCCCGCGCCGCCCGGCGGAGGGCCGCGAGCAGATCCGCGTCGAGGTTGGCGACGGCCGGGATCCCGTCGTCGAGCACCGTCACGCCGTCGGGGGCGGCCCCGTCGGCCTCTCCCAGCGCTCCACGGAGTTCACGGTGAAGCGGAGGAGGCAGGGTTGCCGGCGCCGAGGAAGGGGCGGCGGACGGGGAGCGCGGTGAGGCCGAGGGCGACGGGGCGTGCGTCGGGTTCAGCAGGGAGTGGCCGAGGGCTGCCGCGATCGCTGCCACGACGGCTACCGCGCCGACGACAAGGGGCCCGCGTGTCCGGTGGGGTGTTGTTCGCGCTGACGGCGGTGGTCGAGTCATACCGCGAGTCAAGGCAGCGAGGTGTTGCCAACACGTATGCGGTTTTCGATACGCCGACGATAAGGGCCGGCTCGTAGCATCGGCCCATGCGCGTGCTGATCGTCGAGGACGAACCCTATCTGGCGGAGGCCGTCCGCGACGGCCTGCGTCTCGAAGCGATCGCGGCGGACATCGCGGGGGACGGGGACACCGCTCTGGAGCTGCTGAGCGTCAACACCTACGACATCGCCGTCCTGGACCGCGACGTCCCCGGGCCGTCCGGCGACGAGATCGCCGAACACATCGTCGCCTCCGGCAGTGGCATGCCGATCCTCATGCTCACGGCGGCCGACCGCCTCGACGACAAGGCTTCCGGGTTCGGGCTCGGCGCGGACGACTACCTCACGAAACCCTTCGATCTCCGGGAGCTCGTGCTCAGGCTCAGAGCGCTCGACCGCAGACGCGCCCACAGCAGGCCGCCCGTGCGGGAGATCGCGGGTCTGCGGCTGGACACCTTCCGCAGAGAGGTCTACCGGGACGGCCGCTACGTCGCGCTGACCAGAAAGCAGTTCGCGGTACTCGATGTCCTCGTCGCCGCTGACGGCGGCGTCGTCAGCGCCGAAGAGCTCCTGGAACGCGCGTGGGACGAGAACGCCGACCCGTTCACCAACGCCGTACGCATCACCGTCTCGGCCCTGCGCAAGCGCCTCGGCGAACCGTGGATCATCGCCACCGTGCCGGGCGTCGGCTACCGCATCGGCACAGCGACCGGCACCGGTCGCGGCGACGGTCGGGACCGTGGCTAGGCGGCCCGGGTTGAGCGTCCGCCTCAAGCTCACCCTCAGCTACGCCGGATTCCTCATGGTCGCCGGCGTCCTGCTGCTCACAGCGGTGTGGGTATTCCTCCTGGAGTACGTTCCCGACGACTGGGACAAGCGGATGCTCCACGAGAATCCCAACCGCCAGCTCCTCGCGTACACGTTCGCCCCGGCGGCGGCCACCGTACTGGCGGTCCTCCTCGTCTTCGGCCTCCTGGGAGGATGGGTCCTCGCCGGCCGTATGCTCGCCCCTCTGACCCGGATCACCGAAGCCACCCGCGCGGCCACGCACGGGTCCCTCTCCCACCGGATCCGGCTGCCGGGCCGCAGGGACGAGTTCCGGGAACTCGCCGACGCGTTCGACACGATGCTCGCCCGGCTCGAAGCTCACGTCGCCGAGCAGGAGAGGTTCGCGGCCAACGCCTCCCATGAGCTGCGCACCCCGCTGGCGATCTCGAAGACGCTTCTCGAAGTGGCCCGCACCGATCCGAACCGCGACACCGACGAGATCATCGACCGCCTGTACGCCGTCAACGGGAGGGCGATCGACCTCACCGAGGCGCTGCTCGTGCTCAGCCGCGCCGACCGGCGTTCCTTCACCCGAGAGCCCGTCGACCTGTCGCTGCTCGCGGAGGAGGCCACCGAGACCCTCCTCCCCCTCGCGGAAGAGCAGGGCGTCACCGTCGAGACACGCGGCGAGATCGCCCCCGCGATCGGATCTCCGGCGCTCCTGCTGCAACTGACGACGAACCTCGTGCACAACGCGATCGTCCACAATCTGCCCGACCGGGGCACTGTCCGGGTCACTACCGGCGTCCGCCGCGAGACCGTGGTGCTCACGGTCGAGAACACCGGTGCCAAGGTCGCCCCGCAGCTGGCCGCGACGCTCACCGAACCGTTCCGGCGCGGAGCCGAACGGTTGCGCACCCACCACGCGGGTATCGGGCTCGGCCTGGCCATCGTCAAGACCATCACCCGCGCGCACGACGGAACGCTCACCCTCACCCCGCGCCCGGACGGCGGGCTGCGCATCACGGTGGAACTCCCCGTGGCAGCCCCGCCCGCCGACGGGGTCCGGACGGCGTACGGCAGGATGGAGCCATGAGCGTAGTCAAGATCAATGTGCTGACCGTCCCCCAGGAACAACGCGAGACGCTGGAGAAGCGCTTCGCTTCCCGGGCCCATGCCGTGGAGGGCTCCGACGGATTCGAGTGGTTCGAGCTGCTCCGGCCCGTCGAGGGCACGGACGACTACCTCGTCTACACGCGCTGGCGTGACGAGGCCTCCTTCCAGGCATGGATGGAGGGGCCGATGAAGGCGGCCCATCAGGGCGGCGGTGCCGAGAGCGGTGAGCGCCCCAAGCCGGCGGCCAGCGGGTCCACGGTGTGGTCCTTCGAGGTCGTGCAGCAGGCCGCCCCGACCGGCGCGTAGCCGAGTGGTCGCAGCTGTGTGACCCGCCCGGTCCGGCCGACGTGGCCGGCCGGGCAGGTCTCTGCCGTCTGCCGGGTCCGGACAGGTCAGCGGTCGACCGCCGGCAGCCGGGCCAGGCCGGTGTCACGCATGATGCGGTGGACGGTCCCGGCCAGGATGCTGTCGGGACCGATCACGGTCTCGACACCGTCGGGCAGCACATCTCGGGGGCGGTACCAGTCCCGCAGTTGGTTCTCGTCGACGTCGTCGGCGATCGGCTTGGTGGCGTGCCGGGCCACGGTCTCGGCGAAGGGGACGTCCAGGTAGTACCCGTGGGTCGGGCCCCGGTGGTCGGCGCGCAGCCGGGCCAGCATGTCGCCGTAGTGGTCGGCGTAGAGGATGCCCTCGACCACCACGTGGTAGCCGGCGTCCAGGGCGTAGCGGGCGGTCAGGTCGATCAGACCGATGTTCGCCGCTCCGGGCCGGTCGCGTTCGCGCAGCACGGTGCGGCGGAGGTTGTCCTGGCCGACCACGGCCAGTCCGCGGCCGAAGCTGTCGCGGAGACCGGCCGCCACACTCGACTTCCCCGACGCGCTGTTGCCGCGCAGGACGATCAGCCGGGTCTCCTCTGTCCCCACGTTCACGGTGGACACGCTAGCCGCTGCCGTGTCCTGTAGCGGACCCTTCCCCTCACGTCACTCCCAGGGTGCATGCGCTCTCCTCCCGGCGGCTGATCCCCCACGACCTGAGCGTTTTTAAGATCATTCTCCGAGGAACGGACCGACGGACCGGTGGAACACGACATGACACTGCTGGATGTACTACTGGACGCGGTGCGTGAGGCTCCCGGGCAGGTCGTCGTGCATGTCCGCGGCGACGGCGGCGAGCTGACGGTCAGCCTCCGCGAACTCCTGGACGCGTCCCTCCGTGTGGCGGGGGGCTTCCGGGAGGCGGGGGTGGCGCCAGGGACCTGTGTGCCGCTGCTCGCCGACCGCAGCGAGGACTTCCAGCCGATGTTCTGGGGGGCGGTGGCGGCCGGCCTCGTTCCGGTTCCGCTGGCGCCGGTCGCCCGTCGGGTGCTCCCGGTCTGGGAGCACCTGGGGCGGCCGCCCGTCGTCGTGGACGCCTCGACCGCGTCGTTGTCCGGTGAGCTCCCCGACGCCGTTCGCACCCTGACCCTCGATGTCCTCCGGGAAGGACCGGTACTGCGGGAGACCTCCACCGCCGGGCTCGACGACGTGGCGTTCGTGCAGTTCTCCTCGGGAAGCACCGGTGCCCCCAAGGGGGTGGAGGTGACGCATGGCGCGGTGCTGGCCAACCTGGAGCAGATACGGGCCGCCTCGGCGCTGGGCCCCGACGACGTGGTGGTCAGCTGGATGCCGTACTTCCACGACATGGGGCTCATCGGCACCCACCTCGCTCCGCTGGCCGCCGGGGCCAGGCAGGTCAAGATCGGTCCGCTGTCGTTCGCCAAGCGGCCCCGCCTGTGGTTCGAGGTGGCGGCCCGGCACCGGGCCACGGTGCTGTCCGCGGCCAACTTCGCCCTGGCGCTGGCCGTACGCCGTGTGCCCGAGGAGGTCCTGGCCCGGCTGGACCTCTCGGCGGTACGGCTGATCCTGGTCGGGGCGGAGCCGATCGCGCCCGCGGTGTGGCGTGCCTTCGCCGACAGGACCCGGCCGTCGGGGCTGGACCCGGCGGCGGCCCAGCCGGTCTACGGCCTGGCGGAGGCGACGCTGGCGGTGACCTTCCCGCCGCCGGGGGAGGTGGCCGAGCCCCTGGTCCTGGACCGGGCGTCGTTGAGCCGTGGGGTGGCGGTGGACGCCGAACCGGGCGAAGGGGCCGTCGAGTTGATGGACGTAGGGCTGCCGGTGGCGGGCTGCGCGGTGCGCGTCGTCGACGACGCGGGCACCGTCCTCGGGGACCGGCGGACCGGGCACATCATGGTCCGTGGACCCCAGCTCGCCCGTGGCTACCACGGGCTTCCCGACGCGAGCGCGGAGGTGTTCGCCGGGGGGTGGCTCCGCACAGGTGATCTCGGGTTCCTGCGGGACGGCCGGCTGTGCGTCTCGGGCCGGCACAAGGACGTGCTGTTCCTCAACGGCCGCACCTTCCACGCCACGGACATGGAGGAGGTCGCGGCCGCGACTCCCGGGCTGCCTCCCGGCGCCCCGGCGGTGGTCGGGTCGACGGACCCGGTCACCGGTGCGGAGCGCGTCGTGGTGTTCGTCCCCTGGGCACGGCCCGGGCGCGAGGCGGCGGACGTACTCGAACGCGTCGCGGGCCGGGTGCGCGAGGCCCTGCTCCATGACGATGTGCGGGTGCTGGCCCTGCCACCGGGCGCGTTCCCCCGTACGACGAGCGGAAAGCTGCAACGTCGGCGGCTGCGGGAGCGTTTCGAGGAGGGCGCGTTCGGGACCGGTGACGGCGATGCTGGCGTTCGGCCCGGAGTGCCCCGGACTGCGGCGGAACCTCACGCGAAGGCGCCCCACGCCCGCGCGGAGACCGTCGAGGTCGTGCGGCAGGCGTGGGCGCGGGTGCTGGGCCGACCCGCCGATTCGATCGGGGCGCACGAGCCGTTCGGGAGTCTCGGAGGGACGTCGCTCAAGGCCATGGAGGTGCTGGTGGCGCTGGAGGACGCCTTCGGTGTGACCCTGCCGCCGGCGGTCATCCGCGACCACGGCACGGTGGACGCGCTGGCCGGTCACCTTCTGACGTCGGCGCCCGGTCCGGGGCCGTCCGACGCGGACGCCGCGGACGCCGCGGAGAGCGCCACACAGCGGGCCGGACGATCTGCCGCCGGGCCGACCCCGGCGCTCTCCCTCCCCACCGACGGTGCCGCCACCGCCGCGGCCGTCATCGGGATGGCGTGCCGGTTCCCCGGCGCCGACACCCCCGAGGCCTTCTGGGACCTGCTCGTCGACGGGCATGACGCCGTCGCTCCCGTACCGCGTGGACGATGGGGCGACGGCCAGGAGGACCCGTCGGGGGGCCTGCCGTCAAAGCCGGCGGCTCCAGCGGGTTCCGCAACTCCGACAGTTCCCCGGAGGCGATGGGCCGCGCTGCTGGAGGACCCGGCCGGGTTCGACGCCGGCTACTTCGGCATCGGCGAGGACGAGGCACGCGCACTCGACCCGCAGGCCCGGCTCTTCCTGGAACTCGCGCACGAGGCGCTCGAACGTGCCGGCTACGCGGGGCCCCGCCGGAGCGGTCGCAGGATCGGTGTGTTCGCGGCGGTCGGGGACAGCGGCTACCGGGAGGTCCTGGAGCGGGCCACGGCCGGCGGCTCCCCGCTGCCCGCCGCGCTCACCGGGAACCTGCCCGCCCTCGTCGCCGCCCGGGTCTCGCAGAGCCTCGACCTCGACGGTCCCGCACTCGCCGTGGACACCGCCTGCTCGTCGGGGCTGGTGGCTCTGCACCTGGCCCGGCGCAGCCTCCTGGACGGCGAGTGCGACCTCGCCGTCGTCGGCGGGGTCAACCTCCACCTGACCTCGACCCCGCACCGGCTGCTGGAAGAAGCGGGGGCCTTGTCCCCCACCGGGCGCAGCCGCGCCTTCAGCGCCGATGCCGACGGCTTCGTGCCCGGCGAGGGAGGCGCGGCCATCGTCCTGACGCGGCTCGACGCCGCCCGCCTCGCGGACGATCAGGTGCTCGCGGTGGTCCGGGGCACGGCCGTCAACAACGACGGCCGGTCGATGAGCCTCATGGCGCCCAACCCGCTGCGGCAGCGCGAGGTCATCACCCGGGCGTACGAGGCGGCGGGGGTCGATCCCGCCTCGGTGACCTACGTGGAGGCCCACGGCACCGGCACGGCCGTGGGGGATCCGATCGAGCTGCGTTCGCTGGCCCACGCGTTTCCCGAACGCGCCGACGGCGAACCGCGGTTGGTCGGCTCGGTGAAGACCAACATCGGGCATCTGCTGAACGCCGCCGCGCTTCCGGCGCTGGTGAAGGTCGTCCTGGCCCTGGGCCACCGCAGGCTGCCGCCGTCGCTGCACCATGCCCCGGCCTCGCCGGGCCTCGCCCCCGCGGGCTTCTCCGTGGTGACCGAGGCCCGGGACTGGACGTCGTCCGCCGGGCCTCTCGTCGCGGGGATCAACGCGTTCGGTTTCGGCGGCACCAACGCCCATGCCGTTCTCGAACAGGCCCCGCCCCCGGCTGCCCCGGGCTCGCCTCTTTCTGGTGTCTCGCGTGAAGTCGCGGTCGACGGGCCTCACTTGCTGACCCTGTCGGCGCGCGGTCCGGGCGCGCTGCGGGACGCGGTGACCCGGCTCGCCACACATCTGGGAAGCCGTCCGCGGCTGCGCGAGGGCGACGTCTGCCGCACCGCGAGCACGTCCCGGGACGAGGGGCCTCACCGGCTCGCCGTCGTCGCCGACGGTGATCTGCGGGAGCGGCTCGCCGCCATCGCCGCCGCGACGGGAGAATCGGGCGGGCAGGTCGGGAGCCTCGTCCGTTCCCGGCCGCGTGTGGTCTTCCTGTTCCCCGGGCAGGGCTCGCGGTTCCCCGGTCAGGACCGGGCGCTGTACCGGACGGCGCAGGTGTTCCGGGAGACGTTCGACGAGGCGTCCGCCCTCCTCGGGCCCGTGTGCGGGCGGTCCCTGCTGGACTGGGCACTCGATCCGGATGTGGACCCGACCGCCCAGACCGCGACGGAGAAGGCGCAACCGCTCCTCGTCGCCTCCGGGGTGGCGCTCGCCCGCCAGTTGCGGGCCTGGGGCGTGGAGCCCGACGCGGTCGCCGGGCACAGCGTCGGGGAGATCACCGCCGCCTGCGTCAGCGGGGTGCTGACCCTCCGAGAGGCGGTGCGGTTCGCGGCCGAACGCGGCCGTCTCATGGGTGCGTTCACCGAGCCCGGGGCCATGATCGCCGTCCGCGGGGGTGGGGAGGCCGTCGCCGCGGCGGTGGCGGAGTCCGACGGGGCGCTCGCCGTGGCCGCGTACAACGGTCCTGGGCTCCAGGTCCTCTCCGGGGGCGTCCGTGCGGTGGAGCGCGCCGCCGCCGGCCTCGAAGCCCTGGGCGTTTCCACCCGTCGTCTGCGGGTCTCCCGGGCGTTCCACTCACCGCTGATGCGGCCGGTGGCGGACCGGATCGCCGACGCGGCCCGTACGTTGACCCCGCAGCCCCCGTCCGTCCCCCTGATGAGCACCGTCACCGCCGAGTGGCAGCCGGTCCTCAGCCCCGAGTACCTGCGTGAGCACGCCGAGCGTCCCGTGCTGTTCGGGGCGGCCGTGGAACGCCTGGCCCGGGAGGGGTACGACACGTTCGTGGAGGTCGGCCACGGCGCGACGCTGTCGGGTGCGGTCCGCGCGGCGACGGAGGTGTACGCGGCCGACGCCCCGGCGGCAGGCACGGGAGGGCCCGGAGCTTCCGGACCATCCGGAACCACTGACGCCCCCGGCTCCTCCCGTGGCACGACGACGGTGATGTGCGCCCTGCCGGGACGTTCCGACGGCCTCGGCACGGATACGGAACGGCTCACCGATGACCGGCACGGCGGGCGCGGAGCCCTGCTGGGAACCATCGGCCGCCTGTGGTCGCACGGCATGCCGCTGGACCGTACGGCGCTCGACGCGGAGCACCAAGGGATTCCCCTGCCCACCTATCCTTTCCAGCGCCGCCGGTACTGGGCCGATCCGCCCGCGAACCCGCTGCTTCACCGGGTCCTGTGGGACGACGCAGCGTTGTCCGGGCAGGCGGCGGCAGCCGTGCGTTCGGTGCTGCTGACAGGTCCCGACTCCGCGTACGTCGCCGCCCTCGCCTCACAGCTCTCCGACGAGGTCGTCCGGATGCACGAAACGGGCGACGGGCCGCCGGATGCCGTGGTCCTGGTGACGGGTCCCGCTCCCGGCCAGGACACCGCGGACGCGCTCGGCCGGGCCCAGGACTCCGCGCTGGCCGCCTTCGCCGAGGCCCTCGCACGGTTCGACGCGTCAGGCGCGGACCGGCTGCTGGTGCTGACCGAGGACGTCCACGCCACGGGCGTCGTACGGGAGAGGCCGCGGCCTGCCCATGCCGTCCTCGGCGGGCTGTTGATGGCGTTGCCGCAGGAGACTCCGGGCGCTTCGGCCACCGCTCTCGACCTCTGCTCGCTGGACACCCCGTCCCAGCGGCTGGCCGCCGTGCTGGCCGAACTCGCCGAACTGACGTCGGCGGGCGGCAGCACCCCGGGCAGGGCCGCCACCGTCGCCTGGCGCGCCGGGCGCAGGCTCACCCGTCGTTTCGCACCGCTGCCGGGCGACGCCGCCGCACCTGCGGGGGTGACGCGGTCACCGCTGCCGCCCGACGGCACCTACCTCATCACCGGGGGCGGCGGCGGGGTAGGTGCCGCGCTCGCCCGGGACCTCGCCGGCCGAGGTCGCCCGACCCTCCTGCTCGCCGGGCGCTCACCCCGTCCGCCCGTCGGGCTGGCCGAGGAACTCCGCTCGCTGGGCGCCACCGTGCACTACCGCGTGGCCGACGTCTCGGTGGAGCGGGACGTCGACGCGCTCCTCGCCGGACTCCCCCACCTCGACGGCCTCTTCCACGCCGCGGGGACTGTGCGACCCGGCACCCTGCGTGACCGGCGTGCGGAGGAGACGGCCGGGGCCCTGGCCGCCAAGACCCGGGGCAGTCTGCTGCTCTCGCTGGCCCTGCGCCGGCACGGGCTCGACCCGGCGGTCCGTGTCGCGTTCTCCTCCGTCAGCGCCGTGCTGCCCGGACTGGCGGGAGCGCTGGGCGACTACGCCGGCGCCAACGCCTTCCTCGACGCGTTCGCCGCGTCGGAACGGCACGCGGGCAGGCCGTGGCAGTCGGTGAACCTCGCGGCGCTCGCCGGTACGGGCATGGCGGCGGCCCTCGGAACCGGGGCAGGAGGCGGCTTGGCCACCGTGCCGAGCGCCGGGGGCGGGCCCATCGCCCTCCAGCCCACGCTGGCGGCGCTCCGCACGGCATGCGGCGTCGACGCGGCGCAGCTGCTGCTCGCCGACCTGACGCCGTCCCCGGGGCCCGCGTTCAGGGCGGACCCGGCCGCTTCGGCGGCAGCCACGGGAACAGGCCCCTCCACGGAATCCGTGGCGGAACCGCCCACCTCGGGCCGGGCACCCCGTACCACTGTGAACAGCGGTACGCGGGCGGGAACCGGGCCCCGTGCCGATGCCGGTAGCGGCAGCGGTACCGCGGCGCTGCTCCGGCGGCTGCTGGCCTCGGCGCTGCGTCTGCCTGCCGCCGGGGTCCCTGACGACGAGCCGTTTCTCGCCCTCGGCCTCGACTCGCTCGCCGCCGTCGACCTCGTCAGGCAGCTCGAACGGGAGCTGGGCAGGCCGCTGCCCGCCACGCTCTTCTTCGAGTACCGCACGGTCGCCGAACTGTCCGCCCACCTCGACACCGCACCCTCTCCCGAACCGTCGGCCGGCTCCTCCCGCTCCCTCTCCCCCTCGCCCACCCCGCCTCCCGTGCCGGAAGGGGTCGCCTTCCCGCTCACCCCCGTCCAACTGGCCCTGCACACCAGCAGTCGGCTCCACCCGGACGTCCCAGCTCACGGTTACGTCCGCCAGACCGTACGGGGGCCACTGGACACCGGGCTCCTGGGCCAGGCACTCGCCGGGCTCGCCGACCGGCACACCATGCTCCGGATCCGGATCGAGAACACCGGAAGCACCGGGAGCACCGACGGCGGGATCGGCGACGGGATCGGCTCGGTGACACCGGGGCAGTACGTCGCGCCGCCCGCCGCGCTGTCCGCCTGGTACGAGGTCCGCGAGCTGACCGGCCGAATGGAAGAGCTCGAAACGGAGTTGTGCAACCGCCCGTTCGACCTCTCGGCCGAGCCTCCCGTGCGCGCGCTCCTCGCCCGCGAAAGCCCTGAGCTCTCCCATCTGGTGCTGGTGATCCACCACGCGGCCGGTGACGGGTACAGCCTCAACGTCCTCGCCGGAGAACTCTGGTCGCTCTACACCGCCCTCGCCGACGGGCACGCACCGACACTGCCCCCGCTCGGCACCGACTTCGCGCGGTACGCGGCCGCCACCGCCGATGGGCGGTCCTCCACGGACGGCATGAGGGCCCTCACCGCCGACCGCCAGTACTGGTCGGGGCGGCTCGCCTCCCGGGGCAAGCCGCTGCGCCTGCCGTATGACGGTGATCCGTGCGCCCTGCCCGCGGCGCCGATGACCACGCACCAGAGTGCCCTCGCCCCGGTGCCGACCGCCGCGTTGGAGCAGCGGGCCGCCGCTCACGGGGTGAGCCTCTTCCAGCTGCTGCTCGCCGTGCACGTGCGCTGTCTGGCCCGGTGGAGCGGGCAGCGGGAGATCGCGGTGAACGTCGCCCGCGCCCGGCGGGACGACCGCATGACGGGCCTGGACCGGCTCGTGGGGCCTCTCGCCGACACCCTGCCCCTGCTGTGCGTGACGGACCCCAACGAGTCGGTGGGGGCCCTGGCCGAGCGGCTGGCGGGGATCTGGCTGGAGAGCGAGCGGCACGCGAGCCTCACCGGCCTGGACCTGGCACGGCTGCTGCCGGCGGACCCGTACGGGGCCGGCCCCCGGACGGTGAGCCCGGCCGGCTTCAGCTTCTCCCGCTTCCCCGCCGCTCTCGACGGGCGTTGTCCGGTGAGCGCGCGGCCGACGGCGGCCGGCACCGCCACCGCCGCGACCCGCCTGAGCCTGCTGTGCTGGCAGGACGAGGCGGTCCTGCGCTTCTCGTGGAACTTCCCCGTCCGGCTCTTCGACCCGGCGACGGTGGCACGCCTGGACCGGGAATTCCACGACGAGTTGGCCGCGCTCGTCGAGCCTCGGCCCGCCCTCCCGCCGGTCACGGAGCCCATGCCGGTCCACGGCAACGACACCGGCACCGGAACAGGCACCGGATCCGCCACGCTCGTGCGCCGGCTGGTCGAGCGGTTCCGGGCCGCCCCGGACGCGGTCGCCGTCGACACCGGCGCCGCCACCCTGACGTACGCCGAACTCGACCGTGCCTCCCACGCCCTCGCGGCCTCTCTCCTGGCCGGCGGCGTCACCCCCGGAAGCCTCGTCGGGCTCCTCACCGAACCCGGCGCCGACACCGTCGTCTCGGTCGTCGCGGCCCTGCGCGCCGGGGCGGGCTGGGTTCCGCTGGACGCCGGCCACCCGACCGCGCGGCTGACGGACCAGCTCACGCGCTCGGGCGCCCGTACGGTGCTCTGCCACGCCGCCACCCGGACGGTGGGGGAAGCGCTCGGCGACGTCGCCCTGGTGCACGTCGACGCTTCGGCACCGCCGTACCGGGGTGCGGCGGTTCCCGGACCCGTCGCAGGCCCGGACCGTGTCGCGGGCCCCCTCCTGTCACCGGACGAACTCCCCACCCCCGACGGACCGGTCGACGCCGACGACATCGCCTATGTGATCTTCACTTCCGGATCCACCGGCCGGCCCAAGGCCGTGCCCATCACCCACCGGTCGATGGAGAACTACCTCGACTGGGCGATCGGCGCCTTCGGATACGACGAGCACGACCGGCTAGCCCAGACCGCGTCGCCCTGCTTCGACGCGTCCGTCCGCCAGCTCCTCGCCCCACTGCTCGTCGGCGCCACCGTGGTCACGGTGGCCTGGGACCTGCTGCGCGATCCCGACCGGCTGCTGACCCACGTCGTACGCGGTCGCATCACCGTATGGAGCTCCGTTCCCACGCTCTGGGAACAGCTCCTCAGCGCTTCCGAGGAACGCGTACGCAACGGCGCGCCGCCGCCGGACCTGTCCGCGCTCCGGTGGATCCATGTCGGTGGCGAGGCCCTGTCACCCGCCCATGTACGCCGCTGGTTCGACCTCTTCGGCGACGGCCAGCACATCGCCAACCTGTACGGCCCGACCGAGGCCACGATCAACACGAGCTGCCACATCATCCGGGCCCGGCCCGGCGACCAGGTGCGGCGGCTGCCCATCGGCCGCCCCGTCTCGGGCACGGAGGTGGAGGTCGTCGGCCCGGACGGGGAGCCCGTGCGGCCCGGCGGGGCCGGTGAGCTCCTCATCTCCGGAGTCGGCCTCACCCCGGGCTACCTCGGCGAACCGGCCCTCACCGAGACCGCGTTCACGGTCCGGCGCGGTCGCCGCTGGTACCGCAGTGGCGACCGGGTGCGGTGGACCGGTGACGGCGTCCTGGAATTCCTCGGGCGGCTGGACGACCAGGTGAAGATCCGTGGCAACCGGGTCGAGCCGGGCGAGATCGAGGCGGTGCTCCAGACCCACCCGGACGTCACCCACGCCGTCGTCCTCGCCGAGGACGGGCGCCTCACCGCCTTCGTGACGCCGGGGCCCGGATCAGCCGGAGCGGATGCCGTGGCGCTCCGGCTCCATCTCGCGGAGTCACTGCCCGCGTACATGCTTCCGTCCCGGATCACCCGCGTCGGCAGGATGCCGCTCACCAGCACGGGCAAGATCGACCGGCGTGGGCTTCCGGCACTCCAGGAGGCGACCGAACCGCACGGGGCGGACACGGACACCGGCATCGGCGCGCGTACGGGCGACGTCCGTACGCCGCCCCGCACTCCCACCGAAGTCCGGCTGGCCACCATCTGGACCGCTCTGCTCCAGGCCGAGAACGTGTCCCGTGAGGACGACTTCTTCGTCCTGGGCGGCGACTCCCTGCTCGTGCTGGAAGTGTTCGCCAGACTGGAGCAGCAGGGCGATCCGCTCCCCCGTCCGACCGTCATCTACCGCAACCGCACACTCGCGTCCCTCGCCTCCGCGGTGGACGCCGCAGCGGACACCGCCATCGCCCTCACCGTCGATACCGCGGCAGGCGCAGGGAGCGTCCCTGCCGACGCCACCGACGCCACCGTCGGGGACGTCGGGGCCGTCGGGGCCGTCGGCACCGCGGCGGACCCGTCAGGCCGGGAACACCATGCACGGGGCGACCGCCCGTGGGCGCCCGGTCCGACCGTCGTTCCCCCGCCCTTCCCGCTCACACCCACCCAGCGGGGCTTCCTGCTGGCCGAAGCCCTCGCCCCGGGCACCACATCGGCCTGGCTCACACGGTTGCGTCTGCACGGCCGCCTCGACACCGCTCGCTTCCAGAGCGCGGTGGACACGCTCGTCGGGCGCCACCCGATGCTCCGTACCGTCTTCCCCGCCGGGGCGCGCCCGGCCGTCCAGCAGGAGCTTCCGTCCTCACTGCGCCTGCCGGTCGACTTCGAGGTCCTCACCGACCCGGACCAGGTGGAGGAGCGGGTCACCGCCGAACGGGCGCGCCGTTTCGAACCCTGGGCCTGGCCCCTGTTGCGCCTGCGGGTGCTCACCGTCGCTCCCGACGAGCACGTCCTGGTCGTCCACGCCCACCACATCATCGGCGACGGCTACAGCGCCGCACTCCTGGTACGGGAGCTGACGGCCGTGTACGACGCCCTGTCCAGCGGCGAAGAACCGGCGTCGGTCCTACCGCGCAGCACCTTCCGCGACCACGCCCGCCGGCTCGCGGCGCGCACGGACGCCGCAAAGCCCCCGGCAACGGCCACCGGTACCACCGCCGGGAGAGACGCCGTCACCCCGGCCGCGCCGCTCCGGCCGGGCGCCCCGACCGGCGAGGACCGGTGGGAGCGGCTGAGCGCGCCCTACCGGCCGCCCCTGCTCGCGGCGGGTACGACCACCACCGGCACACCTCCGGGCAACGCCCCCGGCCCGCTCTTCCACACCTGCGGGTTCACGGTCGACGCCGGCCGGGTCGAGGCACTGCGCGGGCTCGCCGCACGTACCGGGTCCACCCTCCACGCCCCGGTACTCACCGCCTACTACCGGGCGCTCGTCTCCGTCACGGGCCGGGCGGATCTGGTGCTCGGTATGGCGGTGAGCGGCCGGGACCACTCCCTGCCCGACGCACACCGGGTGTTCGGTCCCTTCGCCACGGCTGTTCCCCTGCGGCTGGCGGGTCCGGCGTCGGGGCGGTCCGACGGCGCGGGTTTCGAAAACGATCTGCGGCGCGTCGCCACCGAGGCCGCCGAGGCGCGAGCATACGAGGGGGCCGTGCCGCCGCTGGCCAACGGCCTGCCCATGGCCTCGCAGTTCTTCTTCACCTATCTGGACTTCTCCGCCCTGGGTCCGGAGAGCGGCAGGACGCTGACGGTCACCCGGGAGGACGGCGACAGCGGGTTCACGCCGCCGCCTGCCGGTACGGACGTGTTCCTGGCGGCCGTTCCGGACGGGGGGCGGCTGCGGCTCACCGTCCGGGCGGCGGCGACGGCGTTCACCCCGGAGGCGCTGGCCGCGTTCACGGACGCGGTGCGCGACGGTCTGGCGCATGCGACGGCCTCGCCCGTGCCCGATGCCGCCCGCCTCGGCACCGCGGGTGGCCCCGGCCGGGAGGCGCGGATGGATGCCGCACTCATCGGCTATCTGCCGTCCCCTGCCGACCTCGCCCGGCTGGCGGGTCTGCCGGAGGCGGCGCTGCCGCGCGAGCAGCTGCGGACCCTGCTGTTCCCGGACGGGCTGCCACGGCTTCTGGAGACGCTGAGGACACCGCTGGGCCGTTCGGGCTTCGTGTGCGTCCCGCTGTTCGCGGACGAACTCGCCCCCGGCGACGACCTGCTCGGGCACACCACGCGCGGCGTGGAGCTCGCCTCGTCGCTCGGTGCGCGGGCCGTGTCCCTGGCGGGCATGATCCCCTCGCTCACGGGCTACGGCTTCGACGTGCTGCGGGCCGTCGGCACGACTGGAGCCTTCACCACGAACGCCGCCAGCACGACCGGCGCTGTCACCACGAACGCCGCCGGCCCCGCCGTCACCACCGGTCACGCGGCGACCGTCGTGTCCGTCGTCAGGACCGTGCACGCGGCTCTCGACGCGACGGGGCAGCGACTGGGCTCTCTCACCGTCGCGCTCGTGGGGCTCGGTTCGATCGGCTCCTCCTCGTTGGAGTTGCTGCTCACCCGGGCCCAGCAGCCGCCCGCCCGGCTGCTGCTGTGTGACGTACCGGGCAGCGGACCACGGCTGAAGGAGCTGGCCGAGAACCTCCTGGACCGCCGTCTCGTCGAGATCGTCGAGGTGGTCGAGTCGGATCACGGTCTGCCCGACGCGGTGTACGACGCCCGCCTGATCGTCGCGGCGGTCAGCGGGGGCGGCACACTCCTGGACATCGACCGTCTGACACCGGGCACGACGGTGGTCGACGACTCGTTCCCGCACTGCTTCGACACGTCCCGTGCCATCGGCCGGATGGAACGGGAGAAGGACGTCCTGGTCGTGGGCGGCGGGCTGCTGAGCGCCGGCCCGGCGGAACGGCAGGTGGCCGAGGGCCTCCCGGCCGCCGCGGTGGCCGGATACCTCGCGCAGCCGATGGTTCCCGACACCATCGCGTCCTGCCGACTGGAGTCCCTGCTCCACGCCTCGGGTGCCGGGGTGCCGCTCGTCCACGGTCCGGTCGACGCGGCCACGGCACTGGCCTACTGGGAAGCGGCGGAGGCGACCGGCATCCACGCCGCACCCCTCCACCTGCTCACCCGCACCGTCGACCCGGAGATGTTCACGCGACGCCCCTGGAGTTCATGACCCTTTCCCGTGCCGGATGCCGGACGCAGGGCGTCGCGGGCCGTCGGACGCGTTGGACAGCCCAGCAGGGCGTCAGTCAGTGGTCGAGCCACGGCCACCGGGACCTGAGTACCAGCATCAGTGTCAGTGGTCGGGATTAAGTTCGTTCATGTCCCGCCGCGATGGTGTGGACGCCCCTTTTCGCATGCATGGGAGTTGGCGCGTTGTCGTTCTGGGAGAAGTCGAGTACGGCGCGGGTGATGCCGCCCGCGCGCCCACGGAAGCTGGCCAAGGTGCCGTTCGTCGAACTGGCCGACAGGCGGTTGCAGGGAGTCGTCTCCAGCGGGTCGGACATCGGTCGGGTGTACGTGTCGTCCGTGGCGGCCCGGACGTACGCGTTCGCCTGCAGCACCAACAACAACCGGCCCTGCGGCGGGGCACGCGGCATGTTCTGCAAGCACATCCAGGCGCTCGTCGGCGAGGCGGTGCTGCAGTACGGTGCGGAGCGCGTCGCCCGCTACCTCGCGGTGGAGACCCCGGACGGGGAGCCCGACGCGCGGTCCCTCACCGCCGCCATGACCGCGGCGCGGCCGGTGCAGGGCGACTCCTCGGCGGCCGCCCAGGTGTTCAGCCGGTTCCTGCGGCAGCTGTCCTATCTCGAACTGGACACGGTCACCACGCCGTTGCCCGAGATGCAGTGGTTCCCGCCGACGCGGGCGGTGGCCTGATGCGTGGCGACCTGTTGTCCGATCCGGTCGAGGGGCTCGACGAGGCGCTAGCCGCCGTGGACGCCTTCGACGAGGCGCTGGTGGCCGGTCTGCTGCGGCCGGGGCCCGCCCAGGCCGCGGCGGTTGTCGGGCTCACCGACGCCGTCGCCGGGACCCCGCTGGCCGCGCGGGTCGCGGAGGCGGCCGGCCGGGCGACGGCCGGGACCGCCGGTGAGGATCACTTCGTGGCGCTCGCCGCCGCCCGCTGCGCGCTGCTCGGCTCCGTGCACGACGCCCTGACGCAGCGGATCGACGAGGCAGTCGGCCGGCCCACCGCCGAGGACGGCGCGGAGGAATCCCGAGCGGGGTCCGCCGCGGCGGACCCCGGGACCAACCTCCTCGCGGCGGCCCGCAGTTGGCTGTGCGACCTCGCGCGCGGCGGCTGGCGGGGCATCGACCACGAGCTGGTCGCAGGGGCCGCGCCGGTGGTCTCCGCGATGCTGCCCGATCCGGGCCTGCGTCGTCGGGCGACGCTGCTCGACGGGTTCGCCGCCGAGCTCGCGGCGTCCTGCCCGGGGGCGACCCTGGAACGCGTGCCGGTGCGCCGGTGGGCCGACCTGTGGTCACGCGCCCTGCTGTTGACGGTGCCCGGCTCCGCCGGGGATCGCGCCGTCACGCCGGTGACCGGTCGCCTGTTGCCGCTCGGCGTCGATGTGCAGGAGCACGCGACGGCCGTACAGGCCCAGGTCCACGCCGTGTTCGAACCGGCGGACGGAGGCGCGCCCCGTCTGGTGCGCGCCGGAGTGTCGGCGCCCAAGCCCGACACGGTCGTCGGGGCGGGTCTGTGGCAGCTGCTGCGTCCCCGCATGTCCTTGCTCGGCGCCGTGAGCGAGGGCCGCTCGATGGAGCTGGACGCCATGCCGGTGACCGCCGAGGGGGATCTGCTCTGGGACGACGAGCGCGCCCGCCCCGGTGAGCCCGCCGACACCTTCGCCACCGCGCGCGTGATGCTGTCCACCGCGATCGCCGCCCGCGTCGCCCCGCTGGACCGGCATCCTGTCCGGATCGCCGTACCGGTGCTGCTGGAGGGGTACACCGCCCGGCGCGAGGAGGACCGGCTCGTGTTCGATCTGGCGGGGTGGTCTCTGGCCGTCGACCCCGACCGGGCGCCCGCCGCCGGTCCGCTGACACCCGAGGCGGTCGCAGCCTCCCACTCCTGTGTCGGGCTGCTGCGCTGGGATGCCGGGGAGTTCCGCCTCCAGCCGCTCGCGGTCGAGGGGACCGTGGGGAAGAAGGCCGTCGCCGCCCACGCCGGGGCGTGGGCCGGCGGTACCACCGACAAAGCCGGTGTCCGGGCGGAGAGGGCCGCCACCGACGCCGTCGCCGTGCTGCGCGAGCGCGCCGGAAGGCTGTTGCGGAAATGACCGACCACCTCACCGGGCAGCCGCCCGGCCCCGCCGCGCCCGGCCCGTCCCCCGCCGGTCCCGACCCGTACGACAACCGCCGTCAGGTGCTGTACTGGCGGCTCCTGGCCCGTCTTTTCGACGGGGAGGAGCAGCCCGCCCTGGAGTCGGCGAGCCTGGAGGTGGTCGAGGACATCGGGCTGCCGTCCGCGCTGCTGGACCCCGGGACGTCGCTCGACTCCGTCGTACAACGCCATCCGGAGCTGGCCGCCGAGTTCGACGGTCTGATGACACCGGACGACGACGCGGCCGGCGACCGCGACCGGGCGGCGGAGGTACGGCGTGCCGCACTGGTTTCGAAGGTGCTGCTCAATGTCTTCGCGACGGGTTCGAGCGCGGTGACCGCCGAGCAGCTGGCGCGCTGGCAGTCCGACGCGGGCTGGCTGGAGCGTGCGCTGGGCGGCCCGCCCGACGGGCTTCGCGGCGGACGGGCGGCGGGCGCGGGCCTGGACGCCGGCGGCCTCGGCCCCGAGCTGGCGGCGATCGAGGCGGATCTCGTGGGGCGCATGCGGCTGCGGGAGGTGCTGGCCGACCCGGCGCTGGCCGCGCGGCTGACGCCCAGCATGTCGCTGATCGAGCAGCTGCTGCGGGACAAGGGCAATCTGTCGGGTGTGGCCCTCGCCAACGCCAAGTCGCTGATCCGCCGTTACGTCGACGAGGTGGCCGAGGTGCTGCGTACGCAGGTGGAGAAGGCATCCGTCGGCGAGCTGGACCGTTCGGTGCCGCCCAAGCGCGACTTCCGCAATCTCGACCTGGACCGCACGATCTGGAAGAACCTCACCAACTGGAGCCCGGAGGAGGAGCGGCTCTACGTCGACCGCCTCTACTACCGGCACACCGTCCGCAGGACGACGCCGCAGCGGCTGATCGTCGTGGTGGACCAGTCCGGCTCCATGGTCGACTCGATGGTGAACTGCACCGTCCTCGCCTCCATCTTCGCCGGGCTGCCGAAGGTGGACGTCCACCTCATCGCCTACGACACCCGCTCGATCGACCTCACGCCGTGGGTGCACGACCCGTTCGACGTACTGCTGCGCACGAATCTCGGCGGTGGGAACGACGGCCCCGTCGCGATGGCGATGGCCCGCCCGAAGATAGCCGAGCCGAAGAACACCGTCATGGTCTGGATCTCGGACTTCTACGAGTTCGACCGCTCCCAGCCGCTGTTCGAAGGCATCGAGGCCGTTCACCGTTCCGGGGTGAAGTTCATCCCCGTCGGCTCGGTGACCAGCTCCGGACGGCAGGAGGTCAATCCCTGGTTCCGGGAGCGGTTCAAGGCCCTGGGCACGCCCGTGGTCTCCGGGCATGTGAACAAGCTCGTGCACGAGCTGAAGACGTTCCTGACCTGAGGCCCGGCGGGGCGGGGGAGCCCTCCCGCCCTCCGCACGCCTCTTCTCCTCACCCCCTTTCTCCTTCCCGCTTTCCCGCCTGTTCAGAAAGGCCTTCTGATGTCCGACGTGTTGCGCGCCCCCGCCGAGACCAAGTACGCGGAGGAGCTCGACTGGCTGGAGTCGATCGACGACAGCCCCAAGCCGTTCTCCTGGCGGCTGTCCCCGAAGATGGTCCGGCTGTTCGTCCTCGGTTCCGAGCGCGCCGACGGCCTGGACCGCGAGATCTCACCGAAGTGGTTCGGCGACCGGAGCTTCGTCGAGCGCTCGATCGTCACTCTCGCCTCGGACCGCGGTCTGCTGCTGATAGGCGACCCCGGCACCGGCAAGAGCTGGCTGGCGGAGCTGCTGTCCGCCGCGATCTCCCGCAACTCCACGTTGGTGGTACAGGGCACGGCCGGCACGACCGAGGACCACATCAAGTACGCGTGGAACGTGTCCATGGTCATCGCCAAGGGGCAGTCGCGTGAGTCGATGATCCCGTCGCCGATCATGACCGCGATGGAGACGGGCGCCATCGGCCGCTTCGAGGAACTGACCCGTTCCACCAGCGACGTGCAGGACGCCCTGATCTCGATTCTCTCGGAGAAGTACATCTCCGTCCCCGAGCTGCAGAGCGACGGAGGAGACGCGGGCGACAACATCGTCTTCGCCAAGCCGGGCTTCTCGGTCATCGCGACCGCCAACAGCCGCGACCGGGGCGTCAACGATCTGTCGTCCGCGTTGAAGCGCCGCTTCAACTTCGTCCGCATCCCGGTCGTGACGAACAGGAAGAGCGAGGCGGAGATCGTCCGGTTCCGCACGGAGGAGCTGCTGCGCCGCCACGCGATCGACCTGGACGTGCCGCCGACGCTGCTCGACATCCTTCTCCAGAGCTTCGCCGATCTGCGGGCCTCGGCCGCCGCCGCGGGCAGCGACGACGAGAAGCTGGAGTCCGCGCTGTCGACGGCGGAGCAGATCGGCGTGCTGGAGGACGCCGTCCTGCACAGCAACTTCTTCGGCGAGAGCACGCTGACCGCCCGGACCCTCGCCTCCTCTCTGGTCGGCTCGCTCGCCCGGCGGGACCCGGAGGACCTGGCCATCTTCAACAAGTATCTGCACGGCGTCGTCGAACCGCGCAGCAAAAAGGAGGGCGGCTCGTGGCCGGAGTTCCTGGACGGCGGCCGGGACACGATCGCCACGCTGTCATGAGCGGGTCCCCGACGAACAGCCCCGGGGGCACGTCCTTCGCGGCGCTGCGCGGGCAGTTGCACGAGGCCGCCACCGCCTTCGCCGACGGGCCCGACGCACTGGAGGGCATCCTCCTCGGCATGGTCGACGACGTCGACCGGGCGGTGCGCGAGCCGTTGGAGATCTTCCCGGTCTGCCACCACTCGCCCGCCTCCGCCCTCGCCATGGCCCGCCGACTGCGCGAGAAGCAGCCCAAGGTCGTCTATCTGGAGCTGTGCGAGGACATGGCGCCGCTCCTCGACGAGCTGCGCAACTGCCGCCTGCCGGTGGCGGTCCAGGCGTTCGCGAGCGATATCGACGGGTTCCCCGCCGAGTGGGCCCCGCTGTCGGTCGTCGCACCGATCACCGAGGCCTCTGCCGAGTACCAGGCCATCGCGTACGCCCTCGACACCCCGGGCGTCGAGCTGGTCCTCGTCGACCGGTCCTCCGACCACGTCTTCCAGTGGGACGGCCGGCACGGCGAGCGCGCCCCCGAGGGGGCGCCCGGTCCTGTGGACGGGTCTCCGGAGCCCGAAGCGGCGCTGCACGGTGAGGCGGTCGGCGTGGAGATCGGTGACCTGCGGCCCCGCTTCGCGGAGCTGGAGGAGCATCTGCTGCGCCACGGCAAGGTGCGGCACTGGTCGGAGTGGTGGCACCAGTACGTCGAGATCCCGCTCGGCGACAGCGACCACGCCGCCTACCGCCAGGTCATGTTCCTCGTCGGCAGTCTGTTCCGGCGGCTCGCCCCCGGCGACGGGGAACGGCTCCGGGTGGACGAGGACCGCGAGCGGTACATGTGGACCCGGATACGCGAGCACCTGGGGTCGAGCGGGGCGGACCCGGAGGACTGCCTGTATGTGTGCGGCGCCTTCCACGCGGCCAGCCGGGTCGAGGAGTTCGGGGTGGCGGGCGGCGGGTCGTATCCGATCTCCCCGCGCTCCGCCACCGCCTGGCAGCACGGGCTGATCCCGTCCAGCCACGCGGCGATCGAGGCACAGTTCGGGCTGGCCTCCGGGTCGGTGTCGATCGCCGCGACCCAGTGGGCGAAGAACCTCAAGCGCACCCGGGTGCAGCCGTACCGGCTGGCCGGTCAGGACGGGGCGAAGAAGCCTCGTACACCGAAGAAGGCCGCCCCGACCGCCCCCGCTCCCGTGCCGGAAGCAGGCGCGGACCGGCTCTCCGGGTTTCTGCGCCGGCCGCCGGTCCTCGACACGCTGGACGAGGCCGAGCTGCTCGGCTGGTCGGTGGACATCGTGCGCGCGGCGCGGCGCGGCGGCTATCTGGCGTCCACCGCCGACGCCATCGCGGTGTTCGAGACGTCGATCCTGCTCGCCGGGATGCGGGACCGGGCCAAGCCCACTCCGTACGACTTCCAGGACGCGGCGATCACCTGCATCGAGAAGGACTCGGTGCCGGGCCGGCGGGACGTGCGCCGGCTCGTCGAGATCATGATGGGCGGCGACCGGATCGGGCGGGTCGGCTACGACGCGCTGCCGCCGCTGGCCCGCGATGTGCACGACCGGCTCGCACCGCTGGAGCTGAAGCTCCAGCAGCGTGGTGTGCGGCGCGCCCTGCTGGACATGGGTTCCCGTCCGGAACTCGAGGCGTGCTCCGACGTGCTGTGGATGCTCCGCCGTCTGATGCCGCACGGCGCGGCCCGGCCGATCATGGGTGAGCGAAAGCTCGGCGGGCGTTCGATCCAGGAGTCGTGGGACCTGGCGCTGGGCACCCATCAGCGGGCGCTGATCGAGCTCGGCTACGAGGGCGTGAGCATCGAGCAGGTCCTGGAGCAGCGGCTGCGCCGCGACGCGTATGGGCCGCGGGCGACTACAGCGATCGTCCTCGCCGCCGTCGAGGACGCGACGCTGTATCTCCGCAGTCGCCGTCTCGCCGACGAGCTGGGCACCCGCGCCCTGGAGGTCCTCAGCGCCGAACGCACCGTGGACGGGGCCCCGGAGGTGCTGCGCCGGGTGCGGGGGCTGCTGGCCTACTACCGGACCGGCGAGCCGGTCCTGCCGCCGTGGGTGGAGTCGTTCGTCAAGACCGGCTACGCGCACTACTGCACCTTGCTGCCGACGGCGTTCACCGACGAGAACGTCACCGCGGGGCAGGTGGCGGCGATGCTGGGCTTCCTGTTCAGCATGGAGAACCTGGCGCTGTCCCTGGGCTGCGACCGGGCGCAGCTGGAGCTGGCCGTCGCCCAGTCCCGTCCCACGGACCCGGAGCGGACAGCGCTCCTGTGGGCGGCGCAGGTGCAGCTCGGCGCCCTGTCCCGGGCCGAGCTGCGGGAGCGCTGCGGCGAGCTGCTGGCGAACCCGATGGTGGTGCCCGCGTATCCGCGTTATCTCAGCGGCTTCGTGCACGCGCTGGTGCCGGTGCCGGGGCTCGCGGACGTGGTGGTGGAGGCCGTGTCAAACGCGTTCGGGCGGCTGCCGGACCCGGTGCTGCTGCCGTGGCTGCCGACCTTGATCACCACGCTGCGCGCCGGAGCGGCGGACCTGGCTCCCCTGTTGATCCGGGAGGCGGGGCGGATCTTCCCGGCCCGCCTCCCCGCGCTGGACGCATGGGTGCCGCCGTGGCGCGAGGCGCCGGAAGCCGGTGCGCCCGACGCCGGCCGTGCGAAGGCGGCCGGCGGCGGGAACCGTGGCGCCGCGCTGCTCTTCACCCACCCGGGGACGCTCGACGCGGTCGCGGAGCTGCTCGGCTGCGACGGCACGTGGGCCGCGCCCGGCGCGGGTCCGGCAAAACCGGGCGGCGCGGTGCTGACAGCCCGCCACCCGGACACCGCGACCGCGTGGGAGTCGCTGCTCGCGGGCGCGTGAGGGCTGCGCGCGACGCCGGGGAGGCTGGCCTCGCCCCGGCGCCGCGCCCCTTCCGTCTCTCGGAACCCCCGACCGCTCCATCGGCCGGGCATCGCACGGCGGCCCACCCCCCGCCTGCTTGATATTGCTTGAAATGCTTGCCTAATATGCAGCTTCGAGCATCGACCGCCGGAATGGGGAGCACAGATGACGCACGTGGCTCAGGAGCTGGCCAGTCAGCCGGCCTGCTGGCAGGTGGCCGCCGGCATGGCGGACGGGCTCGCCCACCGGCTTCCGGCGGCCGGTGAGCGCATCGCCGTGGTCGGCTGTGGTACGTCGTACTTCATGGCCCAGGCCTACGCTGCCCTCCGGGAGGGCAGCGGGCAGGGCGAGACCGACGCCTTCGCCGCTTCGGAGTTCCCGGCCGGCCGGCCGTACGACCGGGTCGTGGCGCTGAGCCGCTCCGGCACCACGACCGAGGTGCTCGCACTCCTGGGGGAGATCGGTGACACGACCCGCCGCACGGTGGTCATCGGCGACCCCGACACCCCGATGGCGGCGATGGCCGACGACACGATCGTGCTCGAGTTCGCCGACGAGAAGTCCGTTGTCCAGACCCGCTTCGCCACCTCGGCGCTGACCCTGCTCCGCGCCCATCTGGGCCTGCACACGGACGCGGTCGTCGAGGACGCCCAGGTCGCGCTCGCCGAGCCGCTGCCCAGCGGTCTTGTGGAGTGCAGCCAGTTCACCTTCCTCGGGCAGGGGTGGAGCGTGGGGCTCGCCAACGAGGCCGCGCTGAAGATGCGCGAGGCAGCGCTGGCCTGGACCGAGGCGTACCCGGCGATGGAGTACCGCCACGGCCCGATCAGCATCTCCACCCGCTCCACCGCGACGTGGATGCTCGGCGAGGCCCCGTCCGGGCTGATGGACGAGGTGCACGCGACGGGCGCACGGTGGGTGGCGGGCGGCCTCGACCCGCTGGCGGAGCTGGTCCGGGTGCAGCGCCTGGCGCTGGCCATCGCGAACGCCCGCGGTCTCGACCCGGACCGGCCGCGCCACCTCACCCGCTCGGTCATCCTCAGCAGCACGGTCTGACGGCCCCGGCCGTCCCCTCCCCGCCTGACGGTCCCTCACCCCGGAGTCGCCATGCCCATCGCCGCCACCGGCGATCTGATCGCCGAGGCAACCGCACAGCACCGTGCGGTCGCCGCGTTCAACGTCATCACCCTGGAACACGCGGAAGCCATCGCCGAGGGCGCGGAGGCGGCTGGATCGCCGGTGATCCTCCAGATCAGCGAGAACGCGGTCGCCTACCACCGGGGCCGGCCGCGGCCGCTGGCGCGCGCCGCGGCGGAGGTGGCCGACCAGGCCGCCGTCCCTGTCTCCCTGCACCTCGATCATGTGCAGTCGACCGAGCTGCTGCACCGGGCGGCAGACTGCGGTTTCAGTTCGGCGATGTTCGACGCCGCCCGGCTCCCGTACACGGAGAACCTGGCGGCCACCCGCGCCGCCGTCGTATGGGCGCACGAGCGGGGCCTGTGGCTGGAGGCCGAGCTGGGGCAGGTCGGCGGGAAAAACGGGGAGCCGGCGCTCGACGCCCATGCGCCCGGGGCCCGTACGGATCCCGACGAGGCACGGTCGTTCGTCGCGGCCACCGGCGTCGACGCGCTGGCCGTGGCGGTCGGCACCTCGCACGCCATGACCTCGCGGGACGCCGTCATCGACCACGGTCTGCTGGACAGCCTGCGAGAGGCCGTGCCGGTCCCCCTGGTGCTGCACGGTTCGTCCGGCGCCTCCGACGAGGAACTGGCCCGCGCCGTGGCGGGCGGGATCCGCAAGGTCAACATCGGTACCGCGCTCAACATCGCGATGACCGGGGCGATAAGGGAGCGACTGGCCCGGGACGACCGGGGCGTGGACCCGCGCCGCTATCTGGCGGACGGCCGGGACGCGATGGCCCGCACCGTGGCCCGGATGATCGCGGTGCTGCCTTCGGGGCGGGCGTACGCCGCGTGACGCTGCGCCGGGGGGCACGCCCGACGGGGCACGCCCGACGGGGCGCGTCCCCCGGCGGGTGCTCCCGGCGGGTGCTCCCGGCGGGCAGGAACGGATACGGGTACGTGTACGGGTCAGGCCTGCTGGTGCAGGGTGCCCGGGTCCACCGCGTGGGCGAACGGCAGGCCGTGCGCGTAACGTTCGAGCTCGTCGACGGCGGCGTCCGCGAGTCGGTGGAGTTCGCCGCCCTGGGACCCGGCGATGTGCGGGGTGAGAAGGACGTTCGGCAGGTCGTAGAGGGGTGAGTCGGCGGGCAGGACTTCCGGTTCCGTGTGGTCGAGCACGGCGTTCAGCCGCCCGGTGACCAGTTCCCGCGCGAGCGCGTCGGTGTCCACCAGGGAGCCGCGTGCGGTGTTGACGAGGGTCGCCCCGTCCCGCATGAGGGCGAGGCGCCCGGCGTCGAACAGATGTCGGGTCGCAGGGAGTTCGGGGGCGTGGATGCTGACGACGTCGCTCTGCGCCGCCAGGACGTCGAGGGTGGCGCGCTCCACGCCCAGGTTCCGGGCCCCGTCCTCGTCCAGGTACGGATCCTGGACCAGGACGCGCAGATCGTAGGGGCGCAGCAGTTCGACGACGCGGCGTCCGATGCGGGAGGCGCCGACGATGCCCACGGTGCGGCGGTAGTTGCCGACGGCGGGGAACCGCCTCAGGAGGTTCACCCGGGAGCGGGCCTCGCGGTAGACGCGGGCGCTCTCCAGGATCCGCTTGTTGGCGAAGAGGATCGCCGCGACCGTGTACTCGGCGACCGGGAAGGCGTTGGCCCTGGCGGCGGTGCTGACGGCGATGCCCCGGTCCCAGACGTCCTGGGTGATGTGGTGCTTGACGGAGCCGGCGGCGTGGACGACCGCGCGCAGCCGGGGCATGACGCTCAGCGCCGCCGGGCCGAGCGGCGGGCAGCCCCAGCCGGTGAACAGGACCTCGGCCTCGTGGAGCCCGGCGCGCTGGGCGGGGTCGTCGGCGCCGAAGTCGGTGACGAGGAGACCGGGGACGAGGTCGGCGACGCGGGCGAGCCGGTCCAGGACCTCCGGGGCCAGGATCGCCGCGCGGGTCTCGCCGCTCATCGCCAGGACGGTGCGGGGGCGGGTCCGCTGGGGCGTGGCGTTGTGACTCACTTGACGGCTCCTGCGGTGAGGCCCGAGCGCCAGAAGCGCTGGAGGCAGAGGAAGGCGACGATCAGGGGGACGACGGCGACAAGCGAGCCGATGATGACCAGCGGGTAGAGCTCCGGCTGCTGGTAGACGTTCTGGTTCCACATGTACAGGCCCAGGTTGACCGGGTAGAGCCGGTCGTCGTTGAGCATCATGAGCGCGCCGTAGAAGTTGTTCCAGCTCGCGGTGAAGGAGAACAGGAAGATGGTCACGAAGCCGGGTGCCAGCATCGGCAGGGCGACCTTGGTGAAGGTCCGGACCTCTCCCGCCCCGTCCATCCGGGCCGCTTCCAGGACCTCGCCCGGTACGTAACCCTCGGAGAAGACGCGGGCCAGGTAGACGCCGAACGGGTTCACCAGACTGGGGATCAGAACGGCCCAGTAAGTGTTGACGAGGCCCAGTTCGGAGGCCATGAGGTAGAGCGGGAGCTGGACGACGGTCGAAGGGATGAGGACGCCGACGAGGACGACCCCGAACCACCTCTCCCGGCCGCGGAAGGCGTACTTGTCGAAGGCGTAGCCGCAGGCCACCGAGATGAGGGTGGAGAGTCCGGAGGCGACGACGGTGTACAGGAGGCTGTTGAGCAGCCAGCGGACGAAGACCCCGTCGTTGTAGTCGAGGAGAGCGTTCAGATTGGCCAGGAACTGGAAGTCGCCAAGGCTGAACGGGTTGGTGGCGAACAGGTCCCGGTAGCTCTTGGTGGAGGCGATGAGGAGCCAGGTCAGCGGCATCAGGGTGTAGACGGCGACGACGGCGAGGACGCCGTTGACCATGACGCGGGAGGTGATCCCCCGGCCCCGGCGGTCGGGCGGCGGGGCGGAACGGCCTCCGGCGCGGCGGGGCGGCGTCGGCGCGTGCGGTGCGTCGGGGGTGGCTGTCTGGGTGCTCATGAGGCCTTCCACCGGTTGCCGAGCTTGGTGACGACGAAGGACAGCAGGCCGGCGACGAGGGCGAGCAGGAGGGAGCTCGCGGCGGCCAGGCCGTAGTCGTGGCCCTTGAAGGCCGCGGTGTAGATGAACATGGTCGGCGACCAGTCCTCGCCCATGGTGTTGGCACGCAGCTGTACGAGTTTGGGGGCGTCGAAGAGCTGGATGGCGCCGACGCACGTGAACAGCAGGGTCAGGACGACAGTGGGCCGGATCATGGGGATCTTGACCTGGAGGGCGGTGCGCAGGGCTCCGGCTCCGTCGACGGTCGCCGCTTCCAGGACCTCGCGGGGAACAGCCTGGAGACCCGCGTAAAAGATGATCATGTTGTAGCCGATCCACTGCCAGGCGGAGATGTTGACGACCGAGAAGATCGCCTCGTCCTGGCCGAAGAAGTCCCACTGGGCGCCGAGCGCGTCGAGGGCGTCGGTGATCGGGCTGAGCCCCGGTGTGTAGAGGTAGAGCCAGATCAGCGAGGCGATCAGGCCGGGTACCGCGTGCGGCAGGAAGTACGCGATCTGGAAGAAGCGCCGGGCCCGCGCCATGGTCGAGTCGACGAGCAGGGCCAGGATGAGCGCTCCGCCGACCATGGCGGGGATGTAGAGCGCGCAGTAGAGCGCGATGTTCCCGAACGAGCGGAGGAACGCCTCGTTGCCCAGGGCTTCGGTGAAGTTGCCCCATCCGGCGAAGACCCGCTCGGTGCCGCCGAATCCCAGGCCGGAGGACTCCTCGCGGTAGAGGCTCATCCAGGCCGCGTAGAGCATCGGCAGGACCGTGACGGCGGTGAACAGGGCGAAGAACGGGACCGTGAACAGGGCGACCGCCCGGCGCTGTCCGCGTCGGGTGCCGGGGCCGCCCGGCTTTCGCGGCCCGGCGGGAGCGGCCGGACCGGCGGGAGCGGCCGGACCGGCGGGAGCCGCGGGCCCCGTGGGCGGCGGCTCCGTCTGGGGCGCCGGGGTCTTGGCCGGCCGGGCGAGTGGGGCTGCCACCTGATGCTCCTTCGGCTGAATGGGGTGGGCGGGGAGAGGGGGCGGGCTGCCCGGCACGGTCTGTCCCGGGCAGCCGTGCGGCTACTTGTCGAGCTTCAGGCCGCGGTCGGTGACCGCCCTCTCACCCTTCGCCTGACCGGAGCTGAGCATCTTCGTGTGGTCGCTGCCCGCGGCCATCTGCGCCGAGACGACCTGCTGCTGCACCGGGCCCCAGGTCCAGCCGGGCACGATGGTGTCGGCGGCCTCGCCGGCTACGGCGTAGACGTCCTGGCCGGCGAAGTAGGAGGTGTCGAACTCCTTCGCCGCCGCGGCGCGCATGCCCTCGTTGGCGGGCAGGGCGCTGCTGGGGGCCTTGAGGGAGCTGAGGCGGGCGGTCATGGCCGCGGGGTCGGTGGTGACCCACTTGATGAACTCGGCGGCTGCCTCAGTGTGTTCGCTGCCCTTGGGCACGATGTAGGAGGTTCCGCCGTACATGCCGGTGCTCGGCTTGCCGTCCCAGGTGGGCAGGGGGGCTATACCCCACTTGCCTTTGCTGTCGGGGTAGCTGACGGGGAAGGTCCCGGCGCTCCAGGCGGCTCCGATCACGGTGGCGACCTTGCCGGTGGAGCGCTCCTTGGCCTCGCCCTCGCCCCAGAGCGGGGTCTTCGACGCGAGGCCGTCGTCAAGGAGGTCGTCCCAGTAGGCGGCGACCTTGCGGGAGGCCGGGTCGTCGATGTTCACCTTCCAGGCGTCGCCGTTGGTGCCGTACCACTGGGCGCCGGCCTGCCAGGCGAGGCCGGAGAGCAGGGCGGGGTCGCCGCCGCCGAAGTTGGTGATGGAGACGTCGGGGTCGGCCCGCTGGATCTTCTCGGCGGCCGTACGGTATTCGGCCCAGGTCGTCGGCACCTCGACGCCGTGCTTCTTGAACAGGTCCTTGCGGTAGAAGAGCTGGATGGGCGTGACGTCGAACGGGACCGCCCAGGTGGAGCCGCCCAGGTTGACCAGGGACTGGACCGCCTCGGGGAACTCCTTCCTCACCAGCTCTCCGGAGGTGGGCGTGAGGTTCACCAGGTTGCCCTCGCTGGCGTACTCGGGCAGGGCGGAGTAGTCCATGGTGGCCACGTCGGGGGCGTTGCCGCCCTTGACCGCGTTGGACAGCTTGGTGACACCCTCGGGCCCCGCGGGCACCAGGGAGAACTTGACCTTGATGCCGGTCTGCGTCTTGTTGAACGCGTCGGCCGTCTCCTTGGCGCCCAGGGCGGAGGACCAGAAGGTGAGGGTGACGGGCTTGCCGTCGCCGGGGCCCGAGGCGTCCGCCCCCGACCCGCCGCCGCAGGCGGTGACGAGCAGGGCGAGTGAGGCGGCGGACGCCGCGAGGGCGAGGCGGGACGTGCGGGCGTTACAGGGCATGGGCCGACTCCTACGGGACCTCGAACTGCGGGAGAAGAGGTGAACGGCACACATCATTTTGCGCGGAAGCGATCGCAGTCAAGAGCAAATGACCAATTCAATCGAATCGATCATCTACAAGTCGGAGTGCCGGCTCCGCACCATCGCCCCCGGGCACGCGAAGAGCCGTACCCTCGGGGCCTGTTGGCCCGGGCACGGCTCCTCGCGCGGCACCTCTTCCATCAGGAGGCGGCGGCGACCGCCCCGCAGGAGACCCGGATCCGCAGGCTGGGCAGGATGTCCAGGTGCCTGCGGGCGGCGGAACTCCGACCCGCCTCCCCCGCCCTCGGGTCCGACCCGCCGGGCTCGGTCACACCCAGGCGGTCCAGCAGGAGCCGGGCGGCGGCGGCCCCCACGGCGTGCTTGTCCGGGGCCACGGCGGTGAGCGGCAGGTCGGCAAGGCCGGCGACCTCGTCGTCGTACGCGATCACCGCGAGGTCTTCGGGCACCCGCACACCCCGGGCCTGGAGCCGTGGGATGAGGACGATCGCGTCCGCGTCGCTGTGCACGATCGCGGCGGTCACGTTGCCGCTCGCCACGGCCTCGCACAAATACTCCAGGGTCCTCTCGAAACGCTTCGCCTCCGACCTCGACGGAGCGTCGTCCAGCGGCGCGACCGACACCGGGGTCAGCCCCAGCGCCTCCACGGCGGCCCGGTATCCCACCCGGAGGCGGGGAGCGGTCGGGCTGTCCTGCACGGCGAGCGCGATCGCCCGGTGCCCGAGCTCGGCCAGATGCGCCACCGCTTCGGCCGCGCCGTGCGCATGATCCGAACGCACCCGGTCCAGGCCCGCCGCAGGATGACCGAGGGGCGCCGAGCGTTCCACCAGGACGACCGGAACCTCCTGCTCCACCGCCCACAGCCCCTCCCCCTGCTCCGGGCAGCCGCGCTCCCAGCTGGGCGTCAGCAGGAGTCCGTCGGCACCGGTGGACAGCAGTCGGCGGGCCTGGGCCGCGTCCTCGTCGGGGAGGTAGCGGGAGAGCCCGATCGTCAGGCGGGCGCCGGCCGCCTCGACGGTCTGCCTGGCGCCGCGCACGACGTCCGCGTAGTAGTAATCGGTGGTCGGCACCACCATGCCCACCACGAGACCTTCGGCGGGGGGCGCGGCGGCGGGGGCGGGCCGGGACTGCCCGGTGGGCCACACCACCGCGCCGTGCAGCCGCTCCACCAGGCCCTGCGCGGCCAGCGCCTCGACGTCCCGGCGCAGGGTGACGGCGGACATGCCGAGTTCCTTGGCGAGTTCGGCGACGCGCAGGCTGCCGCGCTCGCGGACGAGCTCGAGCACCCGCTCGTGGCGCTGGTCGACGTGCAGTCGCATGGATCCCCCTGGACTCGGAAACGGCTGGGCTCGGGCCTGACGGTGTTCCGGCGGCCGGTCGGCCGCCGCCCGGGCGGCGGAACCGCTCGGACTCCTGTTCCCGCACGGTGCTCCCGGGACCCGTCCGGCATGCCTCAACCATATCGATCACATCCGCTCGAAACGATCCGAGCGGGATTTCGCTCCGGCGCGACGGGCGCACGCCGGTTCACGGCCGGGCCGGACGTATACACCCCGATAAACGATCGACACGATCAATTCGGCCAAAGTCATTGAGCGAATCGTCTGGAGGCTGCTAGAAAGTGCCCGCCCGCTCAGAACAGTCGGATCCCGGGAACAGTTCAGCGCCCCGCGCGCCGGGTTCCCGGCGGAGACACGTCACCGACCCGGAGTTCCCCCATGACTTCTGCCTGGTCCCGCCGTAACTTCCTGGCCACCTCAGCGGCGCTCACCGCCGCGGGCGGCGGAGCACTGACGCTCGCCACGCCCACCGCCACCGCCACCGCCACCGCCACCGCCACCGAGGACGATCCGTACGCGGCGCTCCGCACCACCTGGAGCGCGCTGATCCTCGGCGAGGGGTTCAGTCCGACCGCCGAACCCTTCAAGAGCCGACTGGCCGATCTCGGCACGAAGGCCTCTCGCCCGCTGGAGACCATGGCGCCGGCGGAGGGCTCGCTCTGGCCCGACGCCGTGTTCGCGGATCCGGACCCGGACACGGACGCCGAGTCGTACGTCCTCTCGGGACGGATGGCCGACAGTTTCGTCCGCCTGAACACTCTGGCCCAGGCCTACCGCCAGCAGGGCACCGGCCTGACCGGGAACACCGGACTGCGCGACGCGGTGCTCACCGGCCTGGAACATCTGAACACCCAGGCCTACAACGACGGCCGGGCCCGGTACGGAAACTGGTACAGCTGGCAGATCGGCGCGCCGCAGGCCCTGTTGGACGTGTGCGTGCTGATGTACGACTCCATCGCGCCGGACCGGCTCACGCGCTACTGCGCCGCCGTCGACCACTTCGTACCGGACTCGTCGGTCGCCTCGTACACCGGGACCAGCACCGGGGCGAACCGGGTCGACCTGTGCCGGGTCCTGGCCCTGCGCGGGGTCGTCGGAGGGAACGCGGCGAAGATCGCACTGGCCCGGGACGCCCTCTCCCCCGTCTTCCCGCTGGTGACGAGGGGCGACGGTCTGTACGCCGACGGCTCGTTCATCCAGCACACCACCGTGCCGTACACCGGCAGCTACGGATCGGTGATGCTCGGCGGCCTCGGCCTGCTGTTCGCGCTGCTCAAGGGGACCACCTGGGAGGTCACCGACCCGAAGCGGCAGGTGGTGTTCGACGCGGTGGAGAACGCCTGGGCCCCGTTCCTCTTCAACGGCCTCGTCATGGACGCCGTCGCGGGGCGTGCCATCAGCCGGGGCGAGGTCGACGACCACCGACGCGGACACCCGGTCCTCGCCTCCGTCGTGCTGCTGGGCCGGGGCGCGTCGGACGCGGAGGACAACCGGTGGCGGGGGCTCGTCAAGGGCTGGGCGCAGCGCGACTACTACAGTCCGCCGCTGAGCAACCCCTCCCTCGGGCTCACCGCGCTGGCCCGGATCAAGGACGTCCTGGACGACACCTCGCTGACTCCGGTCCCGGAGCCGGTGGGCCACCGGCTCTTCCCCGACATGGCGCGGGCCACCCACCGCCGTCCGGGCTGGGCGGCGTCGCTGAGCATGGCCGACCGGCGGATCACCTATTACGAGACCGGCAACGGCGAGAACCCGCGCGGCTGGCACACCGGGTCGGGAATGCTCTACTGGTGGGGCGACACCTTCGCCAACGGCCAGTACAGCGACGCCTTCTGGCCCACCGTCGACCCGTACCGGCTGCCCGGCACCACGGCCTCGCGCAAGGTGCTCGCCGACGGAGCGGGCGGCGACTGGGGCACCTCGCTCCCCGATGTGCACTGGGTCGGCGGAGTCACCGACGGGAAGCGAGCCGCCGTGGGCCAGTACCTCAAGGGACTCTCCAGCACGCTGAAGGCGAAGAAGTCGTGGTTCTTCCTCGACGACACCGTCGTGTGCCTGGGCGCGGGCATCCACGGCCGCGACGGCGCGGCCGTGGAGACGACCGTCGACAACCGCAATCTCGGCCCGACGGGCAACGCCCCGTTCACCGTCGACGGCTCGGTGAAACCCCTCACGTTCCCCTGGTCGGCGACCCTGACCGGAGCGTCCTGGGCGCATGTCGCCGGTCATGGCGGCTACGTTTTCCCGGGCGGGGCCACCGTGAAGGCACTGCGGGAGAACCGGACGGGCCGCTGGCGCGACATCAACACGGCGGGCTCCACGGATCCGGTCTCCCGGAAATACCTCACCCTCTGGTTCGACCACGGCCAGGACCCGTCGGACGCCACGTACGCGTACCAGCTCCTGCCCGGCGCGTCCGAACAGCGCACGGCGGCACGGGCGGCGGACAGCGGCTGGCTGCGGGTGCTCGCCAACACGGACGACCAGCAGGGGGTGACGGTCCCCTCGCTCGGGCTGACCGCCGTCAACTTCTGGTTCGGCGGGAGCGTCGGACCGCTGGTGGCCGACGCCCCGTGCTCGGTGATGGTCACCGAGCACGCCGACGGAACGGCGACGCTATGCGTGAGTGACCCCATGCGGATGCGGACGAGCCTGACGCTCACGTGGAACCGGGCCGTCGCCTCGGTCGTGTCGAAGCCGGCGACGGTGACATCGGCGACCACGGGGGCGTCGCTGCGCCTCGTCATCGGCGACCTCTCCGGGACGCGCGGCGCGACGCAGACGGTCAAGGTACGGCTGTCCTGAACCGCGTCGGCGCAGGGCCTCCGGAAGGCGGCCGTTCGCAGGCGTCGGCCGGTCATACTGTCGGCCGGAACACGGAGTGGGGAACAGCATCATGACGGACGACGACCGGATCGCGCCGCCCCTGCTGGGGACGGAGCGCGAGACGCTGCGGGCCTTTCTCGACTACCAGCGGGAGACCCTCGCCATGAAGTGCGCGGGGCTGGGCGACGACGAGTTGCGCGAGCGGTCGATGCCGCCGTCCGCCTTGTCCCTGCTGGCTCTGGTGCGGCATCTGGCCGAAGTGGAACGCGCCTGGTTCCGGCGGGTGTTCGAGGACGAGGCGGCCCCCATGGTGTGGTCCGTGAAGCCCTTCGACTTCCAGGCGGCGTACGACGCGAGCGCCTCGACCCGGGCCGAGGCGTTCGCCGCCTGGGAGGCCGAGGTGGAGACCTCGCGCCGTATCGAACGGGAGGCGGCCTCACTGGATCTGGTGGGGCGTCAGCCGCGCTGGGAGAAGGAGGTCTCGCTGCGCATGGTCATGGTGCACGTCCTGCTGGAGTACGGCCGCCACAACGGTCACGCGGACCTGCTGCGGGAAGGGGTGGACGGCACGGTGGGGGCCTGAGGCCCCGGAGGGCGGCGGCTCGGGGCGCCCGTCGAGCTGGTGGCCTTCGAGAGGGCCGCGCTGTCGGTCGACGCGGTGCGGGCCGGAGGCGTACGGGTACTGCCGGGGCGGTTCATGGTGATCCGGCAGGCCATGGGGGCGCCGGCCGGGCGAGGGCTGCGGCGCAGGAGCTGCTGGCGTCGTTCGTGGAGGAGACGAAGGCGGCCGGTTTCGTCGCCGACGCCCTCAAGCGCCATGGCGTGGAGGGTGCGATCGTGGCGCCCTCGGGCTGAACCCCCGCCGGGCGGCCGCCGTTTCGCGGGCGTGGCGACGGGGATACCGAGGTCGAGCTGGACGGGGCGGGCATCGGGCTGCTCTGCGCTCCGGCCGGGCGAAGGACGCGTTCTTCGCCTCAGCGGTGACGGGTCAGCACGCGGGTGGTGCTGCCGTCGTCCTCCTCGATGTCCCTCATGTGCTCGAAGCAGATTCTGTGCAGCAGGGTCAGCGAGGCCTCGTTCGCGGCGGCGACCGTGGCGTGGACCTCGGACAGTCCGAGGGTGCCGAAACCGTGGGCGACGACGGCCTGTGCCAGCTCGGTCCCCAGGCCGGATCCCCACGCGGTGGGGGCCAGGGCATAGATGATCTCGTGGCCGTCGACGGCATCGGTCCGCTTGATCTCGGCGTGCCCGATGAGGATCCCGTCGCGGCGCACAGCCCAGACGGAGAACAGATCCTGGGCGTAGACCTTGGTGAAGACCCGCCCGAACAGGGCCCGGTCCGCCGCCTCGGTGGAAGGACCGTCACCCATCCACCGGGACACCTCGGTGTCCTGGAACAGGGCGACGAAGCCCTCTTCGTCCTCAGGGGCGTACGGCTCCAGCAGGAGCCTCTCGGTGCGCAGAGTCGGGGTCACGGCGCGTGACGCTACCCGGGGGACGACCGCCCGGGCAATCGACATCTCCCGCACACCGGCGAGACGCCGGCAGAAGTACGAGCGCCCTGCCGTCTCGACGGGGAATCATCCACTCTAACGGGGTAATGCCTGACAGATCACGGGACAGTACCTTGGAGATGGCAACGAAGAAGGCAAGTGACCGAGCATCAGGTAGGTCACTGTCCAAGCGCCCGGAGCGGTTTGCCCCGTAGCGGCATCGCAGAAGTGGGCCGACAGGGCCACTTCCCTTTCCCACCCCAAGGACATGACCGGCTGCGGGAACACGCAGCCGGCTGACGGTCGACGCGTCACGTCGGACACACCCGCGGCGAAACGGGTCACCGGACGGTCTTCTTCTTCCAACTCCCCTTCTTCCGCTCCCCTTCTTCCGCTCCTCGGCCGTACGGAGCTCGGCGAAAGCACCAACACCTCTTCCTTCCCATGGAGTTGACCCATGAGCGCATGCGGCTGCGGGCAGTCACCGATCACCATCGGCGACTGTCGGCCCTCCCAACCGGCCTGCCCTCCCCTGGCTTGTCCCGGCTCCAAGCCGTGCGAGCACTGCGAGACGACCCCACTGCGCGATTCCGCGCCGTACCGGGTCGCAGCGACCGCGAGCACCACCGACCCGACGCCGTACTACACCATCGCCAACACCCATGCCGCACTGGACCCTGTCGTCGCCCAGACCATCCTGAACAGTGGCACGGGAGTATTCCCGGCCGACGACGGGACGCACAACGGCCAGCACACCTGGCTCGCCGGCGTCGTGCACATCGACCCCGCGTCACTGCGGGGCGACCCCACCGGCGTCACGATCAGCGCCTCGATCCACGTCCACAACGACGGCAGGAACCCGGCCTGCCGGCTCTACGGCCGCTTCGCTCTGTGGAACGGCACGACCCCGGTCCGCACCGATCTCCTGGGCCCACCCGATCTGCCGGCGGGTGGAGACGACAACGGCGTTATCCCACCGACCACCGTGCCCCTCGCGGACGTCCTCGCGGGAAAGATCGTCGTCGAGCTCAACCTGGAGACAGGTAACGACGACGCCTGTCGAGTCGGCCCCAAACAGTGGACGGTCGACAGCTTCGTCCTCACCGTCCAGGCGTCCGCCCCGGGCTGCGGCAGACCGTTCCTCCGTACGACCTGCCGCAACTGCGACGGCGCGGTCACCTGCACGACCGACACCCTCGACGGCTCGACCCCCTACGCCCCGGTGCCGCCGGTCGTCCCGGTCGCCTCCTGCCAGGACGGCTGCGCCACCGCCCGCCCTCCGTGCATCTCCACCGACCGGGACAACGCCGTCACCCGGGGCAGCGACGGGTGCCTGTACGCACCCGACACGCCTTCTCTGGACCCCTCCCCGTGCAATGCCGCACGGAACACGACCGGTGGACTACTCGTGCCGCGGATCGACCTGACGGGTCTCGCTCCCGGCGGCAACAGCGGCATCGAACGGTCCGTGGACATCGATATCACCGGGGCGCCCGGCTGCCCCGAGAGGTGGGAGATCGGCGCCCGCCTTACCCCGGTGAGCGGCTTCCTCAACACCGAGCGGCAGCACGCCGACCTCCTGGCGCGGGTCGGTACCGACGTGCCGATCCCCGAGTCCGACATCGTGCTCCCGGAAGCCGGCGTCTACCACATCGACAGCGACGTACGGTACGCGCTCGGTTCCGCCACCGGCGGCAGCGGCTACATCATCGGCTGGCTCAGGGACGAGACCACGGACACCCTTCTGACGAGCTTCACCCAGATCGCGGCGATCAACGCGGCGAGGCAGGAGCAGCAGGGCGGAACCACACACATCATGACCGAGCACACGGTCGCCTCCGGTCGCCGGACGGTCCGCCTGCACCTGATGTTCGTCCTCACCGGCGGCAAGATCTCCGACGCCCAGGCCGGCGGCACCGACAGCAATGGCGCGACCCGGATGCGCTTCCTCAAAGTAAGGGATTAGTCAGGGATCAGGAGGTGGTCGCGCTCGAACGCGACCACTTCGACAGGCCTTCAGGAAGGGCGGGGCTCGGCCGTCGGCTCCTCGCGCAGCAGCCGCAGCGCCTTCTCCCGCAGCCGCTGCCGGTGCTCGGGGTCGGTGGCCCGGTCCGCGGCACGGCCGAGTTCCTCGGCGCGTTCACGGTTGCGGCGGGTTCGCTCCAGGGGGGTGTCGTACAGGTTCATGGGGTGTCCTCCGTCTTCGGTCCTCCGTCGGCAACCGACGTTGCGTCCGCGACCGGAGCCCCAGCGTCACCGGAGTCCGTCCGGTCCGCATCTCGTGCGGCTACGTTCGGTGACGGCAGAAGGGCGGGTTCCCGGAGGACGGCGACCGCCCGTCACTCGGCGGTGTGGTCCGGATGCCCCTCGGTCCGCCTGGTCGCCTTCATCTCGGCCTCGTGGAGGTGGTCGCGGCCTTCGGCGAGCGCATGTCTGATTTCTCGTTCGATCGCCCGGAAAACGTCGTAGTAGGTGGCGTTGTACTCCTCGACGATCTGGTAGGTCCAGTGTCCGGGGATCACGTTGCGGCCGAGGATCTCCCGTTCGACCCGCTCGGCGTGTTGTCCGTGCCCCGCGGCGCGGAGCAGTCGCACGGCGTCGTCGAGCGTGAGGTCGGCGCTCCCGGTGAGCTGATGGAAGTCGTAGAGGGCGCCGCGGGCACGCTCGACGGTCTCCAGCGCCTTCGAGAGCGCCCCGAGGGCCTCGACGGTCGTGTCGGTCACGCCTTCGGGTCGCTGGTGCCGCGCATCGGGCGGCCGGTGTTCGGGGTGCATGGGTTTTCCTTGTCCGCGGGCGGCCGTACGTCTCCCGCCTCGCTACCGGGGTTTCCCACTGTCCTACTCGGGGCTCCGTCGCACCCGCCCAGTACGCCCGAGGCAGGTGACCACAGCCCGTAATATTCCCTAAACAACGCTATCCTTGCGGAACAGATTCCATCAAGAGACATTTAACGTAGGATACGGAGCCATGGGGAATGACGAGCGGGAGCTCTACTCGGTCGGCGAGGTGGCCGAGCTGCTGGGACTGCATGTGCGGACCGTGCGGAACTACGTACGCGACGGCCGGCTCAAGGCTGTCCGGATCGGCAAGCAGTACCGGATCTACAAGGAGGACCTGGCCGCCCTGACCGGTCGGCCGACCGAGGACACGGACCCGGAACCGGCATGCGCGCCGAGGCACGTCGAGGCGTCCAGCATCGTGCAGATCGACGCGCTCGGTCCGGACGCCGCGCACCGGCTGGGCACGTTCGTCACGGCGGGCGCGCAGTCCCGGCGGGACGCGTCGGACCCTCTGCGCATCCAGACGGTCTACGACGAGGAGCGGAGCCGGATGAAGATCGTCATTCTCGGCGGCGCCGCCGCCACCGCCGATCTGCTGCACATGATCGATGGCCTGCTGGGCCCGGACAGCGGCCTGTTCGCCTCGGCCTCCACGTTCACACCGGGGGCGGACCGTGCCTGACGTCGTCGAGTACCACGGCGTTCCGGTACTGGTGTGCGACGCCGCCGGAGTCACCATCTCCGCCGTTCAGGACGCCCTCGACCATCTGATCGGGGCCGCGTTCGCGTGTGCGGAGGTGGTCGCGGTGCCCTCCGCGCGGCTGGACGACCGCTTCTTCGACCTGAGCACCGGCCTCGCCGGAGCCATCCTGCAGAAGTTCGCGAACTACCGGCTCCGCCTCGTCGTCCTCGGGGACATCGGCCACCATCTGTCGGCCAGTTCGGCCCTCCCCGACCTCGTCCGCGAGGCCAATCGGGGCCGGGACATCTGGTTCGTGCCGGATCTGGACACTCTCGCCGAGCGGCTGGCCCCGAGCGGGGCCAGACCTCCGTCCGGCTGAGGCAGCCGTCTCCGGGACGGAGCTGATCGACGGGAGTCACCGAGAGGGCAAACGCGGCGGGCGGAAGACGTACCGCCCGCCGCGCCGGACCACGCGGACGGAAGGGTCAGCCCTCGTCGCCCTCCTCTACCTCTCCCTCGAAGGCGTCGCCGATCTCGTCGACGACCTCGGCCGCGACCATTCCGCCGACGACACCGACGGCCACGCCCGCCGCGACCCCGGCCACCACCGCACCCACGCCGGGACCCGGCCCGTGCTGGTCACCGCGGTGTTCGGCGCCCGAGGGCGGCGTCGCGCGGATCTCGTGACCGGCGATGACCTCCTTCAGCCAGGCGTCGGCCTGGGCGTTCCAGTCGGTGTGCGGGACCGCGTGGTGCGAGACGGTGAAGCGGTGGACCGTGTCGTGTCCGTCGGAGAACAGTCCGGCGCGCTTGTCCGCCTCGATCACGACCTCCAGACCGCCCGGCGCGGCGATGAAGGTGACCTCGATCTCGTTGACGGCGTGCGCGTGCGCGTGACCGGCCGGCGGGAGGATCTCGATCTCCTGGTAGCAGGGCAGCCGCTGACCGGTGCCCCGGATGTGTCCGAGCTCCAGGTCTGCCGCCCTGAACGCGTAACCGAGCTGCCCGAAGGCCTCCAGGATCGCTTCCTGCACGGGCAGCGGTCCCACCGCGAGCGCATCGAGGTCGCCCTTGTCCCGCGCTCCCGCGATCTCCAGCTCCGTCCGGATGCCGAGGACGGGGCCGAGGTGCTGGCCGTGGAGCTCGGTGATCGGTGTCTCCCACGGCAGGGTGACGGTGAACGGCACCGTGTGTTCGGCCTCCTCCGCCAGCCGGAACCCACCACCGACGGCGAACCGTTCGAGGACGACCGTGCCCTCGTGCTCCTCGTCCTGGCTCTCCCTTTCGACCCGGGCGACGAGGAGCAGCGACATCCGGTCGACCGTCACGTCCGATCCGCCGCCCCGCAGGCGGACCTCTCCGGTGAGGAGGCCTCCGGGCAGCGCGGGGCCGGGCTCCAGAACGGTGTCGACCGAGGGTCCGCCGACCCCGAGGGCTCCGAGCAACTTCTTGAACACCATGTGCGGCGTCCGCTCCTTCTGTGTCTGAGCGATCTCTAGGGATGATGTGCGGGTGATCTCTACGGATGGGTGATCTTTACGGAAGAGCGATCTCTGCGGATGAGTCGATCGAGGGTGCGTGAGCCGCCTCACCCGGCAGAACCTCCCGAAAAGCGAGGGGGTTCCCCAGCACATGCCCACTACGCACAGTTCCGGCCATCAAGATCCCGGATGCCGTGGCCGCCCCGGGCGGCACTCCGTGTGACACCCGCCACTCCCCATTGCTTTGCGTTCCCTTTACTATCTATGGGACGGGTTCACACCCGCATCCCACCGTCGAGCCCGACGCCCCGAACAGAGAAGGAGCTGCGCACCGCAATGGGTGAGCCTCCCAGTACGAACCGTGTCATCCCTGACCCCACGCACCAGGGGACGGAGGTGACACGGTGAGCGAAGTGGCCCTTCTTCTCCTCGCCCTCGCGCTGACGCTGGCCTGCGCGGTGTTCGTCGCGGCCGAGTTCTCGCTCACGACCATCGAGCGCAGCGAGCTCGAACGCGCGGTGAAGGCCGGGGAGCGTGGTGCCGAGAGCGCGCTCAAGGCAGCCAAGCGGCTCACCTTCCAGCTCTCCGGCGCCCAGCTCGGCATCACCGTGACCTCCCTGGTCATCGGCATGCTGGCCGAACCGTCCCTCGCGGTGCTGCTGCGCGGCCCGCTGGAGGGCGCCGGACTTCCGGCCGGCGCCGTGTCCACGGTCGCCACCCTCCTCGGTGTGGCCCTCTCCACGGTGGTCCTCATGGTCATCGGTGAGCTGGTCCCGAAGAACTGGGCGATCTCCAGCCCGCTCACGGTGGCCAAGGTCGTCTCGACCCCGCAGCGTGCCTTCACGGCCTGTTTCGCCCCGCTGATCCGGCACCTCAACAACACCGCGAACCGTTTCGTGCGCCGCCTGGGCCTGGAGCCGGCCGAGGAGCTGGCCTCCGCCCGTACGCCGCAGGAACTGATCGCGCTCGCTCAGCACTCCGCCCGCGAGGGCGCCATCGAGCAGGACTCGGCCGAGCTGTTCGTCCGCACCCTGCACCTGGCGGAGCTGTCCGCCGAGAACGTGATGACGCCGCGCGTCGACGTCCGGGCGCTGGAGGCGCACGCCACCGCCGCCGACGCCGCCAACCTGACGCTGGCCACCGGCCTGTCCCGCTTCCCGGTCTACCGGGACAGCCTGGACGAGGTCATCGGCACGGTCCACATCCGCGATGTACTCGCCCTGGACGAGTCCGAGCGGGGCCGGACCCCCGTCACGGCCCTGGCGACCGAACCGCTCCTCGTACCCGACTCGCTGCCCGTCGACCGGTTGCTCGCGCAGTTGCGCAAACACCGGACGATGGCGGTGGTGATCGACGAGTACGGCGGTACGGCGGGCGTCGCCACCGTCGAGGACATCGTCGAAGAGGTCGTCGGCGAGGTCCGCGACGAGCACGACCCCCACGAGCGCCCCGACCTCGCACCGGCCGAGCCGCTCGGCGACGGGCGCCCGGTATGGGAGGCCGAGGGAAGCATCAGGCTGGACCAGCTCGACCGGATCGGCTTCGGCGCGCCGGAAGGCCCCTACGAGACGCTCGCCGGTCTCCTCGCCAACCAGCTGGCCCGCATTCCGGTCCGTACGGACCGGGTGGAGGTCGACGGCTGGCAGTTCGACGTGCTCGACATCGAGCACCACCGGGCCGACCGGGTCCGGATCAGCGCGCCCGCACCGGCGCCGGCCCTCGTGGAGGAGGACGCCCGATGACCGCCATCCAGCTCGCCATCGGCGCGCTCACCCTCCTCACCAACGCGTTCTTCGTGGGCGCGGAGTTCGCCCTCATCTCGGTCCGCCGCAGTCAGATCGAACCGCAGGCCATGCGGGGCAGCCGACGCGCGAAGAGCGCCCTGTGGGGCCTCGAACACCTGTCGGCCGCCATGGCCACCGCTCAGCTCGGCATCACCATCTCCTCGCTGGTGCTGGGCGCCGTCGCGGAACCGGCCATCGCCCATCTGCTGGAGCCGCCGTTCGACGCGGTCGGCGTGCCGGAGGCGCTGGTCCACCCGATCGCCTTCGTGATCGCGCTGACGCTGGCGACGTACCTGCACATGCTCATCGGCGAGATGATCCCGAAGAACATCGCGCTCGCCGCCCCCGTCGCCACCGCGTTGGCGCTGGGGCCGCCCCTGGTCGGTCTGACGCGGGCGCTGCGGCCGGTCATCTTCGGCATCAACGCCTTCGCCAACATGCTGCTGCGGCTGCTCAAGGTCGACCCCAAGGACGAGGTCGCCTCGGTGTTCACCGACGACGAGCTCGTGCGGCTGGTCAAGGACTCCAGCGACGCGGGGCTGCTGGCCCCGGCCGACGGTGAGCGGCTGCGGGACGCGCTGGAGCTCGGGACCCGGCCGGTCGGCGAGGTGATGGTCCCGCTGAACCGGACCGTCTCCGTCGATCTGGGCATCACCCCGCAGGGTCTGGAGCGGGCCGCCGTGGCCTCGGGCTTCTCCCGGCTGCCGGTCACCGGGCCCGACGACGGGTTGCTGGGCTACTTCCACATCAAGGACGCCCTCGGCGTCGCGGAGCGCGCCGAGGCGCTGCCCACGAGCGCCCTCCACCCCGTCATCCGGGTCGAGATCGACACCCCGCTCGACGACACCCTCACCGCGATGCGTGCCGCCGGTACGCATCTCGCGGCGGTCGCCGGGGACAAGGGCACGGTCATCGGGTTCGTGACCATGGAGGACGTGCTGGACGAGCTGGTGGGGGCCGCCGCGGTCTGACCTGCCCGGCGGTGAACTCCGCCGCGCGAAGCGGAAGAAGGGGCGGCCCGCCGTACGACGGGCCGCCTCCCCTCTTCCCGGCGCAGGGCTCCGCCGGTCCGGCCCGAGCGCGTAAGCTCGGCGAATGGCCAAGTACTTCGACGTGCACCCCGCAAATCCCCAGCCCCGCACCATCAGCACGGTGGTCGACAGCATCCGGTCCGGTGCGCTCGTCGCGTACCCGACCGACTCGTGCTATGCCCTGGGCTGCCAGTTGGGCAACCGTGACGCCCTCGGCCGGATCCGGTCGATCCGGAACCTCGACGACAAGCACCACTTCACGCTGGTGTGCCACGACTTCGCGCAGCTGTCGCAGTTCGTGCGTGTGGACAACGACGTGTTCCGGGCGGTCAAGGCGGCGACGCCCGGCAGCTACACCTTCATCCTCCCGGCGACGAAGGAGGTTCCCCGCCAGTTGCTGCACCCGAAGAAGAAGACGGTCGGCGTGCGCATCCCCGACCACGTCGTGACCCAGGCCCTGGTCGCCGAGCTCGGCGAGCCGCTGCTCTCCAGCACCCTGCTGCTGCCGGACGAGGAGGAGCCGCTGACACAGGGCTGGGAGATCAAGGAACGGCTGGAGCACGAGGTGGACGCCGTCATCGACTCGGGCGACTGCGGCACCGAGCTGACCACGGTCATCGACTTCTCCGGCGACGAGCCCGAGATCGTACGCCGCGGAGCCGGGGACACGTCCCGCTTCGAGTAGCCCGTACGGCGGGCCGTCGCGCCGGTCGCCGGTCCTCCCCTGCCGCCCGTGACGGAGGAGACTGGTGGGCGTGACAGGTGAGCGACTGCGGTTCGACGGCTGGATCGCCGGTGTGGGGAGCGCCTCGGGCACCCGGCTGGTGGTCGGCCACTGGCCGCGTTCACCGTTCGGAGCGTTCAGCGACGTCATGGTCGAGCATCCCGACGGCGTACGGGTCCTCCTGGCCCCGTCCCGGCGGATCGCGGACTTCGTCGCCGCCACGTACCGCTTCGACCGGATCGAGGTAGTGCCTGTGGCCGTCACCGGCGCCGGCGACACCTGGCTCGTCGAGGCGGGGCCGCTGCGTCTGCGGCTGCGGACGGGACGCCGCTCCGCCCTCGGCCTGCTGCTGTCCGCCGTACCGGCCCCGCTCGCCCGCAGCCCGCTCTGGGCCGCGCTGTGCGATGGCCCGGCCCGGCTGCTGATGCCCGGCGTACGCACCCTGGGCCGCGCGGGCCCGGGGCGGCGGGAGTGGTACGGGGCGCGGGGGCTGCGGCCGGTCGTGGCCGCGAACGCCGTGCTGGACGGGGCGGGTCTGGGGCGGCTCGCCCCGCTCGATCCGCCCGTCGCCTTCGGGTTCGGCTCTGCCCCGCGCAGGCCCTCCGTAGTGCGCGTCACCACAACGGTGGAACTCACGACCGCCGGGCGCTGAAGCCCTCCCCGGCCCCCGGGGAGGGCACGGGGGCCCTTTCAGGAGCGGCTTCTGCCCGCCGTCGTAGGGGGCGGGCCGGGGATGCGAGGGTGCGGGGCGCGTCGCAGGGTGGACCCATGGCGAATCCCCCGATCGTCATCCACCGGCCGACCCCCTCGGGCGGCCGCCGGGTGACCGTGCACTACGAAGGCCGGGACGAGATACTCGGGCTGGCCCACAGCGACCACGACGTGATCGTGTTCCTGAACGAGGCCGGCCTCGAAGAAGCGGACCGGATCCTCGACAACCCGGTCTGGGTGGAGTGGCGGGGCGCGCGTGCCCACCACTACGAAGCGGCCTGAGGGGCCGCATCACCTGAACCTCCCGCACCGCGCAGCCCGTCGAGGATGGCCGAAACCGTCTCCTCGGGCGTCTGGCCGGATGTGTCCAGCCACAGGCCGATACGGGGCGTCCCGCTCCGCAGGTACGCGTCGAACGCTTCGACCGTCCACTCCCCGTACCCCGTTTTGGCCCGCGTTTCCTCCCGCTCGCGCACGGTCGCGGGTGAGGGAGCGAGCACGACGACGTGGAGCGGGCGGGTGCGGACCCTGTCGACGTAGCGGGGCAGGTCCTCGCCGAGGACGATGTCCTGGACGACGGCCGTCCATCCGTCGTCCGCGTAGGCGTCGGCCACCTGTGCCGAGATCCGCTGGCGCAGGTCGAGCTGGCGCCGCGCCTCCGCCGCCTCGTCGGGTGTCATCTCCGCCCGGCCGGAGACGATCATGCGGCGGAAGACGTCTCCGCGCACATGGACCGCGCGTGGCAGGCGCTCCGCCAGGAGCTGGGCGACGGTGGACTTCCCCGCGGCCATCACTCCGGTGATCAGTACGACACAGGGGCCGAGGTCGGTGCTCATCCGGATCTCCTCCTTCTTCGATCGTGCAGTCGGTGTCACGCCGTGCCCGCCGGGGTCGACTGCGGGCTCCCGAAGAGTTCGCGGACCTCCTCGGCGTCGGTCTCGCGCAGTGCGTCGTCCAGCAGGATCCAGCGGGTGACGCCCACGGACTCCAGGAAGGGCAGATCGTGGCTGGCGATGACGAGCGCGCCCTCGTAGGACTCCAGGGCACTCGTCAGCTGCCGCACGCTGGCCAGATCGAGGTTGTTCGTCGGCTCGTCCAGCAGAAGCAACTGCGGGGCGGGGGCGGCGAGCATGGTCGCCGCGAGGGCGGCCCGGAAGCGTTCGCCACCGGAGAGGGTCCCCGCCGGCTGCTCCGCGCGGGCCCCCTTGAAGAGGAACCGGGCGAGCTGGGAGCGGATCTGGTTGTCGGTGGTGCTCGGGGCGGTGCGGGCGACGTTGTCGGCGACGCTCAGGGCGTCGTCGAGCACGTCCAGCCGCTGCGGAAGGAACTTCAGCGGTACCGCCGCCGTGGCCTCCCCGGTGCTCGGCGCGAGCTCCCCGGTGAGCGCCCGCAGCAGCGTCGTCTTGCCGGCCCCGTTGCGGCCGACCAGGGCGATGCGTTCGGGTCCCTTCACCTGGAGGCTGCCCTCACGCAGCCGCCCGTAGGGGAGGCTCAGGTCCCGTACGGTCAGGACGGTGCGGCCCGCGGGCACCGCGGTGTGGGGCAGGCTCACCTTGATCTCGGCGTCCCGGCGTATGGCTTCGGCGGCTTCCTCCCTTCGCTCGCGGGCCTCGTCGAGCCGGTCCTCGTGCAGGCCGCGCAGCCGGTCCCCGGACTCCTGGGCCGAGCGCTTGCGTTCCCCGGCGACGATGCGCGGGGCCTTCCGCTGGCCGTCGAGCTTCTTGTCGTGGCGCTGGCGGCGGGCGACCTTGATCCGGGTCTCCTCCAGTTCGCGCTGCTGACGGCGTACGTCGGCGTCGGCGGCGCGCAGCATCCGCCCGGCGGCCTCCTGCTGGGTGGCCAGGGCCTCCTGGTAGGCGGACCAGCCGCCCCCGTACCAGCTGACCGAGCCCGATCGCAGTTCGGCGATGCGGTCGACCCGCTCCAGCAGGTCCCGGTCGTGGCTGACGACGATCAGGATGCCGGTGCGCCAGGAGTCGACGGCGTCGTAGAGCCTGCGCCGGGCGAACAGGTCCAGGTTGTTGGTCGGCTCGTCGAGGAGGAGGACGTCCGGGCGTTCCAGGAGCAGCGCGGCCAGCCGCAGCAGGACGGTCTCTCCGCCGGACAACTGCCCGACGGTGCGGTCCAGTTCGACGGCGCCGAGCCCGAGGGAGCCGAGAGTGGCCAGAGCGCGCTCCTCGACGTCCCAGTCGTCCCCGACCGTCTCGAAGTGCTTCTCCCGGACGTCTCCGGACTCGATGGCGCGCAGGGCGGCCCGCCGCTCGGCGATGCCGAGGGCCGCGTCGACGCGCAGGGAGGTGTCCAGGGTGATGTTCTGGGGCAGGTAGGCAAGGTTCCCGCCGACGGTGACGGACCCCTCCGAGGGGCGCAGCAGCCCGGCGAACAGGCGCAGCAGGGTCGATTTGCCGGCGCCGTTGGCTCCGGCCAGGCCGGTGCGGCCCCGAGGGACGGTGAGGGAGAGCCCGTCGAAGAGGTTCGTGCCGTCGGGCCACCGGAAGGTGAGGTTGGAAGCTGCCACGGAGGCGCTGGGCGCGGTGGGATGGCTCATGTGGTTCTCGCAGTCGGAAGCGGGGAGGAACGGGGGGCTTCGTATGCGAACAGCACGCGGCGACCCGGCCGGGGCCGGAAGGTGGTGGGAAGAACAGTCCTGCGAAGGTGAGGGACGGCTCAGCACCGAGGTCGCATCCACGCGGAAGTCACGGGCGGCAGAAATGCCGACAGCGTTGTGACCGTGTACGGGCCAGGGCCGTACCGCGCGATGATCGCGGACCTCAGATGCGCAACGTCCACCTCTATCGGAGACAACAAGGACCCGCGCAGCATAGCCGATGATCTTGCCGGGCGTCGAGAGGATGTGTTCAGGGAGCGCTCTGCGGCGCCCGGGCGGGCGAGGCGGTGGGCGCGGAGGCGCCCTGGTTCTCCTCCGAGCCCGCCGGGCCTGCGGGCCCCCGCTGGCCGGGCGGCCGGACGCCGGGCGGCACGACGGGGGTACGCCGGAGCGCGAGGGTGCCGAGGACGGCGGCGAGGCCGGCCAGGACGAATCCGTAGGGCGGGGTGGCGCCCATGGGGTGGGTCTCGTACACCAGCGCCGCCGAGAGCACGATCAGGACGGCGGAGAGGCGGCCGTACTGTTCGGTCGCGGCGACGACGGCCATGCCCCACAGCAGGTACCAGGGCTGGACCATGGGCGAGAGGGCGACCAGGACGAGCAGGGAGAGGCCGAGAGCGTGGGCCGGCGTCATACCGCCCCGCATCGCACGGCGGGCCAGAACGACGATCACACCGAGCGCCACCGCCAGGCCCAGGGTCTGGACGGCGGACTTGACGGGTTCCGCGTCGACGCCCAGGAGCAACTGGGCCAGCTCTCCCAGTCCGAGGCCGACGTCGCTGGTGACGGAGAGCGCGGTGTGGATGTTCGCGGCGACGCCCTGGGTGCGGAGCCAGCCGAATCCGGTGCCGCTGACCAGTGTGGCCCCTCCGGCCACCGCGCAGGCGATCAGGCCGGGTGCGAGCAGCCCCTTGGCCCAGCGGCGCCACTGGGGGCCGGTCGCGGACGCGTGCACGAGAACCCCGATGAACAGGAGTGCCACGGCCGCCGGGGACTTCACCATCATGGCGAGGCCGACCAGGGCACTGCCAGCGATCCACCTGCCGCGCAGCGCGAGCACCAGGCCGGCGAGCATCAGACCGATCATCAGCCCGTCGTTGTGCACGCCGCCGACCACGTGGATCAGCAGCAGCGGGTTGAGCGCTCCCAGCCAGAGAGCGCGGCTCTCGCTGCGGCCGTGTTCGCGCGCCAGGCGGCGCAGGGACCAGACGATCAGGGCGAGGGAGACGAGCGCGACGAGCCGCATCGCCAGGACCGCGGGGACGATCGTGCCGCCGGTGATCCAGGCGACGGCCGCGGAGAGCAGCAGGAAGAGCGGTCCGTACGGGGCCGGGGTGTCGCGCCAGTGGTTGCCCACGCTCGCGGCGGCGTCGCCGCCGATTCCCCCGGCGTCCAGGGCGGAGGGGCCGACGGTGTAGACGTCGTGCCCTTCGACGACCATCGAGCCCTGGGCGATGTAGCTGTAGACGTCGGCACTGTAGAGCGGGGGCGCGAGCAGGAACGGGGCCGTCCACCAGGCGAGGGTGACGAGGGTCTCGCGGGCCGTGGAGGCGGTCTTGCCGTACTGCCACCAGGCCACGACGAGCACGGTCAGTCCGACGTAGGCGAGGACGGCCGCCGCCGCCTTCGTGGCGGACCCGTGGTCGGTCCACAGACCCCAGGGGTCATGGACCGGCAGTTTTCCGGCGAACCAGCCGCCGGCGACGATCGCCAGCGATCCTGCCGCACCCAGCCGACGGTGCCCGACCGCGCTCAAAGCCCACATGACCGGCCAACCTATCGGACAGCCCGGACCGGCCGTAGCGCCTCCCCGGCCTCCCCCGGCTTGCCCGGTGTCCCGGAGGAGGCGCTGCGCCGCGTCCGGAGCCCCGGCCGGCCGAGGGGCCGGTTCGCGCGACGGGGTTCAACGCGGCGCACACGTAAATCCGTTGGCGTGCGGGCGCGCGCGTGTCAGGCTTCACCCGTAACCAAGGGGCGTAGCTCAGCGGCCAGAGCGGCGGTCTCCAAAACCGTATGTCGCAGGTTCGATTCCTGCCGCCCCTGCCATCACCACCCGACCCTTCACCCACTCACCCCTTCACCGCACGTCGCCGCGCCAGTCCCACTGGTGGCTGTCCGGCGACCGCGGTCCGTACTCGGCGCGTCCTCCGGGCCCGTAGGCGCCGATCTCGGTGACCAGCCCGACACCCTCGCGCAGGTCTGCCTCGTCCCAGCCCGTGACGTCGAGCAGCAGCCCATCGAGCGGGCCGCCGACCAGTTCCCGGTAGTCGTGCCCCGGTCTGGGCCCGGGGCGGGGGTCGTCGTGGTCGGTGCCGTACACCCGTCGCTGCCTCATCAGCTCGTCCATGCGGGCAGCATCCCACCGGGCACTGACAACGGCTCGGTACGAGGGTCCATCCGGCCAGTGTCCGCCGCACGACGCGGGTCCGGGCGAGCGGGACGGTGGCCGCCGGAAATGGGCGCGCGTCCGCCCGGTCGCCGTGACACGCTCCACCGATGATCCTCCCACCACGTCTGATCCCGCTGCTTGAGCAGTTCGACTTCGCCTGCGAGCGGCTCCTGGCCCGCTTGGCCGGTCCCGTCATGGACAGCGGCAACGGCGTCGACATCGGCGTCACCCCTCTCGGCGACGACGAACACCTTTGGGAACCCGTGCCCGACTGCTGGTCCGTACGCCGTCGCGGCGACACCCCCGGGGCGCGGGCGACCGTTCTGGCGGGAGCCGGCGACTGGGGCCGGGACTCGGCGGACTCCCCGCATCCGTTCCCTCCGCCGTTCACCACCATCGCGTGGCGCCTGAGCCATCTCGCCGAAATGCTCACTCTCCGTGCCGACCACACCTGTGGCAGCAGGGCGCTGACGCGCGGCGGCTACCGCACTCCGGGGGACGCCGCCGGGGCGGTGGCCGCCTTCGAGACCGCGTCCGCAGCCTGGCGCGCAGCCCTCCTCACCGCCGACGACGTGGCCCTGGACACCGTCGGGTACAGCACGTATCCGAACGGCAGCGACGCCGAGGATCCCTTCGTCGACATCGTCTGGTGGGTCAACCATGAGGTGCTGCACCACGGTGCCGAGATCGCCCTGCTCCGCGATCTGTACCGCGCCCGGCGGTCCTGAGCGGCGCCCCCGGGGCCGCGTGCACGCGGATGCGCCCGCAGTCGCCGCTCAAGGGTGCCCGCCCTATGATTCAGGGACATAACGCACCGCGGAGCGGCACATGAACCGGCGTCGGACTCCCCGCTCAGCTAGCGCCGAAGACCTGCTCAACACCTTGCAGAACCTCACTGCCCGCGCTCGGCGCGAGGTGGAGTTCCACCAGGCCAGGGTGGAACTGGCGCAGGCGCTCCAGCGCGACATGCTGCCGGCGGCCCTGCCCACGGTCCCCGGTCTCCAGTCCGCGGCACGCTATGCGCCCGCCCGCCACGGGCTGGACATCGGCGGCGACTGGTACGACGGTTTCCCGCTCGCGGACGGGGCCCTCGGCTTCGCCATCGGCGACGTACAGGGGCACGATGTCGAGGCCGCCGCCTTCATGGGGCAGGTCCGCATCGCGATGCGGGCCATCGCGGGCACGGCGTCCGATCCGGGCGAGATCCTCGGCCGGACGAACGATCTGCTGGTCTCCGTGGACTCGGGCCTCTTCGCGACCTGCACGTTCATGCGACTGGACCCGACGACCTGGGAGCTGCACAGTGCGCGGGCCGGGCACGTGGCGTGTGTGTGGGCCACCACGGAAGGTCGGTCCGGTGTCACGGAGGACCCTGGCGGCCTGCCGTTGGGCATCGAGCCGGGCGAGGACTATCCCGTCACCCGGCGCACCCTCGACTCCGACGGGGCGATCGTGCTGCTCACCGACGGGGTCGTCGAGGGGCCATCGCTGCTGATCGAGGACGGCCTGGAGCGAGTACGGCAGCTGGTCTCCGCGCACGTCGGGGCAGGCGCGGCGCAGCTGGCCGACGAGGTCCTGCGCGCGACGGAGGTGACGGGGCACGAGGACGATGCCGCCGTGCTGGTCCTGCGGCATGCCGCCGCCGGCCGCGGGCCGCGGTGACGCCGGACCGTGCCGCGCGTGTCACCTGCCGAGCCCCATCGCGGCCGGTGTCTGATGAGTGGTGTGATCCGCACTGAGGAAGCCAGACGTCGGGCCGTGTACGTGGCGCAGATCCTGGGCGTGGCCGGCGCCTATTACCTGTCGGCGCATCTCGGGCTGATGCGGCAGGTCGTCGTGGACGGCGCGGTCGTCACACCCCTGTGGCCGCCCACCGGCATCGCCCTGGCCGCACTGCTGTGCCTGGGCGTCCGCGTCTGGCCGGGCATCGCGCTGGGCGCGCTGCTCGCAGTCCTCGAGACCGGCGGTGCGTTCACCGTGAGCAGTCTGGCCATCATGTTCGGCAACACGGTCGCCCCGGTCGCCTCGTACGCCCTGTTGCGGAGGGTCGGCTTCCGCAGTGAGCTGGTCCGGCTGCGGGACGGGGTCTGCCTGGTCTTCCTCGGCGCGTTCGCGGGGATGCTGATCAGCGCCGCCATCGGGAGTTTCACGCTGCTGCTCGACGGCAAGGTTCCGCCGGGACGGTTCTGGCTGGTCTGGTCGTCCTGGTGGGCGGGGGACGCGATGGGGGTCCTGGTCGTCACCCCCGTGCTGCTGGTCCTGCGCGGGGTGCGGTGGCCCCGCCCGTCCGACCGGTGGCTGGAGGCGTCGGTCCTCGCGGTCGTCGTGGTCGTGTCGTCGCTGCTCGCTACGCGCAGTTCGCTGTCGATGATCTATCTGGTGTTCCCGGTGATCATCTGGGCGGCCCTGCGCTTCCAGTTGCCCGGCAGCGCTCCGTGCGCCCTGGTCGTCTCGGTGCTCGCCGTCATCGCCGGTACGGATGGAGTTGGGCCGTTCGCGGGGCACAGCCTGATGGAGATCATGGCCAATCTCTCCCTGCTCAACGGAAGCGTCGCGCTCACCGCGCTGCTGCTCGGGGCCGTCGTCGCGGAGCACAGGAACATCCGCCGCGAGACGGAGTACGCCGTCGAGGAGCTGGAGGCCCTGGTGGAGCAGTTGGCACCGCTGTCGGGACCGGCCGCGACGCGGTACGAGGACAGGGGACGGCGGCACGGCCCTCTCGACGGCGGCCCCCACCCGGACCCCCGGTAGCGCGTATAAGGCACAGGTGCCTGGAAGGGCGGGAAACGCCGGCGGTCAGTACGGCAGGGGGCGGCCGGACGGGGTGCGCAGATCCAGCGGCGGCGGCCCCGTAGGGGGCGGGGGACGACGGACGACAACTCGGATGCGGCCCATTGCCACCACCTCCTCCTGGTCAACCGGTATGTGCCCAGTCGGCGCGGCTTCACACTTCCCGGCCGCCCCCGTCCCACCTGTCGGCGTACTCGTCGTCCCTGGGCGCGGATGCGGGCGGTGCCCGGTGCGGTGACCCTTGAGACAGGGGGTGCAGAGTCGACGAGGAGGACGCATGTCCGCACTGGACAAGATCAAGAAGATGCTCAAGGGCCACGAAGAGCATGTCGGCAAGGGCATCGACAAGGCCGGCGACATGGTCGACGGCCGTACGAAGGGCAAGTACAAGAGTCACGTCGACACCGGTCAGGACAGGCTCAAGCAGCAGTTCGGGGCGGACCGCGACCAGGACGGGCCGCCCCGCGCCTGAGCCGCCCCGCCGGTGACCGGACGGCCGCCGTCCGTCCCGCACACCGGGCCGTGCCACGGAATGCGATCCGTGGCACGGCCCGGTGTGCGGTGTACGTCGAGCCCCCCGCGCACACGGACCCACGGGTCGCGAACGAGACCCGTGGCGGGGGTGACGGCGAAGATTCCCGGGGTTGCCCGCCGGATTCTTGTTATCGTCCCGCCCGCACCCCGTCTCCCGAGTGTGGGAAGTGACAGCACCGGACCCCGGAAGAGTGAGTACAGCATGGGCAAGGATCACCCGACGGTCGTGATCTCGGCGGCGCAGAGCGGCGACCAGCAGGCCAAGGACCAGCTCGTCTCGGCGTACCTGCCGCTGCTGTACAACGTCGTCGGACGTGCGCTGGACGGTCATGCGGACGTGGACGACGTAGTGCAGGAGACGGTGCTGCGCATGCTCCGGGGCCTGCCCGACCTGCGCGCCCCGGAGCGTTTCCGTTCCTGGCTGGTGGCGATAGCCATGAACGAGATACGCGCGCACTGGCGTGACAGACAGTCCGGTGCGATACCGGCGGACCGGCTGGACGCCGCGTACGACCTGCCGGATCCCCGGGCGGACTTCGTCGAGGTGACGATCCTGGAGCTGGGCCTGACCGGCCAGCGTCGCCAGGTAGCGGAGGCGACACGCTGGCTGGACGAGGACGACCGCGCCCTGCTGTCGCTGTGGTGGCTGGAGACCGCAGGGCACCTGTCCCGTGCCGAGGTCGCCGCGGCACTCGAACTCTCCCCGCAGCACACCGCCGTACGGGTGCAGCGGATGAAGGCCCAGCTGGAGGCGGCGAGGGTCGTGGTGGGCGCGCTGGCGGCCGAACCGCCGTGCGCGCTGCTGGAGGACATCGCCGTCGGCTGGGACGGCGTCCCCTCCGCCCTGTGGCGCAAGCGGCTGGCCCGCCACGCCCGCGAATGCACGGTGTGCTCGGGGCACCGCGCGGGGCTTGTTCCCGCCGAAGGACTGTTGGTGGGTCTCGCACTCGTCCCGGTGGCCGCGGCCGGAGCGGTGGCCGCTCCGGAACTGCTCACCGCAGCCGCGCAACTCCAGGTGCCCGGTCCTGGCTCGCACGGCACTGGGGCGGGGCGCGCGGGGCGCAGACGGGTGCAGGCCCGACGACGCCGTCGTAACTCAGCGATAGCCGCCGTGGTCGCGGTCGCCACGCTCGGCACGGGCGGCGCGGCGGTGCACCTCTACACCGACGACGGCGACCGGGACGCGACGACCGTCACCGCCGACGCTCCGGCCCCCCGCTCCCACGCGCCCACCTCGGCCTCACCGACATCGTCCCCGTCTTCCTCGGCCTCCGTGTCCGTGTCGCCCAGCGCCTCCCCGACGCCAAGTCCCCCGCGTACGCCCAAGGCCAAGCCGGAGAAGAGCATCCCGGCACCACCCGCGCCCACCACCGCCGCCGCGGCCCCGAAGCCGGACCCACCGGCGCCCGCACCGCCCGCACCGCCCGCACCGGCGGGAACAGCCGGTCAGGTCACCGATCTGGTCAACGCTGAGCGGGCCAAGGAGGGCTGCGCTCCGGTGACCGTCAACGATCAGCTCAACACAGCCGCGCAACGGCACTCCGCCGATATGGAGGCCAAGGACTACTTCTCGCACACCTCGCAGGACGGCAGGGATCCAGGCGACCGGATCAGCGCCGCTGGCTATCGGTGGTCCACCTACGGCGAGAACATCGCCAAGGGCCAGCAGACCCCGGCCGACGTGATGCGGTCCTGGATGGACAGCCCGGGGCACCGCGCGAACATCCTCAACTGTTCCTTCAAGGAGATCGGCGTCGGCAAGCAGAACTCGGGCGGCGGTCCGGTGTGGACCCAGGTGTTCGGGGCCCGCTGAGCCCGCCGGACACCCCTTAGGATGCCGCCATGATCGCTCAAGTGGAGTGCGTGGCACTGGACTGCCCGGACCCGAAGGAACTGGCCGACTTCTACGCGTCATTGCTCGGGGGCGAGGTCGACCGCGCCGACCGGAGATGGGCGTGCGACGCGGACTGGTCCACGCTGCACACGCCCGGTGGACTCGTCCTCGCCTTTCAGCGGGTGACCGACCACCGGCCGCCCGACTGGCCCGGCCAGGACCCGCCCCAGCAGTTCCACCTGGACTTCGGCGTCACCGACCAGGAACGGGCGCACGAGGTGGTTCTGGCCGGCGGGGGGTCCCTGCTCGACGCCGGGGACGAAGCGCGCGGGTGGCGTGTGTACGCCGACCCCGCCGGGCACCCCTTCTGCCTGGTACGGCACTGACCGTTCCGGCTCCCCTCGCGCACCCGGGCCCGTCCGGTGCGGCCGGCCGGCGGCCGCACCAGAGCCCGGCGGGATCCCGCCGGGCTCAGCGCAGGACCAACATCAGCGCCGTGCCGACGCAGATCGCCATGCCCGCCGCGCCCACCGAGACGGCGACGCAGCGGGCCCGGAGCCGGACGTAACGCCCGGCGTACTCCTCGCGCAGTTCGTCCGCGCGGTCCCGGATGCGGGTGAGCGACTCCCGGGAAGCGACGACGCGTTCGGCGATGAACACCCGCTCGACGTCCTCACGCTGCGCTGTGGTCAACCAGGGCAACCGGTCGGTGAAGCGGCGCGCCTGTCGCCGCGCTCTCTCGACCTCGGCGTTCCACAGCAGAAAGCCTTCCAGTTGCGCCAGACCCCGGGCGCAGTCCTCGTCGGGTTTCACCCCGTCCTCCTCTCCCACCCCGCCGATCCGTCAAGGGCGTGGGTCGCATTCACTCGTGCCGGTCCCCCGGGGCGACGATCGTGGAGTCCTGGGGGCGATTGGTGGCTTCCTCCAGAGAGCGGACCGCCGGGTGGTGCAGGTCGAACGCCGGGGATTCGGAACGGATCCGCGGCAGGGTGACGAAGTTGTGCCGCGGCGGCGGGCAGGAGGTGACCCATTCCAGGGACCGGCCGTAGCCCCACGGGTCGTCGACCTCGATCTTCCTACCGTACTTGGCGGTCTTCCAGATGTTGTAGAAGAACGGCAGGATCGACAGGCCCAGCAGGAAGGAGGAAAGGGTGGAGATCGTGTTCAGCGCGGTGAAGCCGTCGGCGTCGAGGTAGTCCGCGTAACGACGCGGCATGCCCTCGGCGCCGAGCCAGTGCTGAACGAGGAACGTCCCATGAAATCCGACGAAGAGGGTCCAGAACGTCATCTTCCCGAGCTGTTCGTCCAGCATCTTCCCGGTGAACTTCGGCCACCAGAAATGGAATCCGGCGAACATCGCGAACACCACGGTGCCGAATACCACGTAGTGGAAGTGAGCGACGACGAAGTACGAGTCGGAGACGTGGAAGTCCAGGGGTGGTGAGGCGAGAATGATCCCGGTCAGACCACCGAACAGGAAGGTGACCAGAAAGCCGACGGCCCAGAGCATCGGGGTCTCCATGGAGAGCGATCCCTTCCACATGGTGCCGATCCAGTTGAAGAATTTCACGCCTGTCGGCACAGCGATGAGGAAGGTCATGAAGGAGAAGAACGGCAGCAGCACACCCCCCGTGACGAACATGTGGTGCGCCCACACGGTCGCGGACAGGCCCGCGATGGCGATGGTGGCCGCGACCAGGCCGATATAACCGAAGACCGGCTTGCGGCTGAAGACCGGGAAGATCTCTGTGACGATGCCGAAGAACGGCAGGGCGATGATGTAGACCTCGGGGTGGCCGAAGAACCAGAACAGGTGCTGCCACAGCAGAGCGCCGCCGTTGGCCGCGTCGAAGACATGCGCGCCGAACTTGCGGTCGGCCTCCAGCGCCAGCAGGGCCGCGGCGAGGACCGGGAAGGCCAGCAGGACCAGAACACCGGTCAGCAGGACGTTCCAGACGAAGATCGGCATGCGGAACATCGTCATGCCGGGTGCGCGCATGCAGATGATCGTGGTGATGAAGTTGACCGAGCCGAGGATCGTGCCGAAGCCGGAGAAGGCCAGACCCATGATCCACATGTCGGCGCCGATCCCCGGCGAACGGACCGCGTCGTTGAGCGGGGCGTAGGCGAACCAGCCGAAGTCGGCCGCGCCCTGCGGGGTGAGGAAGCCGGCCACCGCGATGAGCGAGCCGAAGAGGTACAGCCAGTACGCGAACATGTTCAGCCGCGGGAACGCCACGTCGGGCGCGCCGATCTGCAGCGGCATGATCCAGTTCGCGAATCCGGCGAACAGCGGCGTCGCGAACATCAGCAG